>NZ_JPRS01000071.1 GCF_000738085.1 Cryobacterium sp. MLB-32
GCCCGCGAAATGTCGACGAGCACGCGGAGTTTGCAGCGCCAGTTGAAGACCGACGGCACAAGCTTCCAGGGGGAGCTGAGCCGCACTCGCGAAGCGCTCGCCCGTCATTACCTGGCTCAGGGACGGATGAGCACCCAGGAGATTGCCTTCCTCATCGGGTACGACGACCCGCGATCGTTCTACCGGGCCTTCCGCTCCTGGACCGGTCTGACTCCCCGAACCGCACCGGCACCAGCGGCCCGAGTGTGACGAACACGAGGATGCCTGCGGTCAGAGAGTGGCTTACGCGTGCCGTCTCCCGGAACGTGGTGTGAGCGGGGTCGGCCGGTGAAGGTCAGAGGGCAGTCAACTGGCCCAAAACGGTTCCGTCGACGGCCTGGAGCGTCATCACACCGGCCAGCACCCGACCCTGAACCGCTCGCCCCAGCCAATCGTCCACTCCCTCGCAGGCCCTCAGCGTCGTAGCGCCGCCGGTGAGTACGACCGCATCGTCGGCCTTCGAGACCCAGGTGCCGGTCAGGTTGTTGCAGCCGTCGTTGCCGGAATACGTGCCGTCTGTGCTGAAGTTCAGGAACGGCGACGCGGGGGTACGTGACTCCGCCCAATACCCGATGGGGCGTCCCTGGGGGCCGACCGTGGAATCAGAAGACCGCACGAGGACCGTGGTCGTCGCGGCGTCGCCGGTGCCGATGAGAGTCAGCGAATCCGGTGTCACCTCGACCGAGGTCGTCGCGACCAGGAGCATGGGCAGCTGTACGCCGTCGCAGGCGGTCAGGGTCTGCGGTCCCGAGGTCGTGCTGAGGGACCCGTCGGAGGCGACTTGCCAGGTGCCACGCACCCGGTTGCACCCGTCGGAGGCGCTCCACGTGTTGTCTTGCACGAAGGCGATGTAGGGCCGCTCCGGAGTGCTGAAATCGCCCTCGACGGTCCACACGCCGACCAGGCTGCCGGCTTGCACCGATCCTGTCGGCGAGGGTGACGAGCCGCTGCTTCCGGCCGTGGCGCAGCCGCCCAGAAGTACGGCGAGAACGCCTCCGGTGAGCAGGGCGAGTAACGTGCTGCGAGCGGCCATGTCACATCCTTCGTGGGCGAATGAATCGTTGATAACTATGCTGCGGAGTGTCCGTTCAGGTCGGAGGTTGGCGCGGAATCACGCTTCACGAGTCGCAAGGGCGAGGCCCTCACGGTCGATGCTGGCGTGATAGTCGGAGGGCAGCACGCCGTACTGAGAGCGGAACACGGCGCGCAGTTCGGACGCCGAGTGGAAACCTGAGCGTTCCGCGACCTCGGCCAGGCTGAGGCGCACCGAGCGCGGGATACCCAGGAGCCGGGCGGCAGACTGGGCACGTTGCTTCTTGATCTGAGCGGCGATCGAGGATCCGCTGCCTTCGAAGGACCTCTGGAGGTGTCTGAGAGATACCCCCAGGTGCACGGCCAGCGTCGACGGGGTCAGGTCGGAGTCCTGGTACGCAATCCCGATGTGGGTCAGCGCTCGATGACGCAACTCGACGCGCAGGTCGGCACTGTCTCTGGCGTACCCGTCACTTTCGAGCAGGAGTCCCACGACCAGGTCCTCCAGGGTGTGCTCTGCCACGAGCTCACCGACCACGGACGGTTTCCAGGCCGGAGAGACGACCGCCAAGGCGAATGTGCGCAGGAGATTGGCGAGCGAGTTGCCCGCATCGATGCGGAGCTGGGGCCGACGCATCCGCACGCCGCGACTGGCGAGACGGTCCGGCGGCACCTGGATGTCGAGTCCGCGGGTGATCTCCTCCGTTTCGAGTGTGGCGACGCTCCATCCGGAGGTGGCGTACACGCTGCCGGGGACGAATAGCTCAGACGGACCTGTTCCGAGCGAGATTCGGACGGACCCGTTGAGGAGGAACCCGACGTGGAGGCTTCCCGGCTCGGAATCCGCGCGGCCGACCAATCGGAACGCGGACTGGGTGGACAGGGTGACACAGCTGCGCCCGATGACCCGTTTCACCGCCGAGAAGTGGAACACCTCGGTGTCGGCGGCGAACAGCCGCTCTGCGAGGTCGTACGGGTCGGTTCCCGGCAGATCGGACCGCCCGGATGTTGCGTAAACGCGCTCGAGACTGCCGGGCGTGATCGGAACCCACACGGTGAATCCCTTCCCGAGCCTGTCGGAGACCGGTCGAACTCGACTTGCGGCCGACAGTAGTGGTGCCCGGGCCGTATTTCAAGGTCTTCCCTGCGTGGGGTGGGATCGGGCAGTGCACACCGCCATGCTCGGTTCAGCGCCAGCGTAGGCACCGAAACGCGCCAATCCGGAAGGGTCGGGCACGCGTCACCCTAAATTGACACCACTCAACCAGCAGTCGGGAGTGGCGATGACCGAATCCAAGCCAGAGGGCACCCTCCGCGAGGTGTCCACGTCGTGGCTGCCGCTGATCGTGGTTGTGCTGACGCAGATCCAGGCGTCCTTTGCCGTGAATGCCCTGACGGTGTCGATGCAGGGCATCACGACCGATCTGGACACGCCGGCCACCAGCGTGGGCACAGCAATCACAGCCGGTACCTTCGCGATGGCGGCCTTCATCCTGCTCGGCGCCAAGATCGGAGCCAAGTTCGGCTCCCGCAGGGTCTTCCAGCTCGCCATCATCGTGCACGGCCTGGCGATGGCTGCTGTCGCCGCGAGCATCAGCCCGATTATGCTGTTCGTCGCCCAGGCCGCATCGGGCGCCGTCATCGCGCTCATCGCGCCGGCGCTTGTGGTGTTCATCGCGGCGAATTTCCGAGGCGAGCAGCAGGCCAGGGCGATCGGCTATCTCGCCGCGGCCATTCCGGCCGCGGGGGTGCTGGCGCTGCTGATCGCCGGTACCTTCGCGTCGACGATCGGCTGGCGCTGGTCGTTCGTGCTCATCGTGGGCCTGGCCGCGGTCAACCTGCTGCTCAGCTTCCGGCTGAAGGTTGTTCCTGCCCAGCCCGAGGTGCGCATTGACTGGGTCGGTGCGCTGCTGGCCGCCGGGTCGATCATTCTTCTCAGCTTCGGCTTCAGCGGTCTGAACTCCTGGGGTGTGCTCATGGCCACGCCCGACGCCCCGTTCGCTTTGTTCGGATTGTCCCCGGCGCCCGTGCTGATCCTGTTCGGCGCGCTCGGCGGCCAGCTCTTCTTCCGCTGGCTGCGCAAGCGCAAGGCCGAACACAAACCACAAATCTTCGACCTGACCGTGCTCAAGAGTGGCTCGGAGCGGGCGACGACCTTCGCCATGTCGGTGATGCTGTTCGTCGGAACGGCCGCGAACTTCCTGATCCCGCTGTACATCCAGATCGTGCAGGGTCGGTCCAGCTTTCAAACGTCCATAGCGGTCATCCCGTACACGCTGTCCATCTTCCTGGCCAGCACGCTGGTCGCCGGACTGTACCGGCGCTTTCCACCGCGCACGCTCGCCAGCATAGGCTTCGTCGTCGTAGCGGCCGGGCTCACCCTGCTCGCGTTCACGATCCGAAACGAATGGGAGCAGTTTTTGGTTGTGCTCGGGCTGATCGTGCTGGGCCTCGGGCAAGGCGCCATCGTCGCCCTGGTCTTCAACACGCTTCTCTCGGCTGCGCCGAAGAGCCTGGCCGGCGACGTCGGTGCCTGGCGGGGTCTGGTGCACAATATCTCCGGCAGCGTCGGCATCGCCGTCGCCAGTGTCTTCGCGGTGGGAGTTCTCGGCAGCCTCATCACCGTGGCCACCGTCGACCATCCGGAGCTCCCGCCCGGACTCATCTCACAAGTGGACCTCAACAATGTCAACTTCATCACGAACGAACAGCTCGACGCAGTTCTAGCGCGGACGACAGCGACGCTGCCCCAGCTGGATGCAGCGATCGCCCTCAATGAGCTTGCGCGGCTGCAAGCGCTGAAGGCTTCCATGCTCGCTCTGGCCGGAATCGCCTTACTGGGGATCGTGCCCGCCAGCCGGATGCCGAACTTTCGTCCCGGGGAGATCCCGGCGCAACTCTCCAGCGGCCGAGAAGTCGACAGTGACGATCGGCGCCTCAGTGACTCGGAGATGTGACCGGACGCCACGAGAGGAGCCGGTGCCGGATCATCAGCTTCGAGCTGAACCTCCAGCCGTTTCTGCCTCTGCATCCGCCCGACTGCGGGTTTCCCTGATCTGCCCTTCCGCTGATTCCCGTCCCCACCAATCGACAAGGAGCACCCCATGGCATTCCAACGACGGACTCACCAGACCGCAGCACGCAGGCAGCGCGCCACCGCTCAGAAGCTCCCGGCGATCGGCTGAATGATGTCCTTCGGTACCTACAAGCTGATCCCGGAGAGCTTCAGCCCCATCCCCTCCCAGTCCGCCGAGAACGCGGTGGGTATCCTCGTCGGCAACGACTTCTCGGTCGGCCTGGACGCCGTGGGCTTCGTTGTCGGCCCTGGCGAGGACCTCCCTGATAGCACCGGCCTGCCCACGGATGCCCTCGCCCGAGTGGGTTTCACCGGCACGGCCGGGGAGACCTGCGTGCTGCCGCAATCGAGTGGACCGATCATCGTGGTCGTCGGCGCGGGACCCCGCGAGGACCAGACCGCGTCGGTGCTGCGCGATGTCGCGGCCGCCTTTGCCCGTGCGGCCCGGCGGCAGGCTCGGCTCGGCATCGCGCTCGGCACCTGCTTTGAGCTCGACCCGCGGGTGCTGGGTCAGACCGTGGCTGAGGGAGTGTTGCTGGCCCGCTACCGGTACGTCGAGCTCAAGCCGTCCAGCACCCATGTCGATCTGGTTTCCCTGGACATTCTGGTCGCCCCCGACCTCGCCGACGAGGTACGGGCCGGGGCGCGCACCGGGGAAATCATGGCCCGGGCCACCACCCTGGCCCGCGATCTGGCCAACACGCCGCCGAGCCACCTCACTGCGGCCGATCTTGGCGGCATCGCCATCGAGCTCGGTCGGGCGGACGGACTGCAGGTTGATGTCTTCGACAAGCAGAACCTCATCGAGTTGGGCTGCGGGGGACTGCTCGGCGTCAATGCCGGAAGCAGGGAAGAGCCCCGGATGATCAAACTGGTCTACACGCCGCCCGGTGATCAGCCCGCTCCCCACCTGGCTCTGGTCGGCAAGGGAATCATGTACGACTCCGGCGGCATCTCCCTGAAACCGTCCGACCCGATGCACTTCTCCATGAAGATGGACATGGCCGGCGCCGCCGCTGTGGTCGGCGCCATGACCGCGTTGCATGCGCTGGAGTGCCCGACCGCCGTCACGGCATTCCTGATGTGCACCGACAACATGCCCGGCGGGTCGGCGATGAAACTCGGCGACGTGCTCAACATCCGCGGCGGCATGACCGTGGAGGTGAAGAACACCGACGCCGAGGGGCGGTTGGTGATGTCCGACGCGCTCGTGCTCGCCAGCGAGGAGTCACCGGATGCGATTGTGGACATCGCGACCCTGACCGGCGCGGCCCTGATGGCCCTGGGTACCCACACGGCGGCCGTGTTCGGCAACAACCAGGCGCTGGTCGATCAGGCGGTGCGTTCCTCCCGGGCTACCGATGAATCGATTTGGCAGCTGCCGCTGGAACACCGCTATCGTCAGCAGCTGAATTCCGAGGTCGCGGATATTTCTAACATGGGTGGCAAGTACGCCGGCAGCACCACGGCCGCGCTGTTCTTGAACGAATTCGTGGGCGATACGCCCTGGGCGCACCTGGACATGGCTGGCACCATGCAGTCGGACACCGACGACTCCTGGCTGACGCAAGGGGCGACCGGGTTCGGCACCCGGCTGCTGATCGATCTGGCACTGAACTTCACCGACCCCACCCGTTGATGACCGGCCCCGACCGGCTCATGGCCGAGTTCATCGCGCAGGCCCGATCGGTGCCTCGTGTTGCCGGGTGAGACGGTGGCCCTTCTGGCGCTCCTCGCGCACGTCGTGATCGTGTTCGTGGCGACGGTGCTGATCTCCGCCAACCGCAGGCCGGCGGCCGCGATTGCCTGGGTGCTGACCATCGTCTTCGTGCCCCTAGTCGGCATACTGGTGTTCCTGCTGGTTGGTTTTGGACGGCTGCCCCCGTCCCGCCGGGTGAAGCAGCGCGAGGTGAGCGAGCTATTCCTTGCGCGCACGCAGGGCAGCACCGCGCAGAATCGTGCCGACTGGCCTGACTGGTTGGGTTCGGCGGCGCAGCTCAACGAGAATCTGGGCGCGCTGCCGATGGTTGGTGGCAACAGTGCCCGCCTCCTCGAGGATTATGCCGGGTCGATCGCGGCGATGGCGGCGGCCATCGACACCGCCACCGACCGGGTGCACGTGCAGTTCTACATCCTGGTCTCGGACTCGGAGACCGCACCGGTCTTCGACGCCCTTCGACGGGCCCGAGAGCGCGGTGTCATCGTGCGGGCGCTCTCCGATCATGTGTCCGGTCTCCTGCTGCCGAGACGTCGGGAGACTCGGGCGGCCTTCGAGATGATGGGGGCCGAGTGGTTGCCGATGTTGCCGCTCCGCCCGCTCAGAGGGCAGTGGCAGCGCGCCGACATGCGTAACCACCGCAAACTGCTCGTGGTGGATGGACGGATCGGCTTCACCGGATCGCAGAACCTCATCGCCGCCAGCTATCTGAAACCGAAGAATCTGCGACGCGGCCTGCGCTGGCGGGAACTGATGGTGGAGTTCGAGGGCCCCGTCGTTCCGGAGCTGGACGCGGTGTTCATCACCGACTGGTACAGCGAGACGGGCGTGTTGTTGCCGTTGGAGAGCCGGTCGGCCCCGCTGCCCGGGCCCGTCGTCGCATCCCCCGTCAACGCTCAGGTGGTGCCGAGCGGGCCGAGCTTCGAGAACGACAACAACCTGAAACTGTTCGTGCTGATGTTGCACCAGGCCCAATCCCGGATCAGCATTACGAGTCCGTACTTCGTGCCCGAGGAGTCCACTCTGCTGGCCATCGTCACGGCAGCCTCCCGCGGGGTAGAGGTCGAACTCTTCGTGTCTGAAATCGGCGACCAAAAGCTCGTGCACCACGCGCAGCGTTCCTACTATGAGGCGCTCCTGAAAGCGGGGGTGGCCATCTATCTCTACCGGGAGCCCACTGTGCTTCATTCCAAGCACTTCACCATCGATAACGATGTGGCGGTCATCGGCTCCAGCAACATGGACATTCGTTCGTTCAGCATCAACATGGAGGTCTCGGTGCTGCTGCACGGGCACGACATCGTTCGTCGGATGCGCCTGGTCGAAGACGACTATCGCGCTCAGAGTCGACGGCTCGACCTCGATGAGTGGCTCGCCCGCCCCCTCGGCCAGAAGATCGGAGACAACCTCGCCCGACTCACCTCGGCGCTGCAGTGAAGCGCGGCCAGGGCGGCACTGCTGCGGGTCAACTCTGCCCGGGACGCATCGCCGGCGCTGACCGGGTCAGGAAATCCTCCACGAGCGCCGCGAACTCGTCGGGCCGTTCGATCTGCGGCATGTGGCCCGTGCGCTCGAACAGGTGCGATTCCGCACGGGGAAGGGCCAGTGTCGCCGCGTGCAGGTGCGAGCTCGGCAGCACATGGTCGTGATCTCCCCAGACGACCAGGGTCGGGATATCCAGTTGTGCGAGGGCGGCGAGCAGGTCGCCCCGCCATTCAGGTCTGATGCCACGAAGGTTCCCAGGTCGTGGGCCAGGTCGAGCACAGTTCGAGAGTGTGCCCGCCGCCGCGACAGAGCATGGGAGTGACGGATGCGCTCTGCGGTTCCGAGAGACGGGTCGTAGAACAGGGACCGCACGGTGCGTGTCGAGCTTGTCAGGTTGGGGTGCAGGAGCAACCTGCCGATTCGCCGGACCGTGAGAAGCCGGAGGGCCAGGGTGACGTCCTGTCCGAAGCCCGCGCTATTGGCGAGAACGAGTGCCGCGACGCGTTCAGGATGGCTCACTGCGAAGGTCATGGCCACGGCGCCTCCCAGCGAGTTGCCGATGACCGCCACGGGCATCGTGACGCCCAGGGCATCAAGGAATAAGGGCAGAATCGACGCCAGCCGAGTGAGAGTGGCCGCGCCGGGCATCCGGTCGGAATGCCCGAACCCGGGCAAGTCGAGGCTGTACACCGTGTGCTGCTGCGCCAACCGATCGTGCTGTTCGTTCCAATCGTCGAGGCTCTGGCCGATGCCGTGCAGCGCCAGGACCGGTGCGCCGCACCCGGTCACCCGATAGCGAACCGTGATGCCCGCGAGGTCGAGCATGCCGGCGCCCGGCAGCGCGAGCGGATCCTCGGCGAGCACCGGCTCGCCGCGGTGACCGAAACTCACATCCTGTCCGAGCCTGCCTCCGCGCAGGAGGGCGAAGTCGCGGAAGTAGTTCTGGTGCAAGCGCCAGGGCGTGTGGGTCCCTTGCTTGGGTAACGCGCTCAGACTCCGTTGGATGTATCCGGCCTTCAGATCGATCAGGGCCGAGAGGGGGCCGGACTTTACCGACTCCGGCGCGTGCGGAGTGACGGTGTCGAAGCCATGCCGCTCCATGTACGCGAGGAGACGGCAGACGTACCGTGCCACGAGGTCGGCTTTGAGGGTCCACGACGCGTTTGTGTATCCGATGGTGAGCGCAAAGTTCGGAACGTCGGACAGCATCATTCCCTTGTACGCGACGGCGGTCGACACGTCGATCGCACGTCCGTCGACGGACAGCGACATGCCGCCGATGACCAGGAGATTCAGCCCGGTCGCGGTCACGATGATGTCTGCCGGCAGCATGTTTTTTGATGCCAGCAGGATTCCGTCCGGCGTGATTCGTTCTATCCGGTCGGTCACGATCTCGGCCGATCCGTTGCTGATCGCCCGGAAGAGATCGGCGTCGGGAATCGCGCAGAGCCGCTGGTCCCAGGGATTGTAGGTCGGGGTGAGATGCCGGTCGACATCGAAGTCCGCGGGGAGTCGGGCGACCGCGGCCTTCCGGAGGATGGATTTCATCAGCTCCGGTCGGCGGCGGCTGAGCTGATAGGTGAACATCGAGTAGAGGATGTTCTTGCCGCGCACCAGGCCATACGCGAGCCGTGGTGGCAGGAGGGAGCGCACACGATCCGCGCTCTTGTCCCGCGAGGCAACGGGAGCAATATAGGAGGGTGAACGCTGCAGCATGGTGACGTGGCTTGCCCGTCTCGCGATCGAAGGCACGAGGGTGACCGCTGTCGCGCCGCTCCCGATGATGACGACGCGCTTGTCGGTGTAGTCAAGATCGGCGGGCCAGTGCTGCGGGTGCACGATCGTTCCGAGGAAGTCTTTCGCTCCGGGAAACGTCGGTGTGAAGCCTTCGTCGTAGCGATAGTAGCCGGAGCACACCGACAGGAATGAGCACGTGAAGGTGATGGTCTCGCCCGATTCACCCGCGTACTCGGCCGCCGATGTGCTCACCGCGGTGATCGTCCATCTGGCCGTCGTGCTCGACCATGCGGCACTCAGAACGCGGGTGTTGAGACGGATGTGAGTCGCCAGCCCTTCGTCCGCCACCGTGGCGTCGATGTACTCGCGGATGGAGACGCCGTCGGCGATGGCCTTCGGGTCGGTCCACGGGCGGAACGAGTACCCCAGCGTGAACATGTCCGAATCCGAGCGGATGCCGGGGTATCGAAAGAGATCCCAGGTGCCGCCCACGGTGTTTCGCGATTCGAGCACGACGAAAGACGTGTCGGGGCGTTCGCGCTTCAGATGGGTGGCGGCACCGATGCCGCTGAGCCCGGCACCAACGATTAAGACGTCCACATGTTCGGTCATGAGGCCAGCGTATAGACACTGCGTCACTCACGCCTGCACTCTGCCTCCCAGCATCACGTGCGGGTTCCCATGCCCAAGGATCGCCGGGGCAGTCGCCCCAGAACCGCGCGGGTGGCGGCGGCGAACAGGCGCTCGAGGGGTCCCTGGCCCAGGAAATACCGCCACAGACTGGCGCCGATGAGGGACAGAAGCAGCATCCCGATCAGCAGGGGCCAGCCGGGATACTCGACTCCGCCACCGCGCTCGATCAGCAGGACACAGCCGGTCAGGGCAAGTATCTGCAGGGTGTAAATCGTCAGGGGCATCGATCCGATCGCGCCGACCGGCCAGGCCACGCCTCGCAGGCGTCGACCGAGGGAACCACGCCGTGGTGCCGTGAGCCACAGCAGCCCCCCGATGATCGAGATGGCGAGACCGCCCGAACCCACCACCTCGGCCAGCGTTCCGGAATGCGCCGCGGCGCTGATGCCGGGGATGATCGCGGCAGCGCCGTAGCCCGCCACCGCCGCGGATGCGCCGAAGCCCGCCATGGCCACCTGAGTCTTCTCCCGAGTCAGGTCTGATCGCGCGGCGATGAGTCCGGTGAGGAGAAAGACCGTCCAGATCAGCACCGGGTACGTGCCGTTGAGAAAGTAGTAGTCGATGAAATGGGCCAGCGACTGCTGTGTGCCATCGAGCTCGCCCTGGCCGGCGCCCAACCATGCCGCCACGGCGAGGAAGATCCCACCGATCACGGCCAGCATCCATCGGCGCAGAAATAGTAGCGGAGTCAGCACGAGGAACATGAGCGCGTAGTAGTCGAGAATCACCGCTACGCCGCTCGGCAGGCTCGTGAGCAGGCCGCCCAGCACGAACAGCATGATGGCGCGCACCAGGATGGCTTCGATTCGATCCGAACGCTGGCCGGGGCGGAGCGGCCGCGCGGCCCCGGTCATGATCCCGAGGGACACGCCCGCCAGGGTGGCGAACAGAATGGACGAACGCCCGTCGACGATCAGTTCTGACCCTGTCCCGCGCGGGATCGCGTGGGCGATGAACATGCCGACGATCGCCAGCCCGCGGGCAATGTCAACGCCGGCCACCCGAGCGCCCCGGTCGTGAGGGCGGACAGCCGGCGGGTGCATAGAAACAGGCTACGTGCTCCGGAGGCCGCACCATTGATCACGGGCATTCTGCTTCACAGAGGATTGGCAGCGGGCGGGGCCGGATTACGGTGCACTTCGTGCGTCGTTGCACTTAGTGTAAGTAGGTGACTTCGCAGACCATTACCCCCGATCGACGTGCAGCGCTGAAGGCGCGCTATCGTGAGGCGATTCTGGATGCCGCCGACGCGCTGATCCGCGAACGTGGCAAACCCCAATTCAGCGTCGAGGAGCTTGCGGAGCGTGCCGATGTCTCCCGTCGCACCGTCTTCAACCACTTCTCCTCCCTCGACGACGTGATCATGACGACCTGCACTCGTCGGCTGAGCGGCGTCGTTGACGAGTTTCGGGCGGCGACGAAGGCGACACCCGTGGGGGACGGCAGCCGCGTCACGTTGTTCGCCGACATCACATCGGCCGTGCAGGACATCGATCTGCCGACGGTGGTCGCCTACCTGTGGGGTGTGCTGGGCGACGACGGCCGTTCCCGCGACCAGTTCGACGATGTCTTCACGCGTGCCACCGACCAGCTCTCGATCGAGATCGCCGATCGCAGCAGCGAGATTGACGCATTCGAGGTCGCCGTGCTTGTCAGTTCGGTGATCAACGGTCTCGCTGTGGTGTCCGCCCATTGGATAGCCCGCACGGGGGCGACGCTCGACGGGGCCTCCCGCGATGTGTGGGACGAATTGCTTGGCCGGCTGATCGCCACGGTTCGCACGGGCTATTCCGTTCCCTGCTGATCCTGCCCCACCCCCGCCTGAAACCTCATTTCACACAAAAGAACCGGACGACAATGGCATCCCTCCTCTATCGACTCGGTCGATTCTCCGCCCGCCGAGCCTGGCTCGTCATCGTGGCCTGGCTGGCGATCCTCGCCCTGGCCGGTGGCGCGTTCGCGCTCTTCGGCGGCACGCTCAGCTCCGCGGTGAGCATCCCCGGCACCCCCACCCAGACAGTGGCCGATGAACTCTCCGCCAAGTTCCCGGCCGCCAGTGGTGGCCGCGGAACCGTCGTGTTCACCACGACAAACGACTCCGCGTTCACCGATGCGCAGAAGACGGCCGTAGGCGACCTGCTCACCCGGTCGCTGTCTCTCGAAGACGTGAAGGCCACCACCAACCCCTTCGACACCCAGGCGCAGATCGACGGCCAGGCAACCACGATCGCCGACGGCCGCCAGCAGATCGTCGCCGCCACCACACAGCTCGACGCCGGACAGGCGCAGCTCGATGCAGCGAAGGCCCAGATCACCGACGGGCAGGCTCAGCTCGATGCGGCGACGGCCCAGGCCGAGGCAGCGGGACAGCTCGCTGCCGCCCAGCCGCAGTTGGCCGCGCAGCAGGCGCAGCTCGACGCCGGTGCCGCCGAGTTGACGGCACAGCAGGCCACCCTCGACGAGGGCCGCGCCACCCTGACGGCGCAGAGCACCACGCTCGAGCAGGGCGCAAGCCTGCTCGACCTCGCCGCGGAAATTCGCCTGGTCTCCACCGACGAGACCACCGCGGTCGCCAGCATCCAGTTCGACAAGTCACTCAACCTGGTTTCCGCCGAGGCCAAGACGGCCCTCGTCGACGCCATGGACGCCGCCGCCATCGACGGCGTTGCGGTCGAGGTGTCCAACGACATCGCGTCGAGCATCCCCGAGATCCTCGGCCCGGGCGAGATCGGCGGCGTGATCTTCGCGGCCGTGGTGTTGTTCGTCATGCTCGGCACGCTGATCGGTGCGAGCCTGCCCCTCATCAACGCCCTGATCGGCGTGGGCGTGGGTGTTCTCGCCTCGCTAGCCCTGTCGGGCACCGTCACCATGCTGTCGGTGACTCCCGTGCTGGGCGTCATGCTCGGACTCGCGGTGGGGATCGACTACTCGCTCTTCATTCTCAACCGCCATCGAGTGCAGCTCCGCAACGGCGTGCCGCTGGAGGAGTCCATCGGGCTCGCCAACGGCACCTCGGGCAACGCCGTCGTCTTCGCTGGCTCCACCGTGCTGATCGCCCTGCTCGCCCTCAACCTCACCGGTGTGCCGTTCCTCGGCCTCATGGGCACGGTCGCTGCGGTCTGCGTGTTTGTGGCCATCCTCATCGCCGTCACGCTCACGCCCGCCCTCCTGCACCTGACCGGCGTCAAGATCCTCACCAAGAAGGCGCGTGCCCGGATCGGGCGGGCCGAGAACCGGTCTCGCCTGCCCCTCAAGCCGATGAAGACGGTGCGCGCCGTCGTCACGGTCATCGCCGGCATCGCCGTGTTGCTCACTATCGCCCTTCCGGCCCTCACGATGCGCCTGGGCCTGCCCGCGGGCTCATCCGAACCGGTTACCTCGAGTGCCTACAAGGCTTACAAGCTCACGGACGACAAATTCGGGGCGGGCGTCAACGGCCCGCTCATCGTCGTCGCCGATCTGGCCGAGGCCATCTCCCCGGACAACCTTGTTTCTGAACAGGTGCGCATCGGCACCCTGTTGAAGGCGGAGAACAATGTCGTCGCCGTCGCCCCGATCGGTGCGTCCGACGACGACCTGCTGCTCGCCTTCCAGGTGGTGCCCGCCGACGGCCCCACCAGCGTGACGACCGAGCAACTCGTGCTCGACCTGCGTGGGATGGATATCGCAGGGGTCACCTCTCTCGGCGTGGCCGGAAACGCCTCCGGAAACATCGACGTCAGCGAGAAACTCGCTGCGGCGCTGCCGCTCTACCTGCTCGTCGTGGTGGGGCTCTCGTTGATCATCCTGATCTTCGTGTTCCGCTCGATTCTCGTGCCCGTCACCGCCACCCTCGGGTTCGTGCTGTCGCTGTTCGCGTCGTTCGGCGCCATCACGGCGGTCTTCCAGTGGGGCTGGCTCGCACCGGTGTTCGGCATCCATGATCCGGGGCCCATCCTGAGCTTCCTGCCCATCCTCGTGGTCGGCATCCTCTTCGGGCTGGCGATGGACTACCAGCTGTTCCTGGTGAGCGGCATGCGGGAGGCGTACGTGCACGGAACGCCGGCCCGTCTGGCCGTTCAACGCGGAGTGCACGCGGGCCGAACGGTGGTCATCGCCGCCGCGCTCATCATGACGTCGGTCTTCGCCGGCTTCGTCTTCTCCAACTCCGTGATGATCCAGTCGATCGGCTTCGGTCTCGCCGTCGGTGTGCTCCTCGACGCGTTCGTGGTGCGCCTGCTGATCATCCCGGCGGTCATGCACCTGCTCGGTGATGCCGCCTGGTGGATGCCGAAGTGGCTCGACCGCATTCTGCCCAACGTCGACGTGGAGGGCGCGGCGCTGGAACGCTCGCACCCCGGCGCCTTCGCCGGCGAACTCAAGCCTGAGCCGCAGGTGGTCGCGACGACGAGCGTATAACCACACGGGGAAAGCTCATGCCTGGTCGCGCCGCTCTGCCGGAAGTGTGGAGCGGTGCGGCCGCTGATGGGTGCGTGGTCTCTGTGCTCGTTACTCTCTGTGCTCGTTACTCTCCGCGCAGGTGCAGCGGTCGGCTGTCGCGACCCCGTCGAGGGCCTGCTCGATGTGCTGGCCGCACCCATCCCAGGTTGCTTTGCCGCAGGTTGAACACGTCACTCGGTAGCACATGGTGGCTCTCCTTCTCGTAATGTTGGACCCACCGTAGCATACCCCAGGGGGTATGTGGCATACTGATTGCGGTGGTCTCAAGTCGACTGCCGTCAACAGTGACCGAAAGGAACCCGATGGCAACCATCGATCTGACCGCAGACTCATTCAGCCAGGCGGTGAGTGACAACAGCATTCTCTTCGTCGACTTCTGGGCTGCATGGTGCGGCCCCTGCCGCGCGTTCGCCCCGGTGTACACGTCCGCGTCCGCTGCGCACGCCGAGATCGCATTCGGCAAGGTCGATACCGAAAACGAACAGAGTTTGGCCGGCGCCGCAGGAATCTCTTCGATCCCCACGCTGATGGCGTTCCGAGACCAGATTCTCGTTTTCTCCCAGCCCGGTGCTTTGAGTGGACCCCAATTGGAAGAGGTCATCAGCGCCGTCACGAGTCTGGATATGGACGAGGTGCGCAGCACGATCAAGGCACGTTCCGCGGCCACACCCGGCGCCTGAGCCGCTTGAGCCGTCGCGTGGCGGGCTGCCGACCGAACACCGGAACCGGTGTGCGGTTGTGCGATTGCTCCGGGCCGACGCGGGGAGTGCCCACCGATGGAGGGCACGAACCGGCACGTCAGCCGGAGATGAGAGCCTCGCACAACCACAGCGCCGGCCACGCAGCGGCGAGCACGATGGCGAGGTACACAAAGTTGCGTCGGGTGAGCGCGAGCCCGTCGATCCCGTAGCGCGCGTGCAGAAACATGGTGAGGCCCGTGAGCGGGCCCACCGAGGCGGACGCTCCCCAGCCGATGGATGCGGCGAGCACGAAGAGGGTGGGGTCGGGATTCAGTGGTTGCACGAGCGCGGCCACCACGGCAACCGACACCACGGGGTGCACGCCGATCAGGGCGAAGAGCACCATCACGACCAGAGACGCCCATGCAACGGGAACGGTGAACGTTGTGAACGGCAGGTCGATCGCGAACATCGGGAACAGCACTCGCAGCCCGACGGCGAGAATTCCGGCGGAGGCGAACAGCGTTATCTCCCCGCGCAGGTTGGGCAGCTCGTAGCGGGCATGACGCGCGAACCGGCGGAGGGCTCCGCGGGGGTGTTGCAGCAGCAGGCCGGCGATCGTCACTGTGAGGCCGGCGAGCAGAACGATGCGCGGCACGGGCACCGCGGGCCAGAGCTGATGGGCGAGCATCACGAGCGCCACGAGCGCCAGCGGAATGCGGATGAGCGACCAGCCGAGGGTGTAGCCCGTGTAGGTGCGGAGGTCGGGTCCCCACATGCGAAAGATGTCGAAGGCGCTGAGGGTAATGGCCACGAGCGCCAGTGGTACCCCGACGAGTACGAGCACGAGGGTGTTCGCGCCGGGAACCAGCGTGGTGGCGGCGGCGGCGGCGGCCCAGAAGGGAGACCAGAATGCGGCCGCCGAATACGACCGTGACAGCAGGGTGGCGTCGGCCAGGCGCAGCTTTCCGTCCCCGCGCAGATGATCGCCCACGATGCCCACGGCCCCGATGTTGATGACGGCGCCGAGCGCGTGCGTCGCGATCGCCGTTCGGAGCACCGCGGTTCGTCCGCGCAACCGGCTGCTCGCCTCGGTGGGTGCCGGGGTGATCAGTCGCACAAACGACACCGCCGTGAGCATACCGACCAGGTCCTGGTTGACCGACAGCAGGCTGGCCACGGTCACCGTGCCGCCGAGGGCCAAGCCCACGGTCAGGGCCATGATGCCCAACAGCATGAGGATGCTCGAGATGATGCGTTGCGTGCGCGCGACGAGAACGAGCCCGACGGCCGCGCAGCCGAGGGTGAGCGCTCCGGCCAGGAGCGTGGACTGTGGCCAGACAACGGATGCGCCCACGGTCACGATGACCCCGCTGACCAGCAGCGCGTAGGCGAGGCCCCATGCACCCCCACCGCGACCAGTCACCGCTGAAATCTACCGCACGTAGGCCGTGCCACCCGCGGTGAGCGGCCCTTTCGCTAACGTGCGAAGCAAGGTAGCCTTGCGGTCATGAACAGTGATGTGGGTGCGCAGCTCCGCAAGGGAGTGGTGGAATCCTGTGTTTTGGGGTTGCTGGCCCGGGAATCGATGTACGGCTGGCAGCTGTCCGAGACCCTCATCACCCACAACCTCATCGCCAGCATCGGCACGCTCTATCCAATGCTCTCCCGCATGCGCAGTCAGGGTTTGGTGAGCACACACGAGCAAGCCTCGGGCTCCGGTCCCACCCGAAAGTATTACCGGTTGACGCCGGCCGGCACAGAACGGCTGAACAGTTTTCGACTCCAGTGGGAGCCCTTCGCCGCCACCGTCCGCGAAATCGTCGGAAAGGACGACACCCATGACTGACCCGATGACGGATACCGCGCGCGCGTACCTCGCTGAGCTCGACGCGGCCCTGTCCGCACTGCCGCACGGCGTGAGCGGGGACATCCTCCGGGGAGTGCGTGAAGAGCTTGAGGGCTTGGACCCGAGGGATGCCGCAGAGCGCATCGAGGCCCTCGGCGACCCGTCGTTCATCGCCGCCGAAGCGCGTGCCGAGATCGACCACGGTGGAACGGCGGACGCATCATCCCACCGCGTCGATCGCGTCGATCGCGTCGATCGCGTCGATCGCGTCGATCGCGTCGATCCCGCCGATCCCGCCGACCCCGCCTGGTATCCCGTCGTTGCGGCGCTCCTCGTGATGATCGGGGGCGTTGTGATCCCTGGCGTGGGCAGCGTCGCCGGCCTGGTCATGGTGTGGTTCGCACGAACCTGGAACCGCACCGAAAAGTGGGTCGCGACGCTGACGCCCGTGGTCACGGTGCTGCTGATCGCCCTCGTGACGGCAGCCCCGGAGGTGTGGTCAGGCCCTGACGTGACGACGGGCGGGGACCCGCGCAGCCCGCTCGTTCCCGCGATCTTCGACGCGATCTGGTCGAGTCTGCTCGTCGTCATCATCATGCAGGTCTTCGTGGGTATCTGGCTGCTGGTGCGTGCCCGGCGCCGTTGAACAGGGCACGTCCGCAGAGGTCCCGAGAGCAGCGCAGCCTTCCCTACCTAGCGGTTCACAGCGCACTCACTTAGCCTTGAACGAGTGTCACGCGAACCCTCGTGTGCGCTCGTCGTCCGTTGCTCTCGGCGTCATCGGGACGTCACTGCGCGGCCTTGTGGGTTCGGTAAACTTCGGCCGGTTTCACTGTGTTGCCAGCACCGCCACACCATCAAGGAGCCCCATGTTCGACACCATATTCGGCCTTCCCCTGCATCCGCTCGTCGTCCATGCCACGGAAGTCGTCGTGCCGACCGCCGCGCTCGTCGTGTTGCTCGCTGCCGTCTGGCCGCGGTTTCGACGCTGGGCACGTTTTCTTCCTCTGGGTCTCGCCCTGGCCGCTCTCGTGCTCGTGCCGCTTTCCAGCGAAACGGGGGAGAAGCTCGAGGCTCGTGTGGGTGGTTCGGCGCTGATTAGCCTCCACGCCGACCTCGCCGAGGGACTGCTGCCTTGGGTGATCGGACTCGTTGTGGTCGCCGGTGTGATGCTGTGGCGCAGCTACGCGTATCGCCCGCCCCGCCAAGCCCCGAAGTGGGTTGCCATCGCGATCATTGCCGCTGCCGTCATCGGCTCCACGGGCACGATGGTGCAGGCCATCCGCATCGGCCACAGTGGCGCGACCGCTGTCTGGCAGGAAGAGATGGGCACGACGCCCGCTCCCTCCGGCGACTCCGACTAGCCCGCCCAGTCCCCGCGAGCCGCTGATCTCGACCGGGCTTGATCCAAGCGCTGGTCGAGCTTGTCGAGACCCAGCGACCTGATCCCCACAACGCCCCATCCCGCTGGTCGAGCCTGTCGAGACCTCGCGAGCCGATCTGACAACGCCCCCACGATCTCGACAGGCTCGATCCAAGCGCTGGTCGAGCCTGTCGAGACCACGTGAGCCGATCTTGCCACCTTAGAGGCGAATAATGCTTCGAATAACTTCTCCGCAATACTGAGGTTTTCTCGAACAGTGTCAGTGGTCCATGGGAAAATCTAGTCATGGAGAACACCAATGAAGTTCCTCCACCGGAGGACGCCGCGGGTAGTAGCCCGCCCGAACCCGTCGGTCTGACGCCCGAACAGCGTGCAGCGGCCGATACCCAGCTCCGCTTGCTTGATGCGGTGAAAGAGCATGACCGGGCGATCTGTGCGGCGCAGGCCGCGCGGGCGGCTGCGGTCGACGAGATCATGCGCTGGACCCAGGCCACCTCCGAAACCGGTAGGCCCACCACCACGGCCGTTCGTGGAAGGAAAGGGTACGTGGAGTGGTCGTCGATGACGGCCGCGCACGAGGGACTGGTCGCTGAACTCGCGTGTCTGTTGACGTTGCCGGAGAATTGCGCCCGTAACCTCATGTGCCACAGCGAACTTCTCCAGCACAAGCTGCCCGCCACTCGCGAGGCCCTCCGCCGTGGGGACATCAGTTACCGCCACATGGAGGTCATCATCGACAACGTTCTGGCCCTCCCCGATGAGGCCTGGCAGGACTTCGAACGAGAGGCTCTCACTGAGAGTGAGACCCTGACGGTGCCGCAATTTAAGAAGAAAGCCATCCGCATTCGGGAGCTGACCCACCCGGAGTCCATCGCCGTGCGGCACAAACGTGCCCTGCTGATCGGTGCTTTTTTGTCGGGCCGGGCCGTGATGGTATGGCGTATCTGGAGATGACTCTGAGCAATGAGGATGCCAGTGCGATCAGGGACCGGGTTGAGGCGATGGCGAAGAACCTCCAGTCCTCATCGCTGGTTGAGCCTGTCGAAACCCGCACGCTCCCGCAACTGCGCACCGACGTCGCCGTCGACCTGCTTTTGGGCGGCGTCACCGCGACGGGGCTCGGCGCCGGCATCCGCGGCAACGTGTACGTGACCGTCCCGGTGCTCACGCTGATGGGTAAGAGCGAGGAACCCGGCACGCTGGAGGGGTTCGGGCCGATCGACCCGGAAACCGCCCGGAGGATCGCCGGCACCGCATCGAGCTTCACCCGCATCCTCATCCACCCCGAGACGGGCGCCGTGCTCTCTTTCGGACGCACCAAGTACAAGGTGCCCAATGAACTCCGGCGCTGGCTGCAACTCCGCGACGGATCGTGCCGCGCCGCCGGGTGCAACCGCCGCGCGCAGGACTGCGACATCGACCACACCATCCCCTGGGAATCCGGCGGCGAAACCGTGTTCTCAAACCTCGCCAACCTCTGCAAACGTAGTCACCGGGTCAAGCACGAAACGGGATGGGCGGTTGAACAAGGCAAGGACGGCACCCTCAACTGGACCAGCCCGGCAGGGAAGCACTACGCCACCCACCCCGCCACCCGACTCCGCCCCACCATCCTGAACGCCGAACCCACCACGAAACCCACAACGTGGCTCGACGTCTGGAGCATCCCCAAAATCAACCTCGACCCCGCACCGCTCTAGTCCCGCGAAGGTCGGGGGTCGGATCAGTTCCTCATGTGCAGCGGCGAGAATCGGCCCAGGGCACCGACGTGCTCGGCATCAGAACGACGTGCCCTGCATTAGAACAGCCCTGCATTAGAACAGCCCGGCATCAGAACAGCCCGGCATCAGAACAGAGTGTCGCCGATGTAGCTTCCCTCGGCACAGCCGGGAGGGATGGCGAAGACGGCGGACCCGATCGGGGTGATCCACTCATTGAGGAGGTCGAGCGCGTCGAGTCGCTTCTGGATGGGGACGAACTGTGCGTCGACATCCGCCTGGAACGACACGAAAAGCAGCCCGGAGTCTGAGACGCCCGAACCGACGGGTGCCTCGTCGTAGTTGTACCCGCGGCGCAGGATCCGCTCCGCCGGGTTGTCGGAGCGAGCGCGCCGCATGTGTGAGAACTCGGGGATGACCGGGAACCCAAGGGGGGTCGTGGCCCCGAAGTCCGCGTCATCCGTCTCGTGCGTTCCCGTGAGGGGTGCTCCGTTGGCCAGGGTTCGGCCGACGGATGCCTCCCTGCCAGAGCGATCGAGTTTGTCCCACTTGTCGAGATTCATGCTGATGCGCCGCAGCACGAACCCGGTGCCGCCGTGCAGCCAGGCCGGATTGCCGGCCGTTCCCCACACCAGACTCTCGAAGTCGGTGCTGCCCGGTACCAGGTTGACGGTGCCGTCCACCTGGCCGAAGAGGTTGCGCATGGTCGTGCCCGGTTTCACCGAGCCGGGTGCACGGCGAAAGCCCGTCTGCACCCAGCGGACCGACGCGAATGAACGACTGTCTTTCAGGAGCATGCGGGTGGCGTGCGCCACCGTGAGTGAATCGTCCGCGGCGATCTGCAGAAGCAGATCGCCATCAGCCCAGGCCGGATCGAGTCGGTCGACGCCGAACGCCGGCAGCGGGCGCAGCCAACCAGGGGCCGTTCCCCCCGCGGCGGCCACGAGTCCCGCACCGAAGCCGAATGTCACGGTGAGCCGGGCCGGCGCGAGAGCGAGCTCAGGCTCAGAGTCGGCCAGCGCAGGCTCGCCCGCGCTCAGGCGGGCCGCGTCACTGGTGAGGATCCTCATCAGCCGTCGCAGTGTTGCCCCACCGGTTCCGACGTTCAGATCGAGAGAGATCAGGGTCGCCTGGGACTGCGGAACGGTGTCAATACCCGCCTGGTGCGCGCCATAGAACGGCACGACCTCGCTACCGTTGAGCGACGCGGGGATGGTGGCTGGTGGTGCGGCTGTGGCCTTGCCCGCCAGGTCGATACCGATGGCGCCGACCGCACCGATCCCGGCGGCGGCGCCTCCCAGCAGGAGGTGCCGCCGGCTGAGACCACGACGGGCAGCGGGAGTCTGGTCGTCCGTCATTATGTGGTGGTGTCCATCTTCATGTTGCCTTCGTAGGTCTCGTTGGCGCCGGCGTAGTCCTTGGCCGGAGCGGTGAACTCATAGGTCGAGCCATCGGAGAGTGTCAGAGTGAACGGGACCTCGTCACCAGCCATGAGCGGTGCGGTCAGATCCATCATCATGAGGTGGTTGCTGCCGGGCGCGAGCTCGAAAGTTCCGCCGGCTGGAACCACGAATCCACCTTCCTTCTGCTGCATGACCGTGGCCCCGGAAGCGTTGGTCACGGTTTCGTGCAGCTGAACCATCGACGCGGCTTCGGTGGTGGCGGACACGATGGTGATGTCCGTGTCGCCCGAGTTCTCGATGGTGCCGAAGCCCGCGCTCATGCCGGATTCGGCGGCTTTGACCCAGGGATCGGTGATGTTCAGGCTGTCGGCGGCGGGTGCGGTCGTCTCAACAGCGGTGTCGGCCGTGATGGCGCATCCCGACAGGGTGAGCAGCGCGGCAACGGCAATAACGAGGATGCGGGGTGCGGTGGCGAGGGTCATTCGATGGTGTCCGATCGTGTGTCGACGGTGCCGGTTTTCGACGTCGCGGGAGTGCGAGTCGTGGTCTGGGCGCGTGGGCGCCGGAGCAGGAAAAGAACGAGCACGAAGATTCCGAGGCCGATCAATGCACCCACGGTTCCAGTCAGGGCCAGAGGCATCGCAGGCGTGGAATCGGCGACCGACCCGATCGTGGGTGCGGGGGAGGGGGAGGAGGCATCCGTGCTCGCGGCCGTGAACACGCCATCCGTGTTTCCCACGGCGAAATCGAATGAGCCCGAGATCGGATGCCCGTCGGCCGAAACCACCCGCCAGCGCACCTGATAGTCGCCGTCGGGCATGTCGCTGCTCACCGGTTGGGCTGCCGTGGTGCCCTCAATGACGGGCTGTCCGCTGGCCCAATCCGTCCCCTGTTCGTCGACGACCAGCAGGATTGCGCCGAGGTCCAGAACATCGTCGGTGAACAACACGGACACCTCTGTGGGTGCCGACGTGAGCTGTTCGGCGTTGCCGGGCGTGGTCGACACCACGGAGTCGTGTGCGCTGGCCGCCGGCACGCCCATACCGAGGGCGATAAAAGCGGCGAGCGGCACGGCCATGGCCATCCCCCAGGTGCGGCGAAGTGCGGTGTTCATGAGTGTGCTCCGTTGTCTCTCCGGTTGAGTGCCGCGAGGTTGTCGTTGTACGAGCGCAGGTCTGCGTCGCCGTTCTGGTCGGCCTTACGATCGAGTCGTCGGGCCAGACGCTCGTCCGATGCGAGCCACTGGCGCATGAGCACGAGGGCCGCGAGGACGGTGGGGAATTCGCCCGCACCCCAGGCGACTCCGCCGCCGATGCGCTGATCGGCCAGGAGGGCCGCATCATCCGTGAATTGCAGCGCGTGCCACCAATCGATGGCGAGCACCTCGGTGCCGCTCATGATGCTCAGCCCGAAGAAGGCGTGGAAAGCCAGCGTTGCGATCAGGAGGATGAGACGCAGCGGATGGCTCGGACGCTTCGGTCCCGGATCGATCCCGATCAGAACCCAAAAGAAGACGTAGCCGCTCGCGAGGAAGTGCACGCACATGAGCACGTGGCCGGCATGGGTGCGGAGGGAGTACTCGAACCAGCCGGTGTAATAGAACGCGACGAGGCTGCCGGCAAAGAGCACGCCCGCCACCACGGGGTGGGACAACAGTCGCAGGTAACGCGAGTGAACGATGATCAGGATCCACTCGCGCGGTCCTCGGCTGTCGTCGTGACGTTTGGGCAGCACTCGCAGGGCGAGGAGCACCGGCCCCCCGAGAACGAGCAGGGGTGGAATGAACATCATGAGGCCCATGTGCAGCAGCATGTGGGTGCTGAAGCTGGCGGCGCCGTAGACCCCGGGACCGCCGCTCGTGAAGTAAATCAGCGTGAGACAGCCCGCAACCCAGGCCACGGTGCGGTTCCACGGCCAGAAGTCGCCGCGGCGGCGCAGGCGCACAACACCGGCGATGTAGAAGCATGCCAACAGAACCGCGATGGAGAGGAAGAGCATGTCTACATGCACAGAGGTCAGCATCCGGAAGAGGTTCATGGGTTCCGGGAAGGGGAATCCGATCAGGGCTCGGCGCACATCGAGGGAGGCTATCGACGCCTGCGATACGGGCGGGGCGCTGCGGGAGAGCCCGACGGAGAGCCCGATCGCCGCCGCCATGAGCACGACCTCGACGACCGCCAGGCGGGCGAAAGCCCGGGTGTCGGATGGAGCCCGCACGAGTCGGGGCAGGATCCGTTTGCGATGCCAGTACCCGGCAACGCCGAGCAGTACCAGGATCACGCTTTTCGACAGCACGAGCAGTCCGTAGCCGTGGAGCAGATCTGCCGGAGATGCGAGTCGCAGGCCGGCGTTGACGGCACCGGACACGACCACCCCGAGGAATGCCCAGCCGGCGAACACGGAATAGCGGGCCACGACGACGGGCAGGGCGGTGCCGAGGTGCTTGCGCATCACGAGGAGGGCGACGAGCCCGCCCACCCAGACCGTCACCCCGACGAGGTGGATCGCCATGCTGTTGACGGCGTTGCCGTGCTCGTCCGATCCGGCGGCATGACCGGACAGCGCCAGCGGCAGGAGGGCGAGGATGCTGAGCACCGTGGCCGTGGCAATCCAGGAGACCCGCGTCGTGACCAGCAGGATCACGAGCAGCGTCACGACACAACCCACCGAGAGCAGAAGAGTTCGACCGAGGTCCAGCTCGGTCGCGACGTAGAAGAACTGGGTGGCAAACAGGCTGCTCGAAACGGGTACCCCGAGTGCGTTTGCCGTCGTGAACACGAGCACGGCGAGTCCGGCGGCGGCCCAGACGCTCGCCGACCAGACGGCCCACCGGGCGGCACGCCACTGGCTGTAGCTCGCGCGGCCCGGCACGATGGACTGCCCGGGCAGCGCGAAGGTCGCGAGTACGAGCAGCCCGATGGTGACCGCGGCGGCACCGTCGTGCACGACCCGGGCGATCGGCAGAACATGGGTCACCAGGTCTCCCGGATCGATGAGCACGAGGCCGGAGAAGGCATCCGTGACGATCATCGCGAGCAGGGACAGGGCGACGGCGAGGGGCACACAGAGTGCCAGCACGACGGGGATCACGGTCGGAGCGCGCACCGTCAGGATGCGTGATTCGAAACGGGTCTCATCGCTCGTCTGGTGTGGAGGGTGCATGGTGGAGAATCCCATCTCCGAGGTCGCGGACGGGCGCGATCACGAGGGGTCGGGGGCGCCGAAAGCCGAATGAAGTCGGGGGTCGGCGCGAGGAAATCAGGTGCGCAGCACGGGGTGCGGCGCGGTCGTCGTCGTCGTCGTTGTCGTTGTCAGATGACGGTTGGGCGAGCTATCGACGCGTGGCCGTTCCCCGGGCGCGGGGACGGCGCCCCTCCGTGAGGAGGGTCTGAGCGTCGATCAGTCTGGCCGGTCAGCAGGCCGAAAGTGCCTGAGGCGGGCCTCGTCGTTGCATCGGCGACAGCAGAATATCGCGGTCGGTGGCGATGAATCTGTGCGCGAGTGCGGCCAGAACACGAGCGCGCTGACGCGGCAGCGTGACGAGGATTCCCAGAGTGCGCACGATGGCGACAAGGGCGAGCCACGCGAAGTCCAGAAGCGACCAGAGCGTCCGTTCGCCGCGGCGCAGTGCGACGATCGTGAGGACGGCGGCCACGGCGTGCGCGATCCACATCCAGCTCATGTCGTGAGTTCCCTGAGCGGCGACGGCGGCTGCCGAGTCGGCGGCACCGATGACAATGGGCCCGGAGCCGTGATGGCCGGTCGCGGTCATCGTGGCGGGGCTGGTTCCGCTCAGTCCGAACAGGGCGTGGAACAGCAGCTGGCTGATGACAACCGATGCGGACAGCTTCAGCACGGAGAGTTTCTTGCCGGCCAGAGGGATGCAGACCATGGCCGAGAAAGCGAGGGCCAGCGCGATGCTGATCGCACCCGGCGTGGTGCCGCCTGCGGCCGTGTGCGAGAGTGCGGCAACCAGAACGGCGACGAATGCGGTGAGCCAGCCGCGCGCAAACCGTGCCCACCTGGTCGACATGCCACACCTCTATTCCTGCGATAAGGCTACCGGACGCGTGCCGCGATAAACTTCCCAGCATGCATCACGTTCAGCAAGGCGTAGGGAGTCTCCCGTGGTAACCGACGAAACATTGCGACTGCCGACGATCCAATTCCGTGCCGTGCTCGACCTGGGTGAGCGTCTCGCCTCCGCGATCACGCTTCCGGATGCCCTGGCGCACCCTGATTTGTTCGCCGACTGGGGTGACGACGGTGAAGCGCTCAACCTCTCCGTCGACTTCGACGATGGCCAGCTGCACATCGTGCTCGACGACACCGGACCCACCTATCATTACCACGGCACCGACGACCCGTTCGAGAGCCCGTGGCCCGCGGACCAGACCGAAACGCTGCTGCAGTGGTCGCTCACCCTGGCCCAGGAGATCTACACGCTCGAGGAGCTTCTGGACACCATCGCGGATGCCGCGGAGTGGTTCGAACAGGGCTTCACCCTGTATGTGCCCGAGACCGACCCCACGCAGCTGGAACTCATTGAGCTCGGCATCACCGGCGAGCTTCTGACCCTGCCGTGGCTCGGGTCCGGAACCGTTGACCACGAGCACATCGACGGTGACCATCACCCGATCGCCCTCGTCTGGACGCCCGTACCGGGACGCGACGGGCTCCAGATCGCGCGCGCCTGGCTCGACCCAACCACGGGTGAGCCACGCACCGAGGCGTTGCCAGGGGTGGACTGGGCGGCCGTCGCGATGGCCGAAGACGAGGTGCTGTCCTGGCTGCTCGGCATCTACGCCAATCACCATGTCGCTCCGACTCCTGAGGCTCAGATCATGCGTGCGGCCCTGGAGCGCATGGGCGGCATCAGCTAGCGACGCATCAGTTAGCGACTAGCGACGGCTCAGCGGCCGAAAAGCTTCGACCAGAACCCACCGGTGGAGGCTTCCTTCTCGTGCCCGGCGCACTGCTGGGCACGAGGGATGCCCTTCATGACCTGATCGACATGCTGACCGCAGCCGGCCCACGTCGTTTTGCCACAGGTCTTGCAGTTCACGGCTCGGCACATAGTTGGTTCCCTTCATCGAACAATCGTTAGTGCGACTATACCCCATGGGGTATCTGGTACCAACTCGGGTCTACGATAGGCAGGTGAACGATACCTTGCCTCCCTGCCCCGAATGCTCCAGCGACCTCACCTATGAGATGGGTGCGCTTCTTGTCTGCCCTTTGTGCGCGCACGAATGGTCGGCCGTGGCCGATGACTCTGGCGACGAAGCGGCCGAGGCCGTCTTCAAGGATGCCTTCGGTACGGTTCTCACCGATGGTGACACCGTCACGGTGATCAAGGACCTGAAATTCAAGGGCAGTGCCACCGCCATCAAGGTGGGCACCAAGGTGCGCAACATTCGGCTTTTCGGCCCGGTCGACGGCCACGACATCGAGTGCAAGGTTGACGGATTCGGTCCCATGCAGCTCAAATCGAGCGTTGTGAAGAAGGTCTAACCTTCGTTCATGGGTTGAGAGA
>NZ_JPRS01000072.1 GCF_000738085.1 Cryobacterium sp. MLB-32
GTGGCCGCGGCATCCGCTGCCCGGGTTGCCGCGGGAGAGCCCGGCCTCGCGAGGTGTGCCCGCGTGAGGTCGGCTCGAAGGCGACCGGCGAGCCCCCGCAGGGACAACGGATAGCGGCTGGCATCGTCGGGATCGGCCGCCGGTTCGTCGGGCACGGGGAGCAGTCGAAGGAACACGGACGGTTCGTATTCTTCGTTGCTGATGCACGTGACGAGCAGCTCAGTGCGAGCCCGGCTGGCCGCCTGGGCGAACATTCGGAGTTCGTCGTGCAACACGTCCAGTCGGGCATCAGAGGCGGGCAGGCTGCCTCCGGAGGCCAGGGCAGCGAGGTCCCCGGCTCCCAGCAGGGAGCCACGGATGCGCAGGTCTGGCCAGACGTTCTGTTGCACGCCCGCAAGCACCACGACGTCGAAATCCCGGTTGATGGTGCCGCTCGGAGTCGATACCGTGACGGCGTCGCCGAGCGCCCGGGGCGCGAGGGTATCTTCGGGCACATCCGTATCGACCAGATGTTCGAGGAACAAGACGGGCGGTGCCCCCGGGGTGCGCTCGACATAGCGCTGGGCGGCCGAAAACAACGCGACGACGGCGTCGAGGTTGTGGTTGGCCTCGTCGGCGACGATGCCCGTTCCGGTGGACTGTTCCTTCCACTCCCGCGCCAGACCGCTGCGCTGCCACAGGCCCCAGAGCAACTCTTCGATGGTCGCGCCGGCGGCGTGTTCGACGGCGGCCTGACGCAGACTTTCGGCACAGCTCGCGGCACGGCGGGCGGTGCGGTTGTCAATGCCGGCCAGCAGACCCGTGGTGGTGAAAACGGCCGCCAGCAGCTCGTCGGAGCTGCGATAGCCACCCGAAGACGGAGGCTCCGGGTGGCTCAGCTCCTGTTGCCGGAGCGCCGCACGCAGCCGACGCAGGGTGATGGGGTCGAGGCCGCCCAGCGGGCCGCGCAGCAGCTCAGTGGCGGCCTCAGAGCCGAGGGGTTTGCGGCCGAGCGTCACCTCAAGCGCGAGGATGAACGCACGCACCGCGTAGTCGTCGCGGAGGGCGGTCTGGGCCGTGGAAACCTGGGTGGGTACTTCGAGGGCCGCGAGGCCACGGGAAAGCGCAGGTACGAGCGAACCACTCCGCACGATCACGGCCATCCGGCCCCAGGGAATTCCGCCCATGACGTGGCGTTCCCGCAGGCGCCGGGCAATCACGGCGAGTTGCTCGGCCGGGCTGTCGACAACAACGGTGTGCACGCGGTCATCGGGTGCCTCCATCGAATCGGCCACCGCAACGGATCCCGCATTTGGCTCCACAGCGGACACCGTGTCGGCCGTTCGGATCGGTGTTGCGCCACCCGCCGCGCTCGCTGCGGCGCGCTGGGTTCCGGCCGCCGCTGTGCCGATGCGGTGGGTGATCTCCCGCACGACAGCGCGAATGGCCGCTCCATGTCGGTAGACGGTGCTCAGAATCAGTGCGGGCCCGACCCTGACGCGGTCTGCTTCGGGCCGCGACCCCGGCACGGGGTTGAGATAGGCACCCAGTCGGCCGAGGGCGTCCGGATGCGCTCCGTGGAAAGATCCGGTGGTGATGTCGGGGTCGCCGAAGGCGATCACGGACACGCCCCGCGCCACGAATTGCGCCAGAAGTCCGAGGGTTGCCTGAGTGACCTCCTGGGCATCGTCGAGCACGATGAGCCGGATCCCCGCGAGCGTGCCTAAGACCTCGGCCCCGGCGAGGCCCGAGGGTGCCCGCGCCACGACCGCTGCCGCGTACCTGGCCAGCTCCGTGGAGTCGTATTGTCCGGCACGCGTCTGGTCTTTGACGTCTGCGTATTCTCGAATGAAGTCCGCCGCGGCCACCCACTCCGGGCGCTCCGTCGTGCGGCCGAGCCTGGCCAGTTCGTCGGGCGTGATGCCGTACTCGACGGCGCGCATCATGAGGTCCCGCAGCTCGGTGCGGAACCCCCGCAGTCGCCGCACGTCGGCTCCGAGAACGTCCGGCCAGGCCGGGGCGTCGGGTGCCGTGCGACCGGCGCCATCGGACTGATCGTCGAGGTGCCCCTGCAGCAGTTCCGCAATGATCTGGTCTTGTTCGCCTCCGGTGAGCAGGGTAGGCGCCGGGCCACCCGCGGCGGCCTCGGCCCCGCGCACAATCTGGAATGCCACCGAATTGGCGCTTCGGGCCAGCGGACCGTTGGTCGGGATCCCGAGCCGGAGGCCCAGCCGGTCACGCAGGGTGGTGGCGGCGGTGCGCGTGGGTACGAGCACCAGCACCTCGCTCGGCGTATATCCCCGGAGCAGTATGCGATCGGCCACCAGCTCGATCAGAGTGCTCGTCTTCCCGGTACCCGGGGCGCCGATCACCGCGCAGGATACGCCGTCGGGCAGATCCACCGCGGCGCGCTGGGATTCGTCGAGGGAGGCAGCACCCGCGCCGACTACCGGCTCGGTCGTGTCGGCATCAACCGCGCCGGCCAAAGAGGAGGAATTCACAATTCAACGGTATCGGGTTGCGCCGACAGTGAACGGTGTCAGGCACGCACGCCGTTCTGTCGTAACCTGACGGTTAAGCAACGAAAGGCTCATCTGGTGGATATCCGCATTGGCATCTTCAACTCTCCCCGTGAGATTGGTTTCGAGACCTCACAGCCGGCTCATGAGATCGAGGAAACGGTCGCGGCCGCTCTCGCAGCTCAGACCGGATTCCTGAAGCTCAGCGACGACAAGGGCAAGATCTACATCGTTCCCACCGTGGGCCTCGCCTACGTCGAACTCGGCTCCGAGCAGTCCCGCCACGTCGGTTTCGTGGCCTAACCCACATGGAACTGCTGTTCGTGGCTCTCGGCGGCACCGTGCTGGGACTCGCGGCGCGCTACGCCCTGCCGGGTCGCTCCACCATGGGGGTCATGCTGATTCCCGTTCTGGGTACCCTGGTCGCTTCGGCGGTCTGGGTAGGGCTCACCTGGCTGGGCTGGGCCTGGGACGCCGGCGCGATCTGGTGGGTGTCCCTCGGGGCCGCGGCCGCAGCATCCGTTGGAACGCAGCTCGTGCTGGCACGACGGCGCACGCAGAGCGACAGCACCATGCTGCATACCCTGATGAAGACCGGCGTTCCTGCCGGAGCCTAATCGGGCACACCAGGCACCCACGTGTGCGGAGTGGGATCGTGGAAACACGCACCCACTCCGCCTGCGGTCGCGAGACGGATCAGGCGGTGCGACGGATCAGGCGGTGAGGCCGAGACCGTCCATGCGCCGGGTGTGAGCAGCGATGAGGTCCGTGAATACCGGTTCGATACGCGCGTCAGCCGCAGCCGGCACCTCACAGCCGGGCATTGCAGACCGCGCCAGCAGCAGGGTGTCGCCGACGAGACGTCGTCCCCACATCGCGAGCCTCGATCCGAGGGCAGGGTCCGCGGCGATGGCTGCCTGGAGTTCATGTACGAGCACGTCCGTGCCGGAATCCTCGCCGAGGAGCTGCGCGACCCGGGGTCCGACGTCGCGCGGCAGACCGTCCGACAGCCGGATGAAGAAGTCTTCGAGCAGGCCACCGGTGAGATAGCAGCTCAGCAGAAGCTCATGCCAGTCCGACCCCGCGGTCTGCTGGCGAAACCGGTCAAGGGCGGAGACGAACGGCGCCATGACGAGGTCCGGTTCGCCGCCCTTGCGACGGATCTCGGTGATAAGTCCATGGTGTTTGGACAGCGCCCGCCCTGCGGCGGCGCTCAGGCCCTCTTTAGAAGCCAGGCTCGGGGCCAGGGCTACGGCCCGGGCGAGACTCTCGAATTCGCCGAGTTCGCAGTACGCCGTCTGACCCAGGTAGTGCATGTGGTCGGGGGTGAGGTCACCGATATCGACCTTGACGCTCGACTGTGCCACACCGCGGGCGGCAAGCCGGGGTGTCTCCACGCGCTGCGGGCGCCGACCGATCCACGTGACCACGAACCCCAGCTTACGACCGCGCGCCTCTGGCCGCGGTACACACCGCGCAGTAAGGTGGAATTACGTCGCCGACAAGGATCGGTGACCGGTGCCCGAGACAGAAGACGAGCGCACCCCCGTTCTAGTTAATGACAGGCATATATTCGTGACTTTCTCCGAACTCAATATTGACCAGGACATGGTCGATTCCCTTGCCGCCAAGGGCATTCTCGAACCGTTCCCCATCCAGATGCAGACCATTCCGTTGGCCCTCTCCGGGCAGGACATCATCGGTCAGGCCAAGACCGGTACGGGCAAGACCTTCGGTTTCGGTCTTCCCCTGATCCAGCGTCTCGGCTTGCACCCCGAGCCGGGCGTGCAGGCGCTCGTTGTCGTTCCCACCCGCGAGCTGTGCGTGCAGGTCTCCGAAGACCTCGAGCTTGCCGCCCGCAACCGCGACACCAAGATCGTGTCCATCTACGGCGGCAAGGCGTACGAGGGCCAGATCGAGCAGCTCAAGGCCGGCGCGCAGATTGTGGTCGGCACCCCGGGCCGCCTCCTCGACCTCGCGAACCAGCGTCTGCTGAGTTTCGCGAACGTGCGCGAGATGGTACTCGACGAGGCTGACAAGATGCTCGACCTCGGATTCCTGTCCGACATCGAAAAGCTTTTCGCGCAGACGCCTGCCGACCGCCACACGATGTTGTTCTCCGCAACGATGCCGGGCCCGATCGTGGCACTCGCTCGCCGCTTCATGAACCGCCCCATTCACATTCGGGCAAGCGATCCCGATGAGGGCCTCATGCAGGCCAACATCGAGCATCTGGTTTACCGTGCGCACAGCATGGACAAGGACGAGGTGATCGGCCGCATCCTCATGGCAGAGGGTCGCGGCAAGACCATCATCTTCACCCGCACCAAGCGCGCGGCGGCCAAGCTCGTCGAAGAGCTCGGTGACCGCGGTTTCAACGCCACGGCCGTACACGGCGACCTGAACCAGGAACAGCGCGAGCGCGCCATGGCCTCCTTCAAGTCGGGCAAGAAGGACATCCTGATCGCCACGGATGTCGCGGCCCGCGGCATCGACGTCGAAGACGTCACACACGTGATCAACCACACGATCCCCGAAGACGACAAGGCGTACCTGCACCGCGTCGGCCGCACGGGACGTGCCGGCAAAACGGGCATCGCCGTCACCTTCGTGGATTGGGACGACATGCACAAGTGGTCTCTCATCAACAAGGCCCTCGACTTCGGCCAGCCCGAACCACTGGAGACATACTCGTCCTCGCCGCACCTCTACACCGACCTGAAGATTCCGGAAGGGTCCAAGGGCCGCCTGCGCGCTACTCCCGTGAAGGACGTCGCAACCGGCACCGGAGCTCCACGTTCGGGCTCCGCACGGTCAGAGTCCGGCCGTTCCAGCTCGGGGCGTTCGGGTTCGCGTACCGGCTCGAGCCGCCCCGATTCAGGCCGCGGCGAGTCCGGCCGCACCAAGGCTCCGCACACCGAGGCAGCCCCCGCTGCCGACGGTGGCCGTCCGGCTCGCAGCCGGTCCCGCACTCGCGTCGGCACGACTACCAACCCGGACGCCCCGGCGGCAACGCCCGCCGCCGGAACCCATGACGGCGGAGGCGCCGAGCACCACGATGGAAACAACGCCCCGCTGCGTCGCAGCCGCACGCGCCGCCGGTCGCCGCAGTCGGGTGGAGCCGGCCAGGCCTAGTCTCCGGTCCTCGCGCACCGCTACCGCACCTGCGGTCGCGGTGCGCATTTTTTCGCGGTGCCGCCCCGACCCGAAGGTCAGCCGGAAATCCGTGATCAGCCGTAAATCGGCGCGTGGCCGCGACCCTGCTCGATCAGGCGCTCAAGCACCTCGTCCGTCGTCGTGTTTTCACCGAGCCGGTTGGGCTTGCCCGTGCCGTGGTAGTCGCTCGACCCCGTGACGAAGAGCCCATATTTCTCGGCCAGCCCCGCCAACCGCGCCGTCGCCTCCGGCTGGTTCTCCCGGTGCCGCAGTTCGAGCCCGAACAGCCCGGCGTCTTTCAGACGGGCGAGCCTGGCCTCGGGCACGACGTCCGCCACGCCGCGAGTGGCGGGGTGCGCGATCACGGGAACGCCCCCGGCCGCTCTCACAAGTTCGATGGCTCGCAGGGGGTCGGGAGCGTAGTGCGGCTGGTAATAGCCCGCCTTCCAATGCAGGATTCCGGCGAAAGCATCGCTGCGCGTGATCGCATGTCCCCTGGCCACGAGAGCGTCAGCGATGTGCGGTCGACCGACCGTGGCGTCGGGAGTGGTCTGGGCCAGCACGTCGTCCCAGGTGAGCGCGTAGTCAAAGCCGATGCGCTGCACCATCTGCTCAGCTCGGGTCAGGCGCGCGGACCGGATGCGGGCCGTTTCACCGACGATGCCGGCATCCGTCGGGTCGAAGAGGTACGCAAGCAGGTGGACGCTGGAGTAGTCGACCCGGGTGCTGAACTCCATACCCGGAATGAGGGTGAGTCCTTCGGCGCGAGCCACGGTCGTCGCCTCAGCCCAGCCCGCGGTCGAATCGTGGTCCGTCAACGCCACGGTGCCGAGCCCGGCGGCGGCGGCGGCGCGCATGAGCTGGGCGGGTGTTTCGGTGCCATCGGAGACGCTGGAGTGCGTGTGCAGATCGATGGGACCATGAAATCGACGGACAACAGGCATAGCCCCATGCTAGTTGGCACCCGGCTCGTCGCTCTCCTGCGGAGGCGGGCACTCTTTCAGGCTGCTGATCTACAGTTATCAACCTATGTTCTCGCGAATCGTACGTTCCGTCGTGGTGATCGGAGTTGCCGCGATCCTCGTCGTGCTCGCGTGGCCCCAGGCCATCGGACTGCAGAACACCTGGGTCTTCGCCCACGCGGTATCGCTGCGCGGACTGGCCGTGCTCGGAGCAGGCGCCCTCATTGTCGTGTTGCTGCTCCTGTCAGGAATCCGTCCGCTCCGCCGCCTCACCGCGTCGTTCATCGTTCTGGCGGTGATCTTCGGCGGTGCCAACGCCGCCGTCCTCGTCTCTCGCGGAGTGGGAACGGATGCCGCGGCGCAGGCCGCTCCCACCGTCGATTCGGTGACCGTGCTCAGCTGGAACACCCTCGGTGATGCCCCAGGACCCGCGACAATCGCCGCCCTCGCGCTCGAACAGAACGCCGACGTCGTGACGCTGCCGGAAACGACGAAAGCGACCGGCGTCGCTATTGCCGAGGCGATGCGCGCCGGTGGACGGCCCATGTGGGTGCATACTCTCGCCTTCGACCAGATTTCCAAGGCACGTTCCACGACCCTGTTGATCAGTCCGAGCCTCGGCGACTACACGGTGTCGAATTCGGCAGGATCGGGCCCGCCCGGAAACACCAATGTGCTCCCGACAGTCGTGGCCATGCCCACCGACGGTGTCGGGCCGACGATCGTAGCCGTGCACGCCGTCTCCCCGATCCAGTACGAGATGACAAACTGGCGCTCAGATCTGGACTGGCTGGCCGAGCAGTGCCGCAGCGAGAATGTGATCATGGCCGGTGACTTCAATGCCACCATCGACCACATGAGCGGCCGGTCCACCGCGCCCGGCGCGGTGCTCGGGACCTGCCGGGATGCAGCCCTCTCCGCGGGCTCGGCCGGGCTCGGCACCTGGCCGACCAGGCTCCCCGCCCTGCTGGGCAGTCCCATCGACCATGTTCTGACCAGTCCGAACTGGACGGTGACAGACATGCACGTGGTCAAATCCCTCGACTCGGCCGGAAGCGATCACCGCCCGATCGTCGCCACGCTGACGACCGCGCCGTAGCCGCCTGTCCCCGATCCCGAACGGCCACCGTCGTGGTCTGGCCGGACCTCAGACGACAATGCGACAATGGGTTATGGCCGATTCCACCGCAACCGCGATCACCCCGCCCACCCGCTCCAATGAGAACCGGTCTACAACACCGGGCTCCGAGGGCTTCAAAGACTTCATCTCCTCCGGCTGGGCCGAGCGCACCGACGTGCTGCCGCCCGCACGAGAGCAGGCACCGTTCGCCGCCGCGCGCCGCGAACGACTGTCGGCGCAGTACCCAGGTCAGCGCCTGGTCATCCCGGCCGGGCGCCTCAAGCAGCGCTCGAACGATACCGACTATGCCTTCCGCGCCCACTCCGCCTTCGCCCACCTCACCGGGTGGGGAAGCGATTCAGAGCCCGGAGCCGTATTGGTGCTCGAACCCTCCGCCTCCGGCCACGATGCCACCGTGTATTTCCGCGAACGTGCCGGCCGTGATTCCGACGAGTTCTACGCCAACCCGGACATCGGTGAATTCTGGATCGGCCCACGCCCCTCCATCGCGCAGGTCGCGAGCGACCTCGCCATCGCCGTGCGCGGAATCGCCGACCTCGCCCATGTGTTCGCCACGGTCGACAGCGAAACCATCGTGCTTCGCGAAGCGGACCCCGCCGTCACGCTTGAGATCGACGAGGGTCGCCTGCGATTCGCCGCCGACAAGGTGCTCGGCACGGACGCTGCCAACAGCCCGTTCAGCCTCGAGGTCAACGGAGAGCACGAGGTCGACGACGACCTGGCTCGCCGGGTCTCGGAACTGCGCCTCGTGAAGGATGCCTGGGAGATCGATCAGATGCGCCTGGCCGTGGCGGCCACCGCACGCGGTTTCGACGACGTCGTTCGCGACCTGGGGAATTCCAGCGACCACGCCCGGGGAGAACGCCTCGTGGAGGGCGTGTTCAACACGCGCGCCCGCAGCGACGGCAACACGGTCGGCTATGACACGATCGCGGCATCGGGACCGCACGCCTGCATCCTGCACTGGACACGCAACGACGGCCCCCTCACCCCCGGCGACGTCATCCTCCTCGATGCCGGTGTGGAGCTCGATAGCTACTACACGGCGGACATCACCCGCACCCTGCCGGTGAACGGTACCTACTCAGCGACGCAACGCCTGGTCTATGAAACTGTGCGCGAGGCAGCGGATGCGGCTCTCGCCGTGGCCGTGCCCGGCGCCATCTTCCGCGACGTGCACGCCGCCGCCATGACCGTCATCGCGCGCCGCACCGCGGAATGGGGAATGCTCCCGGTCACGGCGGAAGAGGCCCTGCTGCCCGAAAACGGACACCACCGCCGGTACATGGTGCACGGCACGAGCCACCACCTCGGCCTCGACGTGCACGACTGCGCGAAGGCGCGCCGGGATATGTACATGGACGGCGTTCTCGAGCCCGGCATGGTCTTCACCATCGAGCCCGGCCTGTACTTCCAGTCCGACGACCTCACGGTGCCGGCCGAATTCCGTGGAATCGGCGTTCGCATCGAAGACGACATCCTGGTGACGGAGACCGGAGCGGAGAACCTTTCCGCGGGCATCCCCCGCTCCGCCGACGAGGTCGAGGCCTGGATCGCCGGGCTCAAGGCCTAGCGCAGCCCTGCCGCCGGTCCGCGGCCGCGCGGGTCGGCGGCTAGCGGTGCCGGCAGCGAGCAGCGTCGGCAGCTAGCGTGCCGGAGGGTGTTCGCCAGGAGCGGGAGCCCGCTCCCCGTACTCCGGCGGTTCCACATTTCCGGCGGGCCGTTCGGTGCCGGCGGCCGGTGGTGCAGCGACGGGCTCCCCATCGGGGACAGCGACATCCGCTGCCCCCGAGCCGGAGCCGGCCAGCAGGTTGCGCGCCCGGTTGACCAGCGCGACGTCGACGATCACCTGGTAGTTGCCCGCGATGACCTGCATCGTGGACGTGAAGTCCCGGCGACGACGGTTCACCGTGTAGGTCGCCAGGCCGAAGAACATGCCGAAGCCCGCACCGATCAGCAGGGCGGCGGCCACGAACGGCAGGCTCGAACCCGTCGGGGAGAAGATGAAGAACAGCAGTCCGAAGAAGATGCCGAGCCACGCTCCGGACGCTGCACCGGCCAGCGCGACACGCCCGTAAGTGAGCTTGCCGGTCACCCGTTCCACGCTCTTTAGATCATTGCCGACGATCGAGAGTTGCTTCACCGGAAAATCGAACTTGGTGAGCGCCTCCACGGCAGCCTGCGCCTCGACGTACGTCTCATAGGTGGCCAGCACTTCTCCTCGGGGCAGCGACGGGGGCAAGACACGACCGCGGGCACCGAAGGGGCTCTGATTGCTCATGGCGCCATTCTTCCACGGTCGTCATAATTCTCAGGCCGGTGGCCTACATTTGTAGTGTGAGTGCCACGAGAGTTTTTGTTGCCCGTTTGGCCGGGTGCACCGTCTTCGACCCCGCGGGAGACCGCGTGGGCAAGGTGCGCGACGTTCTGGTGGTCTACCGAAAAAGCCATCCGCCCCGCGTTGTGGGACTCATTGTCGAGATTCCGGGTAAACGCAAGGTCTTCGTCTCGATCGGCCGGGTGTCGAGCATCGGCTCGGGGCAGATCATCACGACCGGCCTCATCAACGTGCGCCGCTTCGAGCAGCGCGGCGGTGAGGTGCGCGTGATCGCCGAGCTGCTCGGCCGCAAGGTCACCTTCAACGACGGCAGCGGAAACGCCACGATCGAAGACGTGGCGATCAAGGAGACGACCGAATCCGAGTGGGAGATCAGCCAGCTCTTCGTACGGCGGCCCAAGACAAGCCCCTCCCTCTTCGCGAAGGGCGTCACGACGTTCGCGACGTGGCCGGAGATCCACGAGACCACGACCGACGGTGAGGCGCAGTCCGCCGAGCAGCTCATCGCCACCTACTCCGAGCTCAAGCCCGCCGACCTCGCCAACACCCTGCTCGATCTGCCCCGCGAGCGCATGTTCGAGGTCGCGAGCGAGCTGCCGGACAATCGGCTCGCCGACGCCCTCGAGGAGATGCCCGAGAGCGACCAGGTGGGCATCCTCACGAGCCTCGGCGATGCCCGCGCGGCCGATGTGCTCGACCAGATGCAACCCGACGATGCGGCCGACCTGATCGCGCAACTTCCGGAAGAACGCGGCGAACAGCTACTGGATCTCATGGAGCCCGAAGAGGCGGAAGACGTTCGTTTTCTGCTGAGCTACGCGCCCGACACGGCCGGTGGTCTCATGACGACCGAGCCGGTCATCGTGTCGGCCGACGCCACCGTGGCCGAAGGACTGGCCCGCATCCGCCGTCACGACCTCGCCCCCGCCCTCGGCGCGGCCATCTGCGTGACCCTGCCGCCCTATGAGGCCCCCACGGGTCGCTTTCTGGGCATGGTTCATTTTCAGCGGATGCTGCGCTATCCGCCGCATGAGCGTCTCGGCACGCTGCTCGATCAGGGGCTCGACCCCGTCACGGCGAACACGTCTGCTGCCGAGGTGTCCCGCATCCTCGCGAGCTATGACCTCGTGTCGGTTCCCGTGGTGGACGACAATCACCGCCTCGTCGGTGTCGTCACCATCGATGACGTGCTCGACTACCTGCTCCCCGACGATTGGCGCAGTCAGGACAGCGACGACGATATCGGCCGCCGCGCCGCCGCGCGGTACGACCTGAAGACGGGGAGCATCCCGCTGCCCGGGGCACGGAGGGGTGATCATGGCACGAGCTAACCGTTCTGATCTGCGCCTCGACGCGCCCAAGGGACTGCGCCCGACCACCCTCGGCGGTCGTCGTGGTGCTCGCAGTAACGACCGATTCGGCCGATTCACCGAGGCCATCGCTCGCGCCATGGGCACGCCGTGGTTCCTCCTCGGACTCACCTTCTTCGCCCTGGGCTGGATCGCCTGGAACACGCTCGCGCCCGTGGAATGGCGTTTCGACTCCGTCGCCCTCGGCTTCATCGCCCTTACCCTGGTGTTGTCCCTTCAAGCGTCCTACGCGGCCCCGATGATCCTGCTCGCGCAAAACCGGCAGGACGACCGCGACCGCGTGCAGTTCGAACAGGATCGCCAGCGCGCGGAACGCACCCTCGCCGATACGGAATACCTGGCCCGCGAAGTCGTCGCCCTGCGCATCGCGATCAAGGACCTCGTCTCGAAGGACTTCATCAAAAGCGAGCTGCGCACACTGCTCGAAACCCTCGATCAACGCCAGAACGAGTCGGACGACGACACCGACGTCGCCAGCACCACCCGCGGACGTCGCTCCCTTGACTGAGCCGCGCGCTGACGGCACCAGAACCAGCACAGGAACAGAAGCACTCGTGCTCCAGGCCCTCACGGGGGTGACTGACCCGGAAATCCGCAAGCCCATCACGGAGCTGGACATGGTTTCGGGCGTGAGCGTGGACGCGGATGGACGTGTGCAGGTCGGCATCCGTCTGACGATTGCCGGCTGTCCGGCCGCACAACGCATTGAAAGCGACGTGCTCGCGGCGGCCGAGTCCGTGGTCGGCCAAGGCCGGGCCAGCGTCGACGTGGCCATCATGACGCGCGAGCAGCGCGACGCCCTGACCGAGAAATTGCGCGGGGGCAAGGCTGCCCGTGTGTCGCAGTTCGGCCCCGATTCGCTCACCCGCATCTACGCCGTCACGAGCGGCAAGGGCGGAGTGGGTAAGTCCACGATCACTGCGAACCTGGCCGTGGCCCTCGCCCGGCAGGGCTTGCGCGTGGGCATCGTCGACGCCGACGTGCACGGCTTTTCGATTCCCGGCCTGCTCGGCCTGGTGAAAAACGGCCTGGCCATCAAGCCCACCCAGGTGGGCGACATGATTCTGCCGCCGATCAACTACGACGTGAAGGTCATTTCGATCGGCATGTTCGTCGATGATGCCTCTGTCGCCGTGGCATGGCGCGGCCCCATGCTGCACCGCACCATCTCGCAGTTCCTCACCGACGTGTACTTCGGTGACCTGGACATCCTGCTGCTCGATCTGCCGCCGGGCACCGGCGACGTGGCGATCACCGTGGGACAGCTGCTGCCGCACGCCGACGTCATCGTCGTGACGACTCCCCAGCCGGCCGCCGCCGACGTGGCCGAACGCAGCGGCGTCGTGGCGCGACAAACCGGTCAAAAGGTCTTCGGAGTCATCGAAAACATGAGCGGTCTCACGCAGCCCGACGGCAGTGTGCTGGAACTCTTCGGTTCCGGCGGCGGCGCCGAGGTGGCCCGGCGGTTATCGGTCGGTCAGGACTCCCCCGTGCCGCTGCTCGCCCAGGTGCCGCTGAGCGTCGCGCTGCGCGGCGGCGGTGACGAGGGCACGCCCGTTGTGCTTGCCGACCCGACGGATGCCGCCGCCGTGGCCATCACGGCGGTCGCCACCCGTCTCGCCACGAGGGCCAGGGGCCTGTCCGGCCGCAGCCTCGGCATTACTCCCCTGTAGCTGCTGCTCGTAAGGGCGGCCACTTAGACTGGCGGCATGTCGCACTCTTCCCTCGATTCGCGGGTCGTCGCCGCCCTCGACAGCAGCATCTCCACGTCGTCTGCCGCTTCCGTCACCGTCCTGGCGCCGTTCACCGGCCAGGTGCTGCACGAGCTGCCGGTCAGTCTCCCGACGGACGTGACGGATGCCTACGCCCGCGCCCGTCGTGCCCAGATCTCCTGGGCCAGAGCCGTGTTCAGCCACCGTCGTCGCGTGCTGCTGAGGGCGCACGATCTGCTGCTCGAGCGCCGCGACCTCCTGCTCGATGCCGTGCAGACCGAGACCGGTAAGACACGCGGACAGGCCTTCGAGGAGGTCTTCCACGCCGCGAGCATCACCCGCTACAACGCTCTGACCGCCCGGCGTGTCCTGCGCGGGGAACGACGGCGGGCCGGGATCCCCCTTGCGGTGACCACACGACTGCGCTACCGGCCCAAGGGGGTCGCGGGGGTCATCACGCCGTGGAACTACCCGCTGGCTCTGGCCGCAATGGACGTCGTGCCGGCCCTCGCCGCGGGCTGCGGTGTGGTGCAGAAAGCCGACAATCAGGGCGCGCTCAGCATCCTGGCCCTGCGCGAGGCCTTTGTCGATGCGGGCGTTCCGGCCGCCCTGTGGGCGGTGGTCACGGGCGATGGCGCGGAGATCGGCGGCGCGGTCACCCGGCACGCCGACTACGTGTGTTTTACCGGGTCTACGCCGACCGGCATCCGGGTCGCCCATCAGGCCGCCGAGAACCTCACGGGCACGTCGCTGGAGCTCGGCGGCAAGAACCCGCTCCTCGTGCTCGACGATGTCGACGTGCGGCGGGCGGCGGCAGACGCCGTCTACGCATGTTTTTCCTCCCTCGGCCAGCTGTGCGTGTCGATCGAGCGTATCTACGTCGAGCGCGCGGTGGCCGGCCCGTTCGTGCGCGAATTCGTGGCTGCCACTCGGCGGCTCACTCTGGCTCCGCCTTCGATTACACGCCGGATGTCGGTTCCCTCACCACCCAGGCACAGCTCGACCGGGTAACGGCTCACGTCGCCGATGCGGTCGGTAAGGGCGCTACCGTTCTCACCGGCGGCCGGGCCCGCCCCGACCTTGGGCCGTACTTCTACGAGCCCACCGTGCTCACCGGGGTTACGTCCGGCATGGACTGCTGCGCCGCCGAGACCTTCGGCCCCGTCGTGTCCGTCACGATCGTGGAGTCGGAGCGTGAGGCCATCGCTGCGGCCAACGACTCGCCATTCGGTCTGAACGCATCCGTATTCTCCGGCTCCGCCCGCCGGGGACTCCGGGTCGCCGAACAGCTGGAGGCCGGCAGCGTGAATGTGAACGAGGGGTACCGCGGGTCGTTCTCCTCCGTGGATGCGCCCATGGGCGGCGTGAAGCTCTCGGGACTCGGCCGCCGCCACGGACCGGAGGGGTTGCTGCGCTTTGTGAACCCGGTCACCATCTCACGAGCGACCGGTCTGCTTCAGCTACCGCGAACGGGCCGGGAATTCGACGCCCTCGCCGGGCCGATTCTGCTGTTGGCTCGAGTGCTAAAGGGCCTCCGACTGCGCTGAGCGCTCATTCGCTTTCAGCAGAGTCGCCGCGTGGTCGGGAACCGGATTCATCTGGTCCCGAGGCGGACGCTCGTAATCGGACACCTTGGGGCGCGGCGGAATGTGCACCTTCGGCGGGTCCGACCGCTCGAACGGCACCAGGGACAGCAGGTGGCTGATCACGTTCAGTCGCGAGGCCCGTTTGTCCTCACTCTCGACAACCCACCAGCGTGCTTCGGGAATATCGGTGTGCACAAACATGTCGTCCTTGGCCCGGGAGTAATCGGCCCACTTGGTGATGGAGAGCACATCGGTCTCGGACAGCTTCCAGCGGCGCATCGGATCGTTCAAGCGCGAACGAAACCGCTTTTCCTGCTCGCGGTCCGAGACGGAGAACCAATACTTGACGACGAGGATCCCATCCTCAACGAGCATGCGTTCGAAGATCGGTGCCTGGTGCAGAAAACGGTGATATTCGTCATTCGTGCAATACCCCATCACCCGCTCCACTCCGGCCCGGTTGTACCAGGACCGGTCCATGAGGACGATTTCTCCGGCGGCCGGCAGGTGTTCGATGTAGCGCTGGAAATACCACTGCGTGCGCTCCCGATCGGTGGGCATCGGCAGGGCCACGATCCGGGCGATGCGGGGATTGAGGTACTCGGTCACGCGCTTGATGGCGGATCCCTTGCCGGCGGCGTCCCGGCCCTCGAAGATCACAACGATGCGTGCCCCGGACACCTTGACCCACTGCTGCATGGTCACCAGCTCGGCCTGCAGGCGGCTCAGCTCGTGCTCGTAGGCGGCCTTCGGAACCCGGACCACCTTCGGTGCCTTGGCCGTCATTGACTCTGCCCTTCAGTCGATGCCACGTTTGGTGAGATCCTTCGGTTCATAGGACGGCAGCCAGGCCAGCAGGTCGGGCAGCCACCACTGAACGGTACCGCTCAGAAACAGTGCCGTCGAGACCGCCACGGCCGACAGGGTCACGGAATCTGCCCAGCCGGCGCGGTCAAGCAGCCCCGCACAGACCAACCCGGCCGTCCCTGCGGCGAGGAGACCCTGCGCGAGCCAGGATGCGAGAGCCACGAGGCTCGTCGGAATGGGCAGAAGCTGGGCGGGATGCCACCCGGCCTGCCAGCCCCAGTTCGTCAGCAGCGACACCAGCCCGGCGGTGACGGCGAGGAGCTGCGCCGTGGCGGAACCGGGCACGGCCCCCGCTATCGCGGCGCCGAGCGACGATGACGACAGAGGCACACCGAAGAGCAGCAGAATGCCCACGGCTCCGATCACGGTGTCCCGACCGGGGTACCCGGAGTTGGCGGGGACCGTGCGGATTCGGTGCCCGGCCACAACAAACGCTCCGGCACCGGCGAGCAGCAGGACGAGCACCGCTACCGTACCCATGCCGTTGCCCGTCGCGTACCCGGACAGCGCGGTCGCGACAAAGACGGCTCCCGCCACGGTGTCGAGCACCCACCAGGTGTGGGCGAGTCGGTGGTGGTGCCTCACGTCGGCCAGTCGGGTGCTCTGCTTCCCGTCGAGGTGGGCCACGATCTGTTCGATCTGCCGCCACTGCCGAGACGCATGCACGAAACGGAATACTGCAAAATAGAGGCACGAGGCGAGGAGGATGAGGGGCGCGCCCCAGGACCACCCCACGACCGCAGGTGCGCCAGCGGCCGACGAGAGCACGAGGCCGCCCGCCAGGACCGCGATCGTCAGCAGGGCCCGCGGGGGATCGAGCACGAGGGGCACCAGAACCGTCACCGGGCGCAGGAACACGAGAACAACGTGCATCCACCACGGACTCCCCCACCGGGCGAGGGACCGAAACGCCACCCGGAGGGACTGCGAGCCCACGGCCACGCGGTAGCCGGGCTCGAGGTTGCGCAGGGAATCCGCGCCCCGGCGGAGGGATGCTCGAATCTGGTCGGGTTTCACCTGAGCGCCGAGCGTCCGCTCACCATTGGCCGCGCGCGTACCCGTATCCGCTGCATGTCGTCCCAGCGGCGCCCAGTCTTTCAGCCCCGCGGCGTGCAACAGGATCTCGTCCTGAACGAGCAGGACGGGATCGTCGTCGGGGGGCTCGACCGCGGTGAGCGGTGAATCCATCGGCAGCGCGCTGAGAAAGCGTGCGACGCCCGCCCCGGCATCCAGGCGCCCCCACCACCAGTCGTTGAGCCGCCACTCGGCGCTCAAGAAGCCCGACAGGTTGAGGTAGCGCGACCCGTTGAGTTTTGATGTCGCCCTCAGCTCGCTCTGACTCAGCAAGGCATCGATTACCGGGGGCTGGAGCTGACTCTGCGGCAGCACGAGCGCGGAGCGTAGTCCGGCACGAAGCTGACCCCGCAGGAGGCTCGCGTAGTCGCCGTAATGAGCGGGCGATTCGTTCGCCGATATCTCCCAGAAGTCCAGGGTCAGCAGGGATTCCCGGATTCCCCGGGCGGCCGTGAACGCGGAGGTGTCCAGGGCATCGAGGCCGGATCGTGCCGAGATTCCGCGCCACGGCGACTGTGCCCACTCGGTGCTCTGCGAGATGAGCGGGTTGACCTCCGGCACGTGCTGAAGCAGCGTGACGATCCCGTCGAGCGCGGCCCAGCCGGGCAGCACCCGTTCCGGACGCAGCCATTGGGTGACGATGACCCGTGCCACCTCGTCTGCGGTCGTCCCATCGGGCACCTCGTTGGCGACCTCGACCACCCCGGCCAGGATCTCGTCCTTCGCTCGCTCCGCCGCGTCGAGCACCCCGTAAACGGCGAGCCGTACGTCGCCGACCGTGGCATACTCCTGACAGTCAAGCTCGATGTCGGTGTTCCCGGTCTGCTCGAACGCTGAGCGTTCCAAGGTCTGGATCCACGCCAGAACATTCAGCGCGGCCGCGCACAGCGCCTCGGCACCGGAGCACACGACGCTCTGACGCAGATCGGCCTCGGTCGCGTCATCCGCGATGCCGGCGTAATCGTCCCGGATCTCGCTCTCGAGACTCGTCAGCTGGCGCGGTTCGAGTGCCGTGACCACCGAGCGCACCGGGAGATCGGTACCCAGCTGCCAGACGGCCGGGTCGAGCAGCACACGGGTCAGCACATCGAGGTCTGTGGAGGACCGAAAGCGCACGTAGGCTCGCAGCGCATCCGCCGAGGAAACAGCAGCCAGGTCGCCGACCAGCACCTGCAAACCCTGGTCTCGTCCCTGGGCGAGAAACAGTTCCCGTCGAAAATCGTCGACTGCTTGCACCTCCTCATCGCCGGATTCGCGTCCAAAGCTGACCGCGAGCGCTCCAACCGCCACGTTGAGCACGAGCGACAGTCGATCCCGGCGCGGTGACACCGGCCGGTTCGTTGCCAGATCCGGCCGCGGGTAGTCCCCGCTGAATGGCTCGGGCACGTGGGGGCGAATCGACACCGGGCCTTCGGGATTGAGGTAGATCAGCGCGCGCCGGGAATGCACGTCGGAGGGCATCCGGCGAATCGCACGAAAGGCGCGGTCGATGGGAATGTTGTCCGTCAGGCCGCCGTCGATCACGCGATAGGGCACATCGTCGGCCGTGCGGTGAGCATGAAACGCGAAGGTCATGTCGATGCGGTCGTCGACGGGCGGCCCCGAGCCGGACGCGACGGAGGAGATCAACGCGGGTTCGAACCCGCCGGGAACGGAGGATGTCGATCGGGCCGCGTAGGCGAGGCGGGCGAGGCTCTCGACGTGCCCCGACGACTGCACCGCCGGGATTCCACGGCGGTACTCGCGCGCCAGCGCGGTCTGCTCTCCGACCGGGTCCTCGTCAGGATCGATGGGGTGGGCCGCGCCGACGAAATGGAAGTGCCCCCGGCCTTCCCTCGTGCCACGGTCGGGGCCGTCCTCCCGGTCGAGAATGGTGGCCGACAGATCGACCACCACGTGCGCAGCACGGTGAAGTTCGTTTCCCGCCGCGAAGTCGGGGTCGTAGTAGGCGGCGATGGCATCGTTGACGGCCGGGGCGAAGTACTCATCACCTCGCAGCGGGGCGTTGATGGGACGCAACCCGGGTTTCTGCAGAAACCGCCATATGGCCCCGTCTCTGGCCCAGGTGTGCAGCATCTCATCGGGGGCCGCGCCCGTGCGCTGGGCGGCCGCGTACATGACCGAGTTCAGTCCTCCGGCGCTCGCCCCGGCCAGTACGTCAAATTCCACCCGGTCGAAGCCGCGGTCGGCCAGCATCCGCGCGTACAGCCCCGCACGAGCCACCACGTGCTCGTTGAGCGAATGGTCGAGCGTCGGTGACTCGGGGTCGGCTACGAGCATGTAAGCGCCCACCCCGTCGCCCTCACTGACCAGACGCAGCCGGCGCAAAATATCGAGTTCGGCGACGGTTCCGCCAATCCACACGGCGAGGCTCACACCGCCCCTCATTGCGAGAGCAAGGCGGAGTGTGCGATCGAAGGGGCGTGGCCGGGTATCGTCGAACAGCTCGGGTACGCGCGGAGGCTGCGGATCGCTCGGCGTCAGCCGCAGCCGCACTGCGAATCCTGCCGGTTGGGTCATCTGCAGCCCGATTCTCTGGAGTGCTCACGTGACTCGCAGCCTAGCGCCCGCGCCGGGTGCGTCGCCAGCGTGCACAAGCCACTTCGCGCGACTCCCTAGGCTGCTCCAGCCGGGTGACGGGATCGGCTCGCGAGGTCTTGAGACTGGTCTCGACAAGCTCGACCCGAGCGTCCCTCGCTCCTCGACCAGCGGGAGGGCGGAGGGGAGCGGTCGGCTCGAGGGGGAGCCGCCAGCGCGTTCGCCAGCCGGCGACTCCCCCGCGTTGGTCTAGCCCCGGAAGGGAATCACGCCGGTGATCTCCACGTGAATGGTCGCACCCGTCGGCGCCAGGTACGAGGCGCTGTCGCCACGGTACTTGCCGATGATGGCCTCGCCCAGCGGCGATGTCGGGGAATAGACGTCGAGGCCGAGCTCACCATCCACGTTCATCAGCTCGCGCGACCCGAGAAGGAAGGTCTCCGGCTCGCCCCCGCTCGCAAAGTGAACAGTGATCTGCATGCCCGGCTCCACGAGTCCGTCATCGGGCTTTTCTCCCAGCTCGGCGTGCTGCAGCATCCGCTCAAGCTCCCGGATCCGGGCATCACTCCGCTGGCCCTTTTCGGAATCGGGGCTCACGACCAACGAGAGTTCTGCCAACTCGGCGCGCAGACGTTCGAGCACCTTCGGCGTGACCCACAGCGTTTCTTCGGCAGCAACAGCCATGACAAATACCTCCACAAACCCAAAAAATCCTCCAGACATAGGCGTCTGGCGGATTGACCAATGTCTCATCTCAAGCGCGCGGGGTCAAATCCTCCCGGACGCGGTCACCGAACCACGCAGGTTTCGCGGCAGGTACTGATCGAGGCGCACGTTCTCGGACTCGACTCGTCTGTGAGGCGTTGCCCACTTAATCGCCTGGGGACATGCGCTGCACTGCCTCACACGACCTCTGGTGGGGCTAAGTGGCCTCGGCGTCGAAGGGGGCGGCGAGCGGCGCGGCAGCGGTGATGGGGGTGAGGGCCGCTCCGCCGGTGGCTGCACCGAGCAGGGAGGCCGCCGCCGGGCTCGCCCGGCCGATCGTGGCCGACTGGGGTTTGACGGGTTCTTCCTCGGTGAGGGCTTCCCGAATGATGCGCCGCGGGTCATACTGTCGCGGATCAAGCTTCTTCCAGTCCAGTTCGTCGAACTCAGGGCCCATTTCATCGCGAAGGCGGTCCTTGGCACCATTGGCCATGTCCCGCAGCTGCCTCACCAGACGTCCCAACTGGGCCGCGTAGTGTGGCAACTTTTCGGGTCCAAGCAGGAAGACGGCGATGATCCCTATGATGAGGACCTTCTCAAACGTCAATCCGAACATAGTCCCAGAATATCGCCCGGCGAGGCATCCATCGACCACCCCTGCCTCGGCCATAGTCTTGATCTATTCATCAACTGGAGTGAACTGTGTCTGACATTGTATTGAACTGGAAATTCTCCGACGACTCTGTCGTGGAGTCCGAAGCCGTGGCCAAGGCCCGACAGCAGTCCCTCGAGCTCGGGATCGACGCGATCGCGCCCTCCGTGGGCGCCCAGACCGCCGTCATCGCGGCTGCGACCGGTGCCCGCAGCATCCTGGAGGTCGGTACGGGCGCGGGCGTGTCCGGCCTGTGGCTGTTGCGCGGCGCGCCCGGCGCCATGCTGACCTCGATAGACACCGAGGTCGACCACCTGCAGCACGCCAAGGCGAACTTCCTTGAAGCCCAGATCCCCGCAAACCGGGTTCGGCTCATCACGGGCAAGGCCGCCGACGTGTTGCCGCGCATGAACGAGAATTCCTACGACATAGTCTTCATCGACGCCGACCCGCAGTCGGTCATCGAGTACGTCGAGCACGGTCTGCGTCTGGCCCGTCCCGGCGGCACGGTGCTTGTCGCACACGCCCTGTGGCGAGGTCGGGTGGCCGACCCGGCCAAGCGCGACGACGTCGCCACCGGCTTCCGAACTCTGCTCGCCGAGATCGCCTCGTCGAACGCCGTGATCAGCGCGCTCTCCCCCGTGGGCGACGGCCTGCTCCAGATCACGAAGCTTCGCGCCTGACGCATCCGCTCGTCTGTGTGATGACGAGGGCAGATCCTCGAGCGCATAAAAAATGGCTGCACGCCCCTGACATAGCGGGGAAGCGTGCAGCCATTCATGTAAGTGAGGCTACTTGACTGCGTTCACAACTCCGGCGAGCGCGTCGTGAAGTTCTTTGGCCTCGGCGTCGTTCACGGAGACGACGAGTCGCCCTCCACCTTCGAGCGGTACACGCACGATGATCAGGCGCCCCTCTTTTACAGCCTCCATTGGCCCGTCTCCGGTCCGTGGCTTCATGGCCGCCATGAACTCCCCTTCCATTCGTCTTTGTATACCTATTATCGACCATTGAGCCGCGAGACGTTAATTGCGGGTCTTCCGGAGACGACTTACGGCGGTGTCCAGTCCTGACCGTCGACGCCCCAGCAGATCAGGAGCCAGCCCCACTGGCCGGCAATGCAGAGCAGCACAATCCCGATGCGGTAGAGCGGATGCCGTGGCACGGCCACCGCTCCGAGCAGCGGAAACAACGGCATCAGCAGCCGGAATGTACTTGACTGCGGAAAGAAGACCGCCAACAGGTAGAGCGCGTAACTGGCAGCCCAGAACCGCAGGTCAACACCGAGGCGACGCACGATCGGCGTGAACATGAACAGAACAAACGCACCGATCAGGGCCACCACCACGACGATGCCGCGGGTCTCACCCAGCCACCAGACACCGCTCTGGAACCAGGCCGCGAACGGAACCAGCTCCTGATAGCCGATGTACGGGGCGCGCCACGCCAGTTCGGTGTCGGTATAGGCCGTCATACTGCCCGTGGCGATCCAGGCCGCGATCGGCCAGGCGAGCCCCATCACGCCGCTGAACACAGCGACGGAAGCCGAGAGCACTCGCTCCCGCACCGGGAACGGGTCCTTCGCACGGGTGACAAACCGGTAGATCACGTGCAGGGCCATGGCCAGCGCGAAGGCAAGTCCGCTCGGCCGGGTGAGTGCCATCACGGCGATCACGGGGAAGAGCAGCACGTAGCGTCGCGCCAGCAGCAGGTATAACGCGAGGGTGAGAAAGAAGAGGTACATCGATTCGGCGTAGCCGAATTGCAGCAGGGGCGACAGGGGCGCCACGCAGAACAGCACGACCGAGAAGAGTGCCGTTGACGAGTCGAGCACCCGATTCATCAGCTTGTAGAACAGCAGAGCTGTCGCGAGGCTGAACGCGACGGAGACGAACACCGCCACGGGGGCCCACTCCTGAGCGCTCAGAACCATCAGGGAACGCGCCACAATCGGGTAGCCCGGCATGAAAGCCCAAGCGTTCTCGCTGATCTGCCCGGCGTCCGTGAGCGGCAACACCGAGGGATAGCCGTACAGGGCCACGATGTTGTACCAGCGGCCGTCCCACATGTTGGCGAAGTCCACGTAGTTCGGGCTTGCTCCGGTCCACGCGTTCGGGCCCTGCACCCGCGCCAGAACGAGAATCATCGTCGTGGTGACCACCCGGGAGAGCAGCCAGATCACCAGGACGCGGCCCCACCACGGCGTGAGCCGGCAGCGCGCCAGCCAGCGCGACGGCATCCGTTCGCTCGACAGCGCCGCCGGGCGGCTCATTACCGGGTGGATGCCGCGAGCCACGACCGCAGGCCGTCCTCGCAGTCGGTGATCTGCTCGACGGCGACGCGCTCGTCATCGGCGTGGGCCTTGAGCGGGTCGCCCGGGCCGTAGTTCACGGCGGGCACGCCGAGGGCGGAGAAACGGGCGACATCTGTCCAGCCGTACTTGGGCATCGGTTCGCCGCCGACGGCCGCGAGAAACTGCTGGGCCAGCGGCGCGTTGAGGCCGGGACGGGCACCCTCCGCCTTGTCGACCACGACCACGTCGAAGCCCGCGAACAGCTCGCGAACGTGCGCCTCAGCCTCGTCGGCGTTGCGGCTGGGAGCGAAGCGGTAATTCACGTGCACGATGCATTCGTCGGGGATAACGTTTCCCGCCACCCCGCCGCTGATTCCGACGGCATTCAGGCCCTCGCGATAGACGAGTCCCTCTACCTCCACCTCTCGCGGCTGGTAGGCGGCAAGGAGGCCGAGGATCGGGGCAGCCTTGTGGATTGCGTTCTCGCCGACCCACGCGCGCGCGGAGTGCGCGCGCAGCCCGACGGTGCGCACGTCCACGCGCAGGTTGCCGTTGCAGCCCCCCTCGACGCGGCTGTTGGTCGGCTCGCCGAGGATGGCGAAATCCCCCGCAAAGAGGTCGGGCCGATTGCCGGCGAGTCGTCCCAGGCCGTTGAGGTCGCCCGAGACCTCCTCGTGGTCGTACCACATCCAGGTGATGTCGACTCCGGGCTCGGTCAGTTCGACCGCAAGCTTCAGCTGTACCGCCACACCGGCCTTCATATCGACGGTGCCGCGGCCCCACAGGTACTCGACTCCATCGATGGTTTCGAAGCGGGTCGGCAGATTCTCGTTCAGGGGCACGGTGTCGATGTGACCGGCGATGACGACCCGCTGGGCACGGCCGAGGTTCGTGCGGGCCACGACGGTGTCCCCGTCGCGGATGATCTCCAGGTGCGCGTAGCCGACGAGGGCCTGTTCGATGGCGTCGGCCAGAGCAGTCTCGTTGCCCGACACCGACTCAATGTCACAGATCTGACGGGTGAGGTCGATCGACGATCCGGCGAGGTTCAGGGACACGAGTTTCGAAGCTGTAGAAGGCACTCTACTAATCTAGAGGAATGGTTATCGCAGTTTCTTCCGAGTCTTCGTCCGCACACGCCTGGGGCTACGGCCTCGCCACGATTGCGTCCGACGGAACCGTGCTCGACACCTGGTTCCCCTCCCCCTCGCTCGGCGAGCTGCCGGCCAACCGCGACCGCTGGATCGTACCGGCCGAACTCAGTGAGGCCGCAGGCCCCGACGAACGCCGCTCCGTGCGCCTTGAGGCCGTTACCGTGCAGATCGACCTCCAGTCCCCGGTCGCCGGCACGTCGGATGCTTACCTGCGTCTGCACCTGCTCTCCCACCTGCTCGTGAAGCCCAACAGCATCAACCTCGAGGGCATCTTCGGCCATCTGCCCTCCGTGGTGTGGACCAACGCCGGCCCGATGCTGCCGGCAGACTTCGCCCGCTTGCGCCCGTCACTGCAGCGCGCCGGCATTCAGGCCAGCGGCCTCGACAAGTTCCCGCCGCTGCTCGACTATGTCATTCCGGCCGGCGTGAGAATAGCGGATGCCTCGCGCGTTCGCCTCGGCGCCCATCTGGCTCCCGGAACCACCGTCATGCACGAGGGCTTCGTCAACTTCAACGCCGGAACGCTCGGCTCGTCCATGGTGGAGGGGCGGGTATCGCAGGGAGTCGTCGTGGGCGAAGGCTCCGATATCGGCGGCGGCGCGTCCATCATGGGCACGCTCTCGGGCGGCGGTACGCAGCGCGTCTCGATCGGGGCCCGGGCCCTCCTCGGGGCGAACTCGGGCGTCGGCATCGCGATCGGCGACGACACGGTGGTTGAGGCGGGCCTCTATGTGACGGCCGGCACGAAGGTCGTACTCGTCGGTTCGCCCGTCGGCAACGACGGCCAGGCGCGCACGGTGAAGGCGGTTGAACTCAGCGGCGTCCCGAACCTGCTGTTCCGTCGCAATTCCATTTCCGGCGCCGTCGAGGTGCTCGCCCGCACCGGAACGGGCATCGTGCTCAACGAGGCCCTGCACGCGTAGCCGCCACCACCGGGTGCCCACTTACCGGTAGCATCCGGACTACACACTAATCACGAGGGAGTGATGTGGGCACCGACGCACCTCGAAGCAGACGACACCGCAGGCTGAGTTTCCTGTTCGCCGGCCTGGGCGTGCTACTTGCCCTCGCCCTGATCGCATCCGGTGTCGGTGTCTGGACGGTGACCCGCTCATTCCCCATGCTCTCCGGCCAGGTCGACATCCCTGGCCTCGGGTCCCAGGTCACGGTCGTTCGCGACGAAGCAGGTATCCCCTCGATCACGGCGAAGACGTCAGCGGACCTGTTTCTGGCGGAGGGATACGTGCACGCCCAGGATCGCTTCTGGGAGATGGACTTTCGACGTCACGTCACCTCCGGCCGATTGTCCGAACTGTTCGGCGACAGTCAGGTGGGCACCGACACCTTCGTACGCACGCTGGGCTGGCGCGCGGTCGCGGAGGCCGAGGTGGCGCTCCTCGACCCGGAGACCCTCGGCTACTTCCAGGCCTATGCCGACGGCGTGAACGCCTACCTCACCACCCACCGGGGCGCGGATATCTCCCTTGAGTACGCCGTGCTCGCCCTGCAGCACCCGGGTTACGAACCGGAACCGTGGACGCCCGCCGACTCGGTGGCGTGGCTGAAGGCGATGGCCTGGGACCTGCGATCGAACCTCGTCGACGAAATCGACCGCGCCCTGCTCACCCCCGACTACTCGCCCGCCGAGATCGCCGAGCTGCATCCGACCTACCCCTATGGCACCCACCCCACGATTACGGGCGGCCCCCCGGCCGGTGCGGCGGCGGCGACCGCTCCCGCCTCCGTGGAGACAGCGAAACCCTCCACCGAGGTATCGGTCACCGCGAGCGGATACGGCGAGGCCCTCGCCTCGCTGCGCACCTCGCTCTCGGCCGTGCCGGAGCTGCTCGGTCCGGCGGGCGGCGACATCGGCTCCAACTCCTGGGTCGTGTCCGGTGCCCTCACCGACACGGGCACGCCGCTGCTGGCCAATGACCCGCACCTCGGGCCCGCGCTTCCATCGGCGTGGTACCAGGTGGGACTGCGCTGCAGCACGGTGAGCGCCGAGTGCCCGTTCGACGTGGCCGGATACAGCTTCTCGGGGCTGCCAGGTGTCGTCATCGGTCACAATGCGCGCATCGCCTGGGGTTTCACGAACCTGGCTCCGGACGTGGCCGACCTGTATGTGGAACGGGTCACCGGCGACACCTACGAGTACGACGGCGTGGCGAAACCGCTTGCTGTGCGCAGCGAGAAGATCACCGTGGCGGGCGGGACCGACGTGAAGATCACGATCCGCTCGACCGAACACGGCCCCATCGTGAGCGGGCTGACCGGCACCGACTTTGCCGCCATTGCGAGCGATTACCCGCCCGCCGCCGGCATGCCGTCCCCAGCAGAGGCCCCGGATGCCGCGGCACCGACCGCGACCTACGAGCTGTCCCTGCAGTGGACCGCCCTGAGCCCCGGCCGAACGGCATCCGCCATCTTCGCCCTCAATCGCGCCACCAACTGGGACAGCTTCCGAGCGGCCGCGGCGAACTTCGACGTGCCCTCGCAGAATCTGGTCTACGCCGACGTCGACGGGAACATCGGGTACCAGGCCCCGGGGGTCGTGCCGATCCGCATCACCGGCGACGGAACCGTGCCGGTGCCCGGCTGGACCAGCCAATACGGCTGGAATGGTTATATCCCCTTCGACGCCCTGCCCCAGGTGTTCAACCCCCCGAGCGGATACATCGTGGCAGCGAACAATGCCGCCGTCGGCCCCGACTACCCATACCTGCTGACGGCCGATTGGGATCTCGGCTACCGCGCCGACCAGATCACGAAACGGCTGACCGCCCTGATCGCTGACGGGACCCCGCTGACGGGCGCGATGATGAGCGAGATACAGGCGGATGATTTCAGCGCCATCGCCCAGGCACTCGTGCCAGCCCTGCAAGGTGTCACCGTCACCGGGAAGGCGCTCAAGGCCCAGCAGCTTTTTGAGGGCTGGGACTACACAGTACGAGCGGACAGCGCCGCTGCCGCGTACTTCAACATCGTGTGGCACCGGCTCCTCTCCGAGATGTTTGACGCCAAACTCCCCGACGGCGCCGGCATGACCGGAGGCGACCGGTCGTTCGCCGTGGTGACAACCCTGCTCGCCCAACCGGACTCGCCGTGGTGGGCGAACGAACGCACCGGCACCACGGGCCAGTCGAAGATGCTGACCCGCGTGCTTGAGGACGCCGCAACCGAGGGGGTCACCCGCATGGGGTCGGACACCTCCCAGTGGGAATGGGGCCGTATCCACACCCTCGAACTCACGAACCAGAGCCTGGGCAAATCGGGGGTGGCGCCGATCGAGATGCTGTTCAATCGGGGCCCCTACGAGCTCGGGGGCGGGTCGGCGGTGGTCAACGCCCAGGGCTCCGATGCCACGGTTCCCGGCTATGCGGTGGACTGGGTGCCTCGATGCGGCAGGTGATCGATCTCGGGGACTTCGACCGGTCGACGTGGATCAACCTCACCGGCGCATCCGGGCATGCGTTCCACCCGAACTATGTCGACCAGGCTCCGCTGTGGCAGAACCATGAGACGCGCCCGTGGCGCTTCACTCCCGTGGCGCTCACTGACGCCGCGACGGACACGCTGACCCTGCTACCGGGCTGACCGGCGCACCCAGGATCGGCCTGCGAGGTCTCGATCGCTCCTTCGTCGCTCCTCGACCAGCGCACCACCCGTCGAGGAGCGACGAAGCCTAACGCTGCGGGAAGTCCCGAGCGCCGGATCCCACGTACAGCTGCTGCGGGCGGCCGATCTTGGTGGCCGGGTCTTCGTTCATCTCACGCCAGTGCCCGATCCAGCCGGGCAGACGCCCGATGGCGAACAGCACGGTGAACATGCGGGTCGGGAAGCCCATCGCCTTGTAGATGACTCCGGTGTAAAAGTCCACGTTGGGGTAGAGCTTGCGCTCCTTGAAGTAATCGTCGCTGAGGGCGAGGTTCTCGAGTTCCTGCGCAATGTCGAGCAGGTCATCCTTGATGCCCAGGGCTGCCAGAACCTCGTGGGCGCTCTCCTTGACCAGAGTGGCGCGCGGGTCGAAGTTCTTGTAGACCCGGTGGCCGAATCCCATGAGCTTCACCCCCTGCTCTTTGTTCTTCACTCGCTCGACGTACTTTTCGACGCCTTCGCCGGACGCCTTGATCTCACCGAGCATCTTGAGAACTGCCTCGTTCGCACCGCCGTGCAGGGGACCGAAGAGGGCGTTGATTCCGGACGAAACAGACGCAAAGAGGTTTGCCTCGGTGGAGCCGACGAGGCGCACCGTCGAGGTGGACGCGTTCTGTTCGTGGTCTTCGTGCAGCATGAGCAGACGCTCAAGCGCCTGGCTCACGACGGGGTTGCCCACATAGGGCTCCGCGCGGTTGCCGAAGTTCAGCTTGAGGAAGTTGTCGACGAAGCTCAGCGAGTTGTCGGGGTAGAGGAACGCCTGGCCGATGCTCTTCTTGTGCGCGTAGGCCGCCATCACGGGCAGCTTGGCGAGCAGGCGGATCGTGGAAATCTCGACCTGCTCCGGGTCCTTCGGATCAAGGGAATCCTGGTAGAACGTCGACAGTGCGGACACACCGGAGGCGAGCACGCTCATCGGGTGGGCCTTGTGCGGCAGGGAATCGAAGAAACGGCGCATGTCTTCGTGCAGCAGGGTGTGGTGACGGATGCGGTCGTCGAAGTTCTCGAGTTCGAGCTGCGTGGGCAGTTCTCCGTAGATAAGCAGCCATGCCGTCTCGAGGAAGCTGGAGTTCTTGGCGATCTGTTCGATGGGATAACCGCGATAGCGCAGAATACCCTGCTCGCCGTCGATGTAGGTGATCGCGGAGCGCGTCGCCGCGGTGTTCACGAAGCCATAGTCAATCGTGGTGAGACCGGTCTTCTTCGTGAGCGTCGAAATATCGATGCTCGACGCGCCGTCGGTGCTCTCCACAATGGGAAACTCCGCCGTGCCTCCCGGGTAGCTAAGAGTTGCCGTCTGCGGTTCCACAGCAGTTTCCTGCTCTGGTTCGTTGGATATCGTTTGCTGCGCGACGTCGGTCACGGAGCCTCCCTGAGTCTCGCTGCGTATGGTGCCGGGCGTTCGCCACGGCATATTCGTGCGCCCGGCAAACTCGTTCCGACTACAGCCTAAAGGGCCGGACGGCCTACTGTTGCATCCGCCAAGAGTTCGGGTGTTTCATTATCGATGTTCCACACACCCGTGTTTACGGGGTGGAACGCGCCCTGTCGGCATGCCTCGAAGACACGGTCAAGCCGCGTTCAAGCGAGAAGACGTTTGGCGGCCGCGGCGATTCTCTCGTCGGTTGCCGTGAGAGAAAACCGCACGTGATCGTCGAAGAAGTCGCCGTAGAACGGTCCGGGACCGGCGAGGATTCCCCGATCAGCGAGCCGCGCGATCGACTCCCAGGCCGGCCGTCCCTCGGTCGCCCAGAGATAGAGCCCGGCCTCGCTATTGTCGATCCGGAAGCCGGCCGCTTCGAGTGCTGGTTTCAGTACTGCCCGGCGGGCCCGATACCGCTCGCGCTGAACGGAGACATGATCGTCGTCGCCGAGGGCGGCGATCATGGCCGTCTGGAGGGGTGCCGGCAGCATGAGTCCGGCATGTTTGCGCACGGTGAGCAGGCGAGCGAGCACATCCGCGTCTCCGGCGGCGAAGGCTGCACGGTAGCCCGCCATGTTGGATTGCTTACTGAGGGAGTAGATCGCGATCACGTTCGTCAGGGAGCCGTCGATCACGCGGGGGTCGAGGATGCTCGGAATCGGCTCCGCGTCCCAGGGCTCGTCCCACCCCAGCTCGGCGTAGCACTCGTCGCTCACGATCACGGCACCGAGTTCGCGGGCCCGCAGCACCGCCGCGCGCAGTTCGGCGACGGAGAGCACCCGCCCGTCGGGGTTGCCGGGGCTGTTCAGCCAAATGAGCTTCGTGCCGGCGGGCCACTCGGCCGGGTCGTCGGACGCGAGCGCCGTGGCGCCGGCGATCGCAGCGCCGATCGCGTAGGTCGGGTACGCGGCACGGGGGTGCACGATCGTGTCGCCTTCCCCGATGCCGATCATGAAGGGCATCAGCGCGACGAGCTCTTTCGAGCCGATCGTGGGGAGCACGTTCTTCTCGCTCAGGTTCGTCACGCCGCGCCGCCGGGCGTACCAGGCCACGATGGCCTGTTGAAGCTCGGGCGTTCCGGCGGTCTGCGGGTACGCGTGGGCATCCGTTGCCTGGGCGAGGGCCTCGCGAACAACTCTCGGAGTCTCATCGGCGGGCGAGCCGATCGACAGGTCGACGATCCCGTCAGAGTGAGCCTTGGCACGCGACATGAACGGGACCATCTGGTCCCACGGGTAGTCGGGCAGCGACGTCAGCACGAGAGACTAGTGCTGAACCTGGGGTGGCAGCACGGAGATGACGGGGTGGTCCTTGGCGAGCACGCCGACCTTGGCGGCTCCGCCGGGGGAACCGATGTCGTCGAAGAATTCCACGTTGGCCTTGTAGTAGTCGGCCCACTGTTCGGGCAGATCGTCTTCGTAGTAGATGGCCTCGACGGGGCAGACGGGCTCGCAGGCGCCGCAGTCCACGCACTCGTCGGGGTGGATGTAGAGCGAGCGCTCGCCCTCGTAGATGCAGTCGACCGGGCATTCATCAATGCAGGCCCGGTCCTTCACGTCGACGCACGGCAAGGCAATCACATACGTCACTTGATTTATGTCCCTTCGAGAGCAGGGTTTTATCCTACGCCCGTTCGGCCTTGGGGCCGATTCAGCGGACGCTCACCGCCGAGCAGGAATTGTGGGCCAGGCCAGCACCAATGCCGTCACAAGGGCCGGAACAACGGTCCAGAGTGTTCCCGTCAGGCCGGCCGGAACCAGTACGGAGCCACCGGCACCGCGCAACGACAGCACAAAGATCGTCACGAGTAGACCGGTGGCGGCCAGAAATGCGACCGTACGAGTACCGCGCAGGAGTCGCAGACCCACCAACAGGGCCGAAACAGCCACGAGCGCGAGGATCAGCCCACGGGGATGCTCACCTCACCGACGCTGGCGGTGGACTGATGCGCGAGGGTGCCAAGCACGCCGAAGGCGACTCCGGCACCCACCCCGAGCACGCCGGCCAAGACTCGATTCATCAACGGGGGTGGCGCTGGGGCCACCGGGGGCGGGCGCGGCGGATCGAGGCGGGCATAGGCCTCCGCCCCGGAGACGGGCGTGGTCGGCCCACCCGTGACGGTAACGGCGCGGTCTGCCACGGTCCAACGCCCGGGGAAACAGGCGAGCGCCCGCAGCTTCTGCTCAAGGTGATCGCTCACGTCGATGGCTACGGGCCGCTGGGTGGCCGCTTCAGACATACGTCGGCACAGGAAGACGGGCAGGCCGGCGGCGTGCGCCGCCGCGGTCGCCGTGAGCCGAAGCGCGTCGCTCACCGTGCCGATCGCCACGGCCGTGGCCCACTGCTCGGCGACGGCGTCAGCCAGCGCGTCGGCACAGGCTCGATCGGGAGCCGATACCGGCGGCAGCGTTCTCCACTCCGTCGCCCCGAGCGCACCGAGCGCCGCTGTCACGCCCGACACCTCGGGGGCCGCGAACCCGTCTGGAGCGCCGGCATCCGCTTCATACAGGACGAGGGAGGGAGACCCGAGGTCGTGCAGGCGAGCGATTGTGCCGCCAGTCAGCCAGGATTCATCGCCTGGGCGCCCATGCACGAACACGATGTGTTCGCCGCTACCGGACATAACCATGGGACCCCGCTGCATTCCTCGATAAAGACACATTCACCTCACAGAATCATAACTAGACATGGGCGGGTGTCCGGGGCTAGAGTCGGAAAAGGTAAGGTTAGCCTTACCATCATTCACAGCTATTCCGCATCTTGACCTTCTGGACGTGACGTGCTCGGTAACTACCTGATCGGCCTTCGCGAGGGGCTTGAAGCAGCCCTGATCGTGACTATTCTCATCGCCTACATCGTCAAGATCGACCGCAAAGACGTTCTGCCGCGCATCTGGCTCGGCGTCGGACTCGCGGTGGCGCTCGCTCTGGGAATCGGCGCACTCCTCACCTACGGCACCTACGGGTTGTCCTTCACCGCCCAGGAGATCATCGGCGGCGTGCTCTCGATCATCGCCACCGCCCTCGTGACCTGGATGGTGTTCTGGATGCTGCGCACCGCCCGCGACCTCAAGGGCCACCTCCAGGGCAACATCGACCGGCACCTCGTCGGTTCGGGCATCGGCCTCGTTCTCGTGGCCTTCCTCGCCGTGGGCCGTGAAGGTATCGAAACGGCGGTCTTCCTCTGGGCCGCCGTACAGGCGAGCGGATCCAACTCGATGCCGCTGCTTGGTGCCACGCTGGGCATCCTCACCGCGATCGCCCTCGGCTGGCTGATCTACTCCGGAATGCTGCGCATCAACCTCTCGCGCTTCTTCACGTGGACCGGTGCGATTCTCATCATCGTCGCGGCGGGCGTGCTGTCGTACGGCGTGCACGACCTGCAGGAAGCCGGCATCCTCCCAGGCCTCAACAGCCTCGCCTTCGACGTGAGCGCCGCCGTGCCGACCGGCAGCTGGTACGGCACCCTGCTGAAGGGCACGCTCAACTTCTCCCCCGCCACGACGTGGTTGGAGCTTCTGGTGTGGCTCGGCTACGTCGTGCCCACCCTGACACTGTTCATCGCGAAGAGCCGCCGCGGGCGCGTACAGCCCGCTGCGGCCTCGCACCCGGCACCCGCCCCGGAGACGGCCCTCGCCCGCTGAGCCGATCCCGGTTGAATCTCACACGGTGAGCCTCAACGCCCCGCCCCGCCCTACCGCCTCCCGGGCTCAGTCCGGCCCTGCTGACTCTCCCCCCCCGTCTCGAAGGATTTCTATGCGCGCCCATGTCCCCCGTCATGCCCTCGCCCTCTGCGCCGTCGCCACCATCGGCATCCTGACCCTCAGCGGCTGCGTGGCTAATGCCCCGAAGTCCACCCCCGAGAATCTCACGGTCGACAGCTCCGCCACGGAGTGCACCGTGTCATCGGACACGGCGCCCGCCGGCACCGTGAGCTTCACCGTGACCAATTCCGGCGATCAGGTGACCGAGTTCTACCTGCTCGCCGAGGACGGCCTCTCCATCAAGGGCGAGGCCGAGAACATCGGTCCCGGTCTCAGCCGCGACCTGGTCGTTCAGCTCTCCGCCGGGAGCTACTTCACGGCCTGCAAGCCGGGAATGACCGGCGACGGAGTGGGCAAGGCAGATTTCACGGTGACGGAGTCCGACGCCGCAGCGAAGCCGAACGCCGACCTGGCCGCCCAGATCGACACGGCCAACACGAACTATGCGTCCTATGTGAACGACCAGGTCGGCCAGCTCGCCACGGGAACGACCGCCTTCGCCGCCGCCTACACCGCTGGCGACGACGACTCCGCGCGCGCACTCTACGCCCCCACCCGGGCGCACTGGGAACGCGTCGAGACCATCGCGGAGTCCTTCGGCGACCTCGACCCGAAGCTTGACCTCCGCGAGGCGGACCTTGAGGAGGGCCAGGAGTGGACCGGGTGGCACGCGATTGAGAAGGACCTGTGGCCGGCCGAGGCCGAGGCCGGTTTCGCCGCCTACACGCCGGAGAAGCGTCGGCACCTCTCGGAGCTTCTGGTCGCCGACACGGACACGCTCAAGGGCAAGGTCGACGGGCTCAGCTTCACTCTCGCCCAGCAAACCAACGGGGCGATCGGCCTGCTCGGTGAGGTCGCATCCGGCAAGGTCACCGGCGAAGAGGAAACCTGGTCGCATACCGATCTCTGGGACATGCAGGCCAACGTCGACGGCGCCGCCGTGCTCTACGCCGGCGTGCGCGACGTGCTCGTGCACGAGGACCCCGATCTGGCCGAGTCGCTCGACAGCGAATTCGCTGCCCTGCAGGCCCTGCTCGACGCTCAGCGGGTGGGCGACGGCTTCGCCCTCTACACCGACCTCACGCCCGCCCAGATCCGTACCCTCGCCGATCAGGTGAATGCCCTCGGCGAACCTCTCAACGAGCTCACCGGCGCCTGCTGCTGTGATCCTTCGTCGGAACAAGCCCCGGTCTGAAACAGCGGAGGCGTCCGAGGCCGCTGGCGATGACACAGACGCCCCCGAACGCGGCATCACCCGTCGCGGGCTGCTCGGTCTGGCCGGCGCCGGTGCGGCCGGTATCGGCCTCGGGGTGGCCGGGGATCGTGTCGTCGCCACCGCGGTGGGCACATCCGCTTCGTCGGACTCCGCCACGTATCCCTTCTACGGGTCTCATCAGGCCGGCATCGTCACGCCTGCGCAGGACCGCCTGCACTTCGCGGCTTTTGACATGGCGGCGGATGCCACCCGTGCCGACCTGATCGGGCTGCTGCGCGACTGGAGCACCGCCGCGGCCGCACTCACCGCCGGGCACGACGTGGGTGAGTTCGGAGCGATCAGCGGCAACTACGACGCTCCCCCCGAGGACACCGGGGAGGCCCAGGGGCTCCCACCTGCCGGGCTGACGATCACCTTCGGCTTCGGCCCAACCCTGTTCGAAACCACGGATGGTGCCGACCGATTCGGCATCAGAGCTCGTCGTCCCACAGACCTCACTCCGCTCCCCCACTTCTCCGGGGACGCGCTCGAGGCCGCGTTCAGCGACGGCGACCTCTGCATTCAGGCGTGCGCAAACGATCCACAGGTGGCCGTGCACGCCATTCGAAACCTGTCCCGCATCGCATTCGGCCGCGCCGTCATCCGCTGGTCCCAGCTGGGATTCGGACGCACCTCCAGCACGAGCACGACGCAAGCCACCCCGCGCAACCTGTTCGGTTTCAAAGACGGAACGGCCAATATCAAGGCAGAACAGCCCGCCGTGGTCGATGAGCAGGTCTGGGTTCCGGCATCGGACGGCCAGCCCTGGCTCGTGGGCGGATCATATCTGGTCGCGCGGCGCATCCGAATGACGATTGAGACCTGGGACCGCACGATTCTTCGCGAGCAGGAGGCGGTGTTCGGCCGCACGAAGGGCGAGGGCGCGCCGCTGTCCGGTGGCACCGAGTTCACGGAACCGGACTTCACCGTGGACGGGCGGGATGGCCAGCCTCTCATGGCGACCGCCTCGCACGTGCGCCTCGCCCACCCTGGGCAGAACGCGGGCACCCAGCTTCTCCGCCGCGGCTACAACTTCGTCGACGGCAATGACGACCTCGGTCGGCTCGAGGCGGGACTCTTCTTCATCAGCTTCCAGCGGTCGCCGAAACAGTTCACCACCGTTCAGACCGCCCTCGCTCGCCACGACGCACTGAACGAGTACATTCGGCACGTGGGCAGCGCCCTCTTCGTCGTGCCGGCCGGCGCGCGCGCCGGCAGCTACGTTGGGGCGCCCCTCTTCGCCTAGGAGCTGCGCTCCACAGATCGAGGCACGAGCGATCGACACCCCGCAAGACCATCCACAGGACCCGAACACCAGCTCACGCGGTCTCGATCGCTCCTCCGTCGCGCCTCGACCAGCGGAAGGGCCGGTCGAGACACGAGCGATCGAGACCCCGCAAGACAATCCACAGGACCCGAACACCAGCTCACGCGGTCTCGATCGCTCCTCCGTCGCGCCTCGACCAGCGGAAGGGCCGGTCGAGGCACGAACGATCGAATCGCTGGTCGAGGCGCGAGGCACGAGCGATCGAGACCCGGTGAGACGATCCTCCGGGCGCTAGAGGGGGGTGACGGTGTATAGGATGCCGTCCTTGTTGCCCACGACCACCACCCGGTAGGTGTTGTTGGTCATCGCGACGACGCCGGACGTCTCCCCGGATGCGCTCGTATCTGCCACGAAGCCCGCCTCCTCCAGCTGGGTGCGCGCATCTGCAAGCGGATCAGCGGACGTGGCATCGATCGTGACGACCCAGCCCTGCTGGTCGCTCGTCGACGTTCCGGCACCGAACAGAACCGTGCCGTCGATCACGGGCACCTCGCTCGGCCAGCCGGCCGGCAGCTGACCGCCGAGACTCACATTGCCACCTGACGCATCGGTGACCGCGGTGTTGACGGCACCACCGACCGCGTCGCACCCCGAAAGCAGCGGTGCGATACCGAGGGCGGTCACGATCAGGACAGCAGTAAGGGCACGACGTGATGAAGGCATGCCCACATTGTGCCCCGAAACACGAAAACCCGCAGCCACGGGCTGCGGGTTTTCCTGACAAGCGGGTGCTGCTTAGTTGCCGTCGAGCTTCTTCACGCGCGAGACCTGGCGCGAGCGCGCGGCCGCGGTCAGCTCAACCTTGCGGATGCGCACGGCGGCGGGGGTGACCTCGACGCACTCGTCTTCACGGGCGAATTCGAGGCACTGCTCGAGGGAGAGCACCTTGGGCGGCGTCATCGACTCGAACGTGTCGGAGCTGGACTGACGCATGTTGGTCAGTTTCTTTTCCTTGGTGATGTTCACGTCCATGTCGTCGGCGCGCGAGTTCTCGCCGATGACCATGCCCTCGTACACCTCGGAGGTCGGCTGCACGAAGAACGACATGCGCTCCTGCAGGTTGATGATCGCGAACGGGGTGACCGCACCGGAACGGTCGGCCACGATGGAACCGTTCGTTCGGGTGTTGATCGTGCCGGCCCAGGGCTCGTAGCCGTGCAGGATCGCGTTGGCGATACCGGTACCGCGCGTGTCCGTGAGGAACTGCGTGCGGAAGCCGATCAGGCCGCGCGACGGAACGATGAACTCCATGCGAACCCAGCCGGTGCCGTGGTTCGCCATGTTCTCCATGCGACCCTTGCGAGCGGCGAGCAGCTGCGTGATCGCGCCGAGGTATTCCTCCGGTGCGTCGATGGTGAGGTGCTCGAACGGTTCGTGGATCTTGCCGTCGACGCGCTTCACAACTACCTGCGGCTTGCCGACGGTGAGCTCAAAGCCTTCACGACGCATCTGCTCGACGAGGATGGCGAGGGCCAGTTCTCCACGACCCTGCACCTCCCAGGCGTCCGGACGTCCGATGTCGACGACCTTGAGCGACACGTTACCGACGAGTTCGCGGTCGAGGCGGTCCTTGACCATGCGAGCGGTGAGCTTGTGGCCACGGATCTTGCCCATGAGCGGCGAGGTGTTGGTTCCGATGGTCATCGAGATGGCCGGGTCGTCGACCGTGATGGTCGGCAGCGGGCGCACGTCGTCGGGGTCGGCCAGGGTCTCACCGATGGTGATGTTCTCGATGCCGGCAACGGCCACGATGTCGCCGGGGCCTGCGCTCTCGGTCGGGTAGCGGTCCAGCGCCTTCGTGATGAGCAGCTCGGTGATCTTCACGTTGGAGACGGTGCCGTCCTGCTGCACCCAGGCCACGGTCTGGCCCTTCTTGATGGTGCCCTGGAAGATGCGCAACAGTGCGAGGCGGCCGAGGAACGGCGAGGCGTCGAGGTTGGTGACGTGCGCCTGCAGAGGGTGCTCGTCATCGTAGGTCGGTGCCGGAATGTGCTTGAGGATCGCGTCGAAGAGCGGCTCGAGGTCGTCGTTGTCCGGCAGCGTGCCGTCTTCCGGCTTGTTCCAGCTCGCGGCTCCGTTACGGCCGGACGCGTAGACGACGGGTACGTCGAGCACGGCGTCGAGGTCGAGGTCGGGGAAGTCGTCGGCCATGTCGCTCGCGAGACCGATGAGGAGGTCCTGGCTCTCCGCCACAACCTCGTCGATACGGGCGTCGGGACGGTCAGTCTTGTTGACCAGCAGGATGACGGGCAGCTTGGCTTCGAGCGCCTTACGCAGCACGAAACGGGTCTGCGGCAGCGGGCCCTCGCTCGCGTCGACGAGGAGCACGACACCGTCGACCATGGACAGGCCGCGCTCGACCTCGCCACCGAAGTCGGCGTGGCCGGGGGTGTCGATCACGTTGATCGTGATGGGTCCCTCGTGGGCGTGGATGCCCTTGTACGAAACCGCCGTGTTCTTGGCGAGAATCGTGATGCCCTTTTCGCGCTCGAGCTCATTCGAGTCCATGGCGCGCTCTTCGACCTTGGCGTGGTCGGAGAACGAGTCGGTCTGCTTGAGCATCGCGTCGACCAGCGTCGTCTTGCCGTGGTCAACGTGAGCGACGATGGCAACATTTCGGAGGTTATTGCGCGTAGCAATCGCCATAAAAGTAGATCCTTACGAAGAATGAATGCCGCAGAGTAACACTGGCGACGAAGAGTGGATGAGCGGGGCCACAGTGAGACCCAAGGAACTATCCTACCGCATTCGAGCACAAGCCTCGTGGGGACGGTCTCACGGACAGATTACGCGTCCCTGACGCCCCTCCCGCACGACGTACGGGCGGGGCGAGGCCCGATGGCCTCACCCCGCCCGCGTGCTGTCGTCAGCGGATGGTGCCTAGATCTTCCAGCCCACGATCGTCCAGTCGACGGTCTCGAACTGCTCGGCCCCGTAGTTCACGAGTCCATCCTTGACCGCGTACACATTCGGCAGCGGCGCCAGGGGAATGATCGGCACGTAGGCGGCAAGCACCTTGTCGATCTTGTCGGCGATCTTGAGTCGCGCCTCCGGATCGAGCTCCGTGTTCGCCTGGTCGTAGAGTCCGGAGAGCGACTCATCGGTGATTCCCGTGAAGTTCGACTCGGAATCGACCGGGGAGAACAGGGCCTCCGATGACGAGATCGGGAACGCCGTGCCAGCCCAAGAGAAGCCGGTCATTTCGAAGTCACCCGGGATGACGTAGTCGGAGAAGAACCCGGCTGCCGGCACCTCATTGAGTTCGACGGTGACTCCGACGTCCTTGAGGTCGGCCTGCACCTGAACGGCACGCTGCTTGTTCGTCGCGGTCTCTGCCGGAATCGTCATCGTGAGCACGAGGGGCACTCCGTCTTTCTCACGCGCGCCGTTGTCTCCCTCGGTGTAACCGAGTTCGTCAAGCAGCGCCTTCGACTTGTCGGTGTCGAAGCCGATGGCGTCTCCGACGTTGTCTTCGAAGCCCTTCTGTCCGGGCATGAAAATGTAGCTGCCTGAGTCGTGGCAGGCACGCCCACGGGGGTATTGGCAGATTCGGAAATGAGCGAACGGTTGATCGCATGGCCAACGGCCTCGCGAAGTTTCACGTCCGCGAGCGGTCCCTTGGAACCGTTGAGCGTGACGTGTGTCCACGTGAGCCCGCCGGAAGACTGGATGCTGGCATCGGAGCGGGCCTGCGCCGTCTGGTAAGCATCCGCGTTCGACGAAATGGAGAGCACGTCGGTTTCGGAGTTGCCGAAGGCCGCGGCCTGTGAATCGCCGCTGACGACCTTCACGTAGACCGTTTCCAGCTTGGGAACGTCACCCCACCACGCCGGGTTGCGGGTCAGCGTAACGACCTGACCGGTGGTGTCGATGTCGGAAATCATGAACGGGCCGCTCGAGGGCATCGGCGATGTCACGTATCCGGTGTTGAACGCTTCTGGCGTCGACGCCACAACGGCGGGCAGGATGCCCGGAACGTCAGCGAAGATGGATGCCCAGTCTGCGTTCACCGCGCTGAACGTCACGGTGAAGTCGAAGTCGCCCTCGATCGGCTCGATGGCAGAAATCTCTTCCCAGATCGCGGTCGACGCCGGCTGGTAGGCCTCGTTAGTCCCGTTCATCGCGCCCCAGGTGGCTGCGTAGTCTCTGTAGGTGATCGGGGTGCCGTCTTCCCAGACCGCGTCGGGGTTGAGCTTGATCTCGACGACCTGAGGATCTTCGCTGATCAATTCAACGCTCGTGGCGTAGTTCGTGTTGAGTTCAGGTGTTCCCTCCTCGCTGATGTCGTAAACGCTGCCCGTCGTGAGAGCAATCGTGTTGTTGGTGTCGACCTCATTGCCGTCCACCTGCGCGGGGTTCCAGTTCGCGGGCATGGCATTGATCGCAAGGTTCAGCGTGCCGCCATCGGCAATCTCATCCGCCGTGGCACGGTCCCACGCTGTCGCGGGAACGGCACCGCTCGGGCTGTCGGCGGCTCCATCCGCTGCGGTGTTGCCGGGCGCGCATGCCGAGAGGAACAGGGCAGACGCACTCAGAACGGCGACTGTTGCGAAAACAGTACTTTTCCGTCTCATTGTGATTCTCCTTTATTTCTTGGTGAGGCTATTTCTTGGTGGGACTCGTGCGTTGTACTGCTGGGTGAAGCGGTCGGATCGGTCTGTGTGAGCTCCACGTGGTGGCAGGCTGCTTCCACCGTTCCGTGGGGCGTCAGGTGGGGATCGGCACTCGCACAGAGGGCTTGCTTGTCTGCGTCGAGTGTCGTGAACAGCGGGCATCGGCTGCGAAAGTTGCACCCGTCAATGTGCTCCGTCGGACTGGGCAGGTCGCCCTCAAGCAACACTCGCTGGCGGCTGCGCTCGATGACGGGATCGGGAATGGGAGCCGCCGAGATGAGCGCTTGGGTGTACGGATGCCGCGGGTTGGAGAACACCTCGGCCACCGGCCCATACTCCACGATGCGGCCCAGGTACATGACCGCAACCATGTCGGCAATCTGTCGCACGATGGCAAGGTCGTGGGCCACAAAGAGATAGGAGAGGCCGAGCTGCTCCTTGAGGTCCTCGAGCAAGTTGATGACACCGGCCTGGATCGAGACATCAAGCGCCGACACGGGCTCATCGAGCACGACCAACCGAGGGTTGGTCGCCAACGCACGAGCGATGCCGATTCGCTGCCTCTGTCCTCCGGAGAATTCGTGCGGGTAGCGATCGGCCATCACCGGGTCCAGCCCAACCAAATCGAGCAGCTCTCGCACACGTTGACGAATCGCTTCCGGCTTCACCCCGTGCACGGTGAGGGGTTCGCCGATGATGTCGCCGATCGGCAGTCGAGGATCGATGGCCGCCATCGGGTCCTGAAAGACGATCTGCACTTCCTTGCGCAGACGAAGCTTCTCGGCGCGATTCAGCGTGGCCACGTCCTTGCCGTCGATCAGGATCTGGCCTCCCTGGGGCTTGCTCATCTCGAGGATCTCGAGGATCGTCGTGGACTTACCGCAGCCCGACTCGCCGACGAGCCCGAGTGTCTGTCCCGCAGCCAGCGAGAAGGACACTCCGTCCACCGCCCGAACGGTTCCGATACGACGAGAAAATACCCCGCCCTTGGTGAGCGGAAAGTGACGTACGAGGTTTGACACGGTGAGCACCGGACCATCCTCCACACGCGTTTCGGCCTGCTTCACGGCCAAGGGCGCCGGCCGGGGAAAAATGTCCACGCGGGTGAGCGTTCCGGTGGCGATCTCTGCAGAGCGATGGCAGGCCGCCACGTGCGTGGCCGCAACCTCCCCCGTCAATTCGATGTCAGCGGCACCGTTACCGGTGGCGGTGCCGTGCTGAGCAAGTTCGGGCTCGATCTCCCGGCAGACATCGATCGCAATCGGGCAGCGCGCGGCAAAGGGGCATCCGCGCGGCAGCGCCGTGAGCGAGGGTGGCCGCCCCTCCAACGGAACAAGTCGCTGAGTGCCGGCTGTCTGCATATTGGGGACCGAACGCAGGAGCCCAATCGTGTAGGGCATATGCGGTTCGGCGAAGACGTCAGCTGTGGTGCCGTTCTCCACGAGTTTGCCGGCATACATGACCGCAATGCGGTCGGCGTGTCCCGCCACGACGCCCAGGTCGTGGGTGATGAGCACGACCGCGGCCCCGGTGAGTTCTTTTGCCGTTTCCAGCACTTCCAGGATCTGAGCCTGGATCGTCACGTCGAGTGCCGTCGTGGGTTCGTCGGCGACGATGAGACGCGGGTCGTTAGCGATCGACATGGCGATCATGGCGCGCTGCCGCATCCCGCCGGAGAACTCGTGCGGAAAAGCCTTGGCCCGCCGCTCCGGATCGGGGATGCCGACCACGGTGAGGAGCTCCACGGCGCGCGCCCTGGCCGCTTTTTTACTCAGCGCGGCATCATGCAGGAGCAGAGCCTCCGCGATCTGGTCACCGACCGTGTAGACGGGCGTCATGGCTGACAGGGGGTCCTGGAAGATCATGGCGATTTCTCGGCCGCGAATCTTCGAGAGCTCCCGGTCGTTGAGGTCGAGCAGGGCCCGGCCGCCAAAGGTGATGGTGCCGTCAATCACAGCCGAACTCGGCAGGAGGCCCATCAGTGCCAGGGACGAAACGGACTTTCCGGAGCCGGATTCGCCGACGATTCCGAGGAACTCGCCCTCGTTCACCTGATAGCTGATGCCACGGACTGCATGGACGTCCGCCCCGCCCCGCTGCGGAAAAGTCACCGACAGGTCGGCGACCTCGAGAAGCGGCGTGCGCGCCTTCGAGTGGTTCCCTGTCGCGCGGGCAGCGGAGGAGAGGTCGGTCACAAAATTAGTCACGGTTTACTCCCGAGGTCGGGTCGACGGCGTCGCGAAGGGCATCGCCCACGAGGCTGACCGCAAAGAGGGTTGCGACGAGAACGCCTGCGGGAAAGACGAACAGCCATGGTCGGGTGATGGCGGCGCTCGTGCCGTCGGAGAGCAGCGTGCCGAGCGACACGTCCGGGGCCCTGACACCGAAGCCGAAGTAGCTCAGGCTTGTTTCCGCCATGATCGCTCCGACCACACCCAACGTCGCATCGATGATGAGCAGCGAGGCCACGTTGGGAATGATGTGCCGCCCGAGAATCCGTGGCATGGGCACACCCATGTATCGGGCAGCCTTCACAAAGTCCTGATTCCGCAACGACCGGGTTTGGGAGCGAATCACCTGGGCCATAATCATCCAGCTGAATGCGGCCAGGAATATGGTCAGGAACACCCAGGACAGTCCCTTGAAAAGCGGGCTGAGGATGACCAGCAGAATAAAAGAGGGCAGCACGAGAAGCAGGTTGATGCACCAGACGATGACCTTGTCGACGATGCCGCCCATGTACCCGGCGACCGAGCCCGCCACTGCCGCGATCAGGGTGCCCAGCGGCCCGGCAATGAGTCCGATCACGAGTGATTTCTGCAGCCCCACGAGTGTCTGCGCATAAAGGTCCTGACCGATGCCGTTCGTGCCAAACCAATGCAACTGCGTCGGGCCGATTCCCATATTGAGTGGATCACGCCCCGTTGCCGAGAACGGGTAGAAGACCGGACCGAGAATTGCCCACAGTGCAATCAACACGATCGCGATCGCGCCCACCCAGAACCGAGGGGTGTGGGTGAGGCGATGCCAGATGAGTCGGCCGCGCGATCGCGCCCGGGTTGAGCGGATGCCGCCCGCGAGGTTGGCACCACCGTCACTGCTCAGTGCCGAGGCGGTGCTTTCAACGGGCTTGATGTCGACGTCAGCCATGTCAGTACCTCACTCTCGGGTCGAGGGCTGAATACAGGATTTCGGACAGGGTCGAGGAGAACAGCACGAGGACGGCCAGGAACAGCGTCGTGCCGGCCACACCGTTGATGTCGCTCTGCGTGATGGATTGAAGCGCAAACTCTCCCATGCCGTGGAATGAGAAAACGATCTCGAGCATGATGGATCCGGAAATGAGAGTCCCGAAACTGTAGGCGAAGAACGTGGACATCGGGATCAACGCAACCCGCACACCGTGACGGACAAGCGCGGAATTGCGCGAGCGTCCTTTGGAGCGGGCCGTGCGGATGTAGTCGGCAGCCAGCACGTCGAGCATGACGCTGCGCTGATAGCGGGAGTAGCTGGCCGCGCCCATGAGCACGAGTGCGATGGTGGGCAAGAGCAGGTGAATCGCCCTGTCTCCGGCCAGGACCCACCAGGGTCCGGACAACCCGGCCGAGTATTCACCGGTGAAGTTGATGAGCTGTTTTCCGACGGCACCGTTCATGGCTGTCGCACCGATCATCAGGAGAACACCCACGACAAACGTCGGAGTCGCGAAGATCAGATAGGAACTGTAGGTCACGACCTGGTCACTCGCGCGGTACTGCTTGACCGCGCCCCACACGCCGAACACGACGCCGAGCACGGCCCCAATGATGGAACCGATCAGAAGGAGTCGAAGGCTCACCCCGGCACGGGCGACGATCTCATCGATGACAGGAGTGCCGCCGACGGTGTTGCCGAGCGACCCGTGGGCAACCAGATTGACGACCCAGTCCCACAAACGAGTGAGAACAGGCACATCCGGGTTGGCTCCGAGGCCGTTCAGAATCCCCGTAATGGTGGACTCGCTCGGCTGGGGATTTCGGCCGTAGTACTTGGCGGCCGGATCGAGGGCGATACTGGCGACGACGTATGCGAGGCAGGTTGCGATCGCGGACAGGATGAAATAGTTAACGAATCGACGAGCAATATAAAAGATCATGCGGAATCGGTCCCCGATCCGTTAGAACCAGCACTCCGGCTTCCAGGAACAAACGACTGCCAATTTCAAACGTGTCGAAACCACGGTGATCCTCCTCTGCACCCTCGTGAGGTGCATGTGTACAGGTGCAAAGCAG
>NZ_JPRS01000073.1 GCF_000738085.1 Cryobacterium sp. MLB-32
TCCGGCGCCTCCGCCCTGTCCGCCATGGTCTCTGAATTGTCCCGGTCCGGGCAGGAGGCCCTCGCGACCGGGAATGCCTCTGACGCCGTGGTGATCTTCCGGCGGTGGGTGTATCTTGCCGCGCATGATCCCCTCGCCCACCTGCATCTCGCACTTGCTTTGGAAGCCGTGGGGGATCAGCCCTCGGCCCATCGAGCTTTCGGCGCCGCCCGGCGTGCTCTGGAGCGGGGGGAATCCAGTGAAATCGGGGTGGGCATGGAGGGTATCCCGCTGGCCGAACTTCACAAACTCCTCGAGGCCAAGTGGCAGGAGTCGATCCGATGATCACGATGGTCACTTTCACCTGCGCCGGTGAGGCATATTGCATCCCGGTTGAGTGTACGAGGGGAGTACGGATGTCGGCCGGCATCCGTGCGGTGCCCGGGGCGGGTGCCGATATCGCCGGCGTGCTGCCGGGCGAACCCGCAGTGACCGTCTTGTCCGTGCTCGGCGGGGGCACCCACGTTCTGATCCTCGAGCTGGCGGACCTGACCTTCGGCCTGCTCGTCGGGACCGTCACGGGGCTGTGCCTCGTCGACCCGGGCGAGATCCGTGCCGTCGTCTCTGCGGCACACTCCACCGTCGTCTCGGGAACGGTGCAGGCCGGCGGTGCACTCGCGTTCGTCGCGGACCCTCGGGCCCTGGCGGCACGACTGTGAATGCCATCGGAAGGATGGCCGCCAACTGGCCCCTCGCCACGATGATGGTCTCGGACGATTCCCTGGTCATTCGAACCGTGGTTCGTGTCCACCTCGAGGATGCGGGCTATCGGGTCGTCGAAGCGGTGGACGGCAGCGATGCCCTCGACAAATGCCGGGAGTCTCTGCCCGACGTGATCCTTCTGGACATCGAGATGCCGGGCATGGACGGGTACGACGTGCTCGCACAACTGAAGGCCGATCCCCTGATGGAGGACCTCCCCGTTGTCTTTCTAAGCACCCTCAACGGGATGGACGACGTGCTGCGCGGCCTGCGCGGTGGTGCCCACGACTATCTCAAAAAGCCGTTCGAGCCGGCCGAGCTGGTGGCCCGGGTCGCCGCCGCAGCCCACGTCAAGCACCTGCAGGACCAGCTTCGCCAACGCAACGCCGAACTCGAGATGCTGAGCCGAACGGATGCCCTCACCGGCCTGCGCAATCGCCGTGATGTGGAAGAGACCCTGGGGCATCTGTGCGGGGATGCGATTCGTCACGGCGACTCGATCTGCCTTCTGATGCTCGACATCGATTACTTCAAACGCGTCAACGATTCCTACGGACACCCCGCCGGAGATGCCGTGCTCGCAGAGGTCGCCCGGCGGTTGGCCTCGCAGCTGCGGGACGCCGACGTGGCAGCCCGGTGGGGCGGCGAGGAGTTCCTTGTTGTCTTGCCCCGCACCGATCTGGCCGGGGCGCTCATCGTGGGGGAACGGATCCGCCGCGTGATTGAGGTGACGCCGATGCGGGCCGTCGGCGCGAGCATCTCGGTGACGGTGAGCGGGGGCTGTTCACTCGGCCCCCTGGACTCCGGTGCCGCACTCATCGACGTCGCCGACAGGCTGCTGTATTCGGCAAAAGCGTCCGGCCGCAATCGGATCACCGGTCCCAGCTGAGTCGGGTTCTTGTGGCCCCCGTTCTATGGATACCCTTGAAGGGCCATGCAGTTTGCCAGCAGGGCATGATTGGCGCGTGCCGGGGTGATTTCCCGCGCGAAGACCAACGCCGATCCACGAATTTTGATGGAGGAGTTTTTTCGATGACGTCTGAGCCCACAACAACCGATCAGTCCCCGATAGAGCGCACGTTCATAGCCGACTACTACGAGCACCTGATCGACGATGACGCTCAGAATTACACCGCAGAGCTGCTGCACGACCGGGCGATCGCGCACTGGCAGGCGGCCGACCATCGAAAGCCGAAGACCGCGAACGTCGCGATCCGCAACGAGGCCAGCCGCAGCGTGGTCTTCATCGCCACCGACGACATGCCTTTCCTGGTGGACTCGGTCATCGCCGAACTCGTGCGCCAGCACTCCGCCATCCATCTCGTCGTTCACCCCCTCCTCATCGTGGCCCGCAACCGCGAGACCAACAAGCTCGTGAACATCACCCGGATGCCCGCGAGCGTCGGCGTGTCCAGCGGCGACACCTCGACCATGCCGAACATCTCGCACCTGATCGCCACCGGCGACAACGCCTCCCACCTGGAGTCGTGGATCGCCATCGAGATCGACCGGGCGAGCGACGACGCTCACGAGAGCCTGATCGCCGGGCTGCACGCCGTGCTGCACGATGTGCGCGCCGCCGTCGACGACTGGCCGCTCATGCGCCTGAAGGCCGTGCAGATCGCCGACGATCTCGACCACGTTGCCCACGCGCGGGAGATCCAGGACCTGCAGCAGACCCAAGAACTGCTGCGCTGGCTCAACGCCGACAACTTCACCTTTCTCGGCTACCGGGAATACGACCTCGAAACCCTCGACGGCGAAGACGTGCTGTCCATCCGTGACGGAAGTGGCCTCGGCCTGCTGCGTTCCGCCGAGGACCGGCACCAGATCCAGCACCTCACCGAGGCGGGGCGCACGAAGGCCCGCGAACGCAGCGCGCTCGTGATCACCAAGGCGAATTCCCGCTCCACCGTGCACCGCCCCGCCTACTTCGACTACATCGGCATCAAGAGCTTCGACGCCGACGGCAACGTGAGCGGTGAGCAGCGCTTCATCGGACTGTTTGCGGCCAGCGCCTACACGAGCTCCGTGGAGGTCGTGCCCGTGCTGCGGGAAAAGGTGAACGCCGTGATGGCCGAGGTCGGCTTCCCGCCCGGATCGCACAGCGGCAAAGACCTGCTCGGCATCATGGAGACCTACCCGCGCGACGAACTGTTCCAGATCGACGTGCCGTCCCTCGTGACCGCGTCGCTCGCCATCCAGCGACTGCAGGAGCGACGCCGCACCCGGCTGTTCCTGCGCCCCGACGTGTACGGACGCTTCATGTCCGCACTCGTCTACCTGCCGCGAGACCGCTACAACACGGCCGTGCGACTGCGGATCGAAAAGGAACTGCGCGAGACCTTCCAGGCGGAGTCGCTCGACTTCGAGGCACGCATGACCGAATCGGCCCTCGCCCGCCTGTTTTATCGCATCCGCCTGCCGCAGCCGAACGCGGTGGAATCCGTCGACGGCCTCGCCCTCGAGGCTCGTCTGGCCCACGCGGTGCGGTCCTGGCCGGAAGGCATCAGCGATGAGCTGCGCGAGACGCATCCGCTGGCCGACGCCGAGCAGCTCTCCGCCCTGTGGTCGGAAGCCTTCCCCGACAGCTACCGGGTGGACTACGAGACCGACGACGCCCTCGAAGACATCGTGCGGTTCGAAGCCGCCGCCACCGCGGCCGAACTGGCCGAGGTCGCCGGTGCGGGCCGCGCCCGCCCGGGGCTCTACGTCTACCTGCCCAAGGACGTGGGCGAGCGCTCCGAGAACGCCCGCGTCAAGCTTTACATGATGGAGTCGCAGAGCCTCAGCCAGATTCTGCCGTACTTCCAGAACCTCGGCATCGAGGTGCTTGACGAGGTGCCGTTCGAGATCGAAACGTCCGACGGCCGGCGGTTCTTCCTCTACGACCTCGGGCTCATCTACCCCGCCGGGGTGGACCCGGTCGCCACCGGCGAACTGCTCGCTGACTCGTTCGGCGCGGCCGTGAGCGGCGCCATCGAGTCCGACGGCCTCGATCGCCTCGTGCTCAAGGAGGGCATGGCCTGGCAGAAGGTCGTCATCCTGCGCAGCTACGCCAAGTACCTGCGCCAGATCGGCAACACCAACTCCTACGGCTTCATCTCCAACACGCTGCTCAACAACCCCGACGTCACCAAGGGGCTCATCTCCCTGTTCGAGGCCCGCTTCGACCCCGACCTGAACGAGGCCGACCGGATGCCCCGGGTCGAGCAGGTACGCGCCGACCTCACCCTCGCGATGGAACAGGTCGCCACCCTCGACGCCGACCGGGTGCTGCGCACGCTGATCAACCTGATCGAATCCTCGCTGCGTACGAACTTCTTCCAGGACAAGCCGTATCTCAGCATCAAGCTCGACCCGCAGTCGATCGAGCTGCTGCCGTTCCCCAAGCCCATGTTCGAGATCTGGGTGTACTCGCCGCGAGTGGAGGGCGTTCACCTGCGCTTCGGCAAGGTGGCCCGCGGCGGCCTGCGCTGGTCGGACCGACGCGAGGACTTCCGCACCGAGGTGCTCGGCCTCGTGAAGGCACAGACGGTGAAGAACGCGGTGATCGTGCCCACGGGCGCGAAGGGCGGCTTCTTCGCCAAGAAGCTTCCCGACCCGGCCGCCGACCGCGGCGCCTGGATGGCCGAAGGCATCGACAGCTACAAGACCTTTATCCGCGGCATGCTCGACGTCACCGACAACCTCGTGACCACGCCCGAGGAGGGCGAGCGGATGGTGCCGCCCTATCGCGTGGTCAGCCACGATGACGCTGACACCTACCTCGTGGTGGCCGCCGACAAGGGAACCGCCTCGTTCTCCGACATCGCCAACGGCCTCGCCGCGGAATACGGCTTCTGGCTCGGCGACGCCTTCGCCTCGGGTGGCTCCGTCGGCTACGACCACAAGGAGATGGGCATCACCGCCCGCGGCGCGTGGGAATCGGTGAAGCGCCACTTCAGCGAGCTCGGCGTCGACACCCAGACCGAGGAATTCACCGTGGTGGGCGTGGGGGACATGTCCGGGGATGTATTCGGCAACGGCATGCTGCTGTCCGAGCACATCAAACTGGTCGCCGCGTTCGACCACCGGCATATCTTCCTCGACCCGACCCCCGACGCCGCCGCGTCCTTTGCGGAGCGCCAGCGTCTCTTCGACCTGCCGCGCTCCTCGTGGGCCGACTACGCTCCCGAACTCATCAGCGCCGGCGGCGGCATCTTCCCGCGCCAGGCCAAGTCCGTTCCCATCTCCACCGAGGTGCGGCAGGTGCTCGGCCTCCCCGACGGCACCACGCACCTCAGCCCGCCGGAACTGCTGCGCGCCATCCTCCTTGCCCCCACCGATCTGCTCTACAACGGCGGCATCGGCACGTACGTGAAGGCGAGCAGTGAGACATCCGCTCAGGTGGGCGATAAGGCGAACGACGGCATCCGCGTTGATGGAAAAGACCTGCGGGTGAAGGTCGTCGGTGAGGGCGGAAACCTCGGCTTCACCCAGCTGGGCCGCATCGAAGCCGCGCTGGCGGGCGTGATCCTCAACACCGACGCGATCGACAACTCGGCCGGGGTCGACTGCTCTGACCACGAGGTGAACATCAAGATCTTCGTGGACCGCATGGTGGCCGCGGGCAAGCTTGACCCGGCCGAGCGTGCGCAATTCCTCGCCGAGATGACGGATGAGGTGGGTCGCCTCGTTCTGCAGGACAACGTGGACCAGAACATCCTGCTGCTCAACGACCGGGTGCTGGTGAACAACTGGAGCCCGAGCTACGAGCGTCTGATGAACTGGCTCGAGGCATCCGGCGATCTGCAGCGCGACCTTGAGGCGCTGCCGACCACCGCCACGTTGCGCGAACGCCTCGATCAGGGGCAGGGCCTCACCTCGCCGGAACTTTCGGTGCTTGCCGCCTACGCCAAGATCGAGCTCGCGACCGCCCTGCGGGAGAGCGACCTGGGCGACGACCCGTGGTTCGGAGGCACGCTGCGCCGGTACTTCCCGGCCCAGCTCTCGGAGCGCTTCGATGCCGAGCTCGACACGCATCCGCTGCGCCGCGAAATCATCGCGACGGTCGTGGCCAACGACATGATCAACCTCGGCGGCGTGACGTTCGCGTTCCGCACCGTGGAGGAGACGTCGGCCAACCAGGCCACCGTGCGCGGGCGTTCGTGGCCCTGCGCGAGGTCTTCGGCCTCGACGACATGGTGGACGCCCTCAACGCGCTGCCCTCGTCGTTCCCCACCGATCAGTGGACGGAAATGCACCTCGACATCCGTCGGCTGCTCGACCGCGCCGTGCGCTGGCAGGTGAACCAGGGCGGCACCCGCTCCGTGGGTGAGGTGATCGCCAAGTACAAGCCTCAGGTCGAGCTGTTGCGCGCTCACCTGAGCGACTACTTGCAGGGCGAAGACCTCAAGCGGCTGCAGACGCAGCTGGCGAAGGCCGAGGAATGGGGCGTTCCCGTGTCGCTCGGCCACCAGTGGGCGGAGCTGTTCGAGGCGTTCGCGCTGCTCGACGTTGCTCGGGTCGCCGTGCAGTCCCAGACACCGGCCGAGGAAGTGGCGGCCGTGTATTACCGGGTGTACGAACGATTCGCGGTGGACAACATCCTCGTACGCATCACGGGGCTGCCGCGCAAGGACCGCTGGCAGGCACTTGCCCGCGCCGCCCTGCGTGACGACCTCTACTCGACCGTGGCCGACATGACGAAGGCCGTGCTCGACGCGACGGAGACGGGTTCCGCCGAGGAACGCCTGCAGGCCTGGGAAGCTCTGAACGCGGAGCAGCTCGACCGGGCTCGCAGCGTGTTCGAGGAGGTCAACTCCCTCGGTCAGGACGACATGGCGTCCCTCTCGGTCGCGCTGCGGCTGCTGCGCTCGATCGTGCGCCGCTAGCCATCTCCCGCGGTCGGTGGGCATAACTCCTGCAATCTGAGGGACAAAGCCCCGCCGACCGCGAGTTTGCGGGCATCCGTCGCGGAGCCGCTACGAATTGCAGGAGTTATGCACGCCCGACCGTTCCGGGGCCGGAGGCTGGGGCTCGGGCCGTAGCGGGTGGCGAGATTCCCGGCTATCGTGCCAGGCGAGGGCGCGGTATCCGCGTCCGTACGGAGCGTCCACGGGAGGCTCAGCGATGAATACGACCACGACCAGAGCCAGACTCTGGTTGTTTCTCTCCCTCGGCGCGGCCCTGCTGGCCTTTCTGGGCAGCCTGGCAGCCCTGCTCGACTCCAGCGTGTACTACTACGACCTGTCCAGCGACTTCGCCAACCAGGCGCGGGCCCAGGATCTGGTGAACGCCGTGGTCGTGGCACCCGTCCTCGCGGTGTGCGCCGTGGTCGCGCTGCGTGGGTCCGAACGCGCCTTCGTCATCTGGCTCGGCGCGGTCGCCTTCACGGTCTACAACTACGTGATCTACACCTTCAGCATCCCGTTCGGGTCGCTGTTCCTCGTCTGGGTGGCGGTTCTGGGCCTCAGTCTGTTTTCCCTGATCGGTGGTGTGATCTCGGTTGAACCGGGCCAGGCGGCCGTGATGTTTCCGAGTCGACGGGCCCTCGCGGTCTCCGGGGTCGCGCTGATCGTCGTGTCGCTGCTGTTCGCGGTTCTCTGGCTGTCGGAAGACCTGCCGGCTCTGCTCACGAACTCCACCCCGCAGAGCGTGTACGCGCTGAAGCTGCCGACGAACCCGGTGCACGTGCTCGACTACGCCTTCTTCCTGCCGGCCGGGGTGATCCTCGGCGTGATGCAGCTGCGCCGCCGGGCATTCGCCTCCCCGGTGGGCTCGGCGTTTCTGGTCTTCCTCCTGCTGACCAGCGTGCCGATCGCCGTCACGCCGTTCGTGATCGCATCGCAGGGGTCCTCGACGGAATTCTGGATCCTGCTCCCGATGGGCATCCTCGCGGTCGGGCTCGCGGGCATCCTCGGGTGGCTCCTCCGCAGCGTGCCCAAGGTCTAGCTCGAGGCGCTCGCGCCCCATGCCGGAGAATAGAACCATGGGCATACACCAGATGCAATCAGACCTTCGAGCCTTCGCACGCGAGCGAGACTGGGAGCAGTTCCACTCGGTGAAGAACCTGGTGATGGCGCTCAGCGGCGAGGCGGGGGAGCTGAGCGCCCTGTTGCAGTGGGTCGAGCCGGGCCAGATCGGCGCGTGGATCGCCCGGCCCGCCAACCGTGAGGCCGCGAGTGACGAGATAGCGGATGTGTTGGCTTACCTCCTGCAGGTCGCCGACGGTCTCGACATCGACCTGGAAGAGGCCTTCACCGCCAAGCTCGCCAAGAACGCGGCGAAATACCCGGTGGAGAAGTCCCGCGGCGTGTCAACCAAGTACACCGAGCTCGGCTGACCGGGCCGGGCGCCGCTGTTCGGGGCGCGCGGCGGCGATGATCACCGGGCGGCGGCCCGCCGAGTCGGGGGTGTCCGTGGCCCCGAGCACCTGGCACCGAGAGAGTCCGTGTGCGTGCCAGAGCGAGGCGGTCCAGGCCGCGAGAGCGGCATCGAGCAGGTCTTCGCGGTGTTTGTACGTGCGGTCGAGCAGCGGTGACGGCTCGTCCAGCAGTTCTGCGGTGACCGGGTGGGTGGCGAGGCTCAAGGGCGGGCTCGCCGTCGTGAGACGGGACATCCGCTGCAGCAGTTCGTCGCATTCGCTCGCGCGAAACAGGCGGCGCTCGCCGAGCGGCAGCGCGGTGTTCGGGCGCTTGTAGCGGGGGCGCTGTTCGGTATAGCCGAATTCCGCCGCGCCCACGAGCGTTGTGTAGGGGTAGCACTCAAAGAATTCGATCGCCTTGGCGGCGGGCGGATGCCGGCCGTCGGTGTAGCGGAACCCGGCGGCCTCGAGGGCGATCCGCAGGGTGACACCGCCGAGCCACTGCAGACGCAGGCTGCTCGGGTTCGCCGCCACCTTCCAGCGGCCGTAGCGCTGGCCCACCTCACGCTCGCACTCGCGGATGCCGGTGGCGTTGAACACGACAAGCGGGGCGTCGATCGCGATCACATCACCCGGTTCGGCGAGGGCGATCAGCCACGCGGCGACGGCGTCGATGCCGCGCGCCCAGCCCGCGTGCAGCACCGTTCCGCGCTCGTCGAGGCACACGAGTCCGGTCTCGTTGGCGGGCTTCAGTGCGGTGCCCTCGCCCCACGCGAGGTCGACGCCGAAGAACCTAGCCATCGGAGCGCGGCTGATCGGCAGCGATGGTCGGGCGTGTGATCGGAGCGGTGCTCATGGCCGCAGCCTACGCGGCGGGAGGGGGCGGTGCCTGCTGGCACCGCCCCCTCCGCTCGGTGGGTTAGAGCGCGGGCTCGGTGACGGTGTTGCTCTGCAGGGTGACGGCGGTCTGCGCGAGCAGGCGGCCGTTGATGGAGGCTCCGGTCTTCATGGCGATGAGTGTGTGACTGAGGATGGTGCCCTCGAAGTGCGCGGTCGTGCCGATCGCGACCTCACCGGCGGTCTGCCAGAACACGTTCTTGGCCTGCACGCCGCCCTCGAGCGTCACGTTCTTGGCCGAAGCCTGGGTGATGTCCCCGGAGATCTGGAAGATGAACACGTCGTCGACGCCGCCCTGGAGGATGACGTCGTTCGAGAGCTGCACGTCAGTGCTCCACGTGTACAGTCCGGGCGTGAGAGTGAGGCCGCCGATCTCCCCGGCGCCGAGGTTGACGAAGTCCGGGTTGGTGCGTCCGGCGGCGTCGGTGTACGCGATGCCCATGTCGCCGACGGCCCCGGTGAGGCGGGTGTCGTCGACGACCCGGCAGGCCGGGCCGGCCGCGTTGACCGTGTAGATGGTACCGGTGACCTCGTCGCACGCGACGTGGATGGCGGCACCGGAGATGGGGCTGGATCCGACGTCGCCCAGAATGGCGGAGGCGTAGACATCCGTGACCCCTGACTTGGACAGGATGGCGAACGAGCCGGCGCTGCCGAGCTCGACCGGTGTGAGGGGGAGGCTGTCGGCGGAGGCCCCCGCCGCTCCGGCCCCGCCGATCCCCACCACGGCGGCGGTGAGCAGAACGGCCATCACGCGCTTGCGTGATCGTGACGATGGTGTGAAACGTGACATGGTGATCTTCCTCTCAGTCGGCCCGCACGGTGCGGGCCGGGCAGGGCCACCGAGGACGTGGTCGCCGGTGCTGCACACCGGTTTCTGCCGCTGGCAGGCGCCCACGTCTGCTGGTGGGCATGACGAAGAGGCAGCCCGGTCGGCTGATATCGAGCGCCCCAGGCGCGCGCACAACGCGCGCCGCTCATGACCGGTTGCAGCGACAAAATACTGTCTAAGCCCAGACTAGAGGCACTTTCCGCGTCGGGGTAGACAGGTCGTTTGAAAACAAGCGAATTGGAATGCTTTCGTGACACAGCGCCGCTCGGCAACAAATGTCGGTGGCTGGTTCTACCGTGGCCGGTACCACTCACCGACGCTCGTGCCGAGAATAAGGGAGCTGATCATGAAGGTACTTGTGGCCACGCGCGCATCGCAGGGCGCGCGCCGGGGCGATTACGACCACTGCGTCACGGGGGAGCTCGTGTGGATGCTCGAGCCGTGCCCGGCGAGCCTGCGCAATCCCGCGGGAAAGTGCGGGTGCGGGCGTTCGTTCGAGGGGATGAGCTCGCACCGATCGACGACGACGGCACTGGTGCGCGAGATCCCCGAACTGACCCGTGCCGATTTCGCGGCGGCGCTGCGTGCCAGTTTCGACGCCCAGGGCTGGTGTCCCTGTTGCTGCGCGCAGCCGGTCGATGAGGCCGTCGACGGCCTCATCGCCGCAGCGGCGCGCTGGCCAGAGGGAGCCGTGATCGAACGCCGGCTGAACGTGCTGAGCCTTCGGGCCCAGTTGCCGTCGCCGAGAGGCAACGCCGGATAGCTCACGCGGTCGAGGCCCACGTCGGTAAATGTCCCCCATGAGGGGGACGGAAACCCTAGGGTAGGGAATACCAGTCCAGGGGGAGCCATGAGCGCGACGCAGAAGAACCTGTACGACGTGCTCGGGGTGCCTGCTGTCGCCGATTCCACCGAACTCAAACGGGCCTATCGGCGCATGCTCCGGGCGAGCCACCCCGATCTTGGCGGGTCTCCCGAGCATTTTCGAGAAATACAGACGGCGTGGGCGGTGCTCGGCGATGCTGATCGCCGGGCCGTCTACGACCGAGGTCTGCTGAACGCACCGACGGCCGATCGGGCGCGACCGCGGGCATCCGCGCCATCCGCGCCCCGGCGCACCCGTCCGTCGAATGGTCTGGCCGACGTGCACGGACATCCTGGCGGCAGCTCCCGCGCCCGGTACCTGCACCAGGTTCGGGATTGGTTCGCCGAGCCTGTCACCCCAGTACCGCCCCGGCCGCCCCAGCCGACCCCCAGGTTGTGGGGGCGGTTCCTGGCACGGTCGCTGCGCTTGATGTTCGTGATGACCAGCTGGTTCTTTGCCGCCGGAGCGGGGACCGCGCTCGTGCTGGCGTGGCGAGCCGGAACCTTCGAGAGCTCCCCATACTCCCTCACCACTCTCGCCATCGCCGCCGGCACGCTCTGCGCGGGTCCCGGCGCGGTGTGCTCGGTCGCCATCTCGATTTTGCGCACCGTTCGGAACCCGTATCGCCGAGAGGTTGCCCATGTGCGCAAGGCACGCGCGGTCGCCTTCGCCGAGCGACAGGCCGCGTATTCGAGCGCGCTGCTCGAATTCGATCGGAAACGACGCTCAGTCCCGCAAGACGTGGACACGCTGCTCGCCGAGCCGTTCTCGCCGCGGACCATCGCTCAGGTTTCGGCGGGTGTGCGCGCGAGCCTCAATGACGCGCTCGCCGCCGAGATGACGGCGCGGTCGCTGGCCACGCTCGGCTGGGAGTTCTCGGTGTGGCATGACGTGCAGGTCGGGAGGGGGAACGAGTGCGTCGATCACCTCGTCGTCGGACCCCAGGGACTGACGATCCTGATGTCGATGGGAGCTGCGGCACCGGTGTCGATCACGGGTGATCGGGTGTCGTATGACGGTGCTCCTGGGGCAGACCCGGTGAGCCTGTTGCGTGCACGAGTGAACGCCGTGCTGGAAGAGGTCGCCCTGGCGGGGGTGTTGTCGGCCGTGCTGGTGTATCCCGACGCCGTGCTGGCGGATCAGAGAGTTCACCGCATCGGCGGGTCCCGGGTGCCCGTCTTCGTCATGGCCGTGTCGACGCTCGCCGCGGCGCTGACCGGGGGACTTCCGGGGCTGGGGGACTGCGCCCCCCGGCAGGTCGATCGCCTGCGCGCGAGTGTGGGGGCGCAGACGCGATTCGCATAGCAGGAGAGGCGGCGGTTGGTCGGGGCATCCCGAAACTTATTCTTGCTCGAAATCCTCCATCTGTGCAGCATTTTGCCCCGATCGGGGGTTCCATCGTGTCCCCCTTAGGGGGGACCCGCATTCGAGTGGTGCGCCGGCGTTTGCGCTGATATGTTCAAAGAAAGTTGAATGATTCTGGGGGGTGCACGCGTGACGCTGAACGATTCAGTTGGGCACGCTGGAGCGCTCGATGTCGGGCTCCCACCCAACACAGAGGTCGGCCTTGCCACCCCCACGGGAATGGCCGACACCTCGGATTTTCTCGTCCCCGTGACGCCATCGATCGACACGGAACCGTCGACGGACACGGAACCGTCCATCGACGGGATGCTGGAGCAGGCCGAGCGCTGGGGTGCCGATGGACGCCACCGCGACGGCGCGAAGGTCGCCGAAGCGGTGCTCGCCCGCCCGGATGCAACCTCTGGGCAGCAGGCCCACGCGCGGGAGGCCCTGTCCCTGCATCGTCTGCGACTCGGCGATTTCGAGGCCTCGGTGCATCAGGGGCTGCTGGCCATGGAATACTTTGTCGCCAGCGACGATCTATTGCGCCAGTCGAAGCTGCACTGCACGCTCGCGCTGGCCTATCACGAGACGGCGCTGAACGAGCAGGCCCTCCGCCATGTGCTGGCAGCCCTGGAGGCCGCACGGGCCTGCGGGAGTCGTACGGCGGAGTTCTGGGCGCTGAGCCGCTCCGCGATGGTGCACGAGGCGATGGGCGACCCGACCCGGGGCATGCAGCTCAGTCGGCAAGCCCTGGATCTGGCGCGTACCCTCGACGACCCGGAGGCCGGCTTCGCCGCCCTCAACAACCTGGGCGACACGTGCATCGAGGTGGCGCGTGGTCAGAAGGCGCTGGGCCTGGATGCCTCGATCGCACTGCAGGAGGGGCTGATCCACGTGCGGGGCGCCGTCGACGCCGCCCAGGTCCTCGGGCACACGTTCTACGAGTCGATGGCGCTCAGCAACCTCGTGAGCATTCTCATCGAACTCGAGGAGTATCCCGAAGCACGCGAGCAGGCCTATCGAGCCAAGGAGATGGCCCGCGCGAACGGCTACCGCAACCTCGAGGTCAATAACGATGCCCAAATCGCGGCCATCGTGCGAGCACAGGGCAACCTCGACGAGGCAACCGCCATGATGGATGCCCAGCTTGCCGATCCTTCGGCAGAAGAAGACCTGATGCTGCTCACCACGCTGCATCGCGCCCTGTTCGAAATGCACAAGTCGAGCGGGCGGTTCGAGCAGGCCCTCAACCATTACGAACAGTTGCACGAGCTCACCTTTCGGATGGCGCAGCAGACGGCCGGGCTCCAGTCCAAAATGCTCATTAACACCATCGAGATCGAACAGGCGCGCCACGACGCCGAGCGGGCCACGCTCGAGGCGCAGATGCAGCGTCTGCGTGCCGAGGAACTCGATACCGCGGCCCGCACCGATCCGCTGACCCGGCTGCCGAACCGTCGGGCGCTCGATATGGAGCTGCCGCTGATGCTGGAGCGAGCCGAGCGGGACTCGCAGCCGCTGTGCGCGGCGATGATCGACTTCGACCACTTCAAGCAGGTCAATGACGTGTACGGGCACGGTGTCGGCGACGAGGTACTGATCGCCATGGCGTCCATGCTGCGCTCGGTGACGCGGGAAGCGGACCTGGCTGTGCGCATGGGTGGGGAAGAATTTTTGCTCGTTTTAACGGATACCTCGCGTGAACGAGCGGGCCAGGCCTGCGAACGCCTGCTCGCCTCCGTGCGCGACTTCACGTGGGCATCCATCGGCCCGGGGCTTTCCTGCACGGTCAGTGCGGGTGTCGCGCAGTGGGACGGGGTCGAGAGGTCCTCCCACTGGCTGGCGCGAGCCGACGCTGCCCTGTATGCCGCCAAACATGGCGGCCGCGACCGGGTGAGCATTGACCCGACTTAGCTCGGCCGCTCGGCCGTTCGACCGATGGACGGTTTGACGGCTTCACCGCTTGACTCGCCCGCGAGCGCGGGCCTGCTGGTCTCGCTAGTGCCCGCGGGCGATCCATGCCTCCAGGTCGGGCGCTTCGGCGCCGATCGTCGTCGACTCGCCATGACCCGTGAGCACCACGGTGTCGGCCGGCAACGTGAGCAGCCGGGTCGTGATCGACTCGATGATGGTGGGAAAGTCGCTGTACGAGCGCCCGGTTGCGCCTGGGCCACCGTGGAACAGGGTGTCCCCGCTGAACAGCGTGCCGAGCTCCGGAGCGTAGAAACACACCGCTCCCGGGGAGTGCCCCGGGGTGTGGATCACCTCGAGCTCGGTGTCGGCCACCGTGATGCGCTGGCCGTCCACCAGGGGCAGATGCGTGGAGTTCGGGTAGACGGTCGTCCAGAGCACATCGTCGGCCGGATGCAGGGACGCGGGTGCCTGAGTGAGAGCCTGTACCCCGGCGATCGCGCCGATGTGGTCATTGTGGGCGTGGGTGCAGTAAATGCCCCGCAGTGTGCGGCCGCCGACGGCCTTGAGGATGGCTGCGGGGTTGTGGGCGGCGTCGATCACGATGCATTCGGTGTCATCGCCGACGATCCAGACGTTATTCTCGAGTTCCCAGGTGCCGCCGTCGAGGCTGAAGCTGCCGGCGGTGATCAGGTGTTCAATGCGAGCATTCATCAGAGCACCACGACCGATCGCAACACGTCGCCGCGGGCCATCTTGTCGAAGGCGGCGTCGATCTCCTCGATACCGATCTTCTCGCTCACGAATTCGTCGAGCGGAAGGCGGCCTTGCAGGTACAGGTCGGTGAGCATGGGGAAGTCCCGTTCCGGCAGGCAGTCGCCATACCACGATGATTTAAGCGAGCCGCCACGACCGAATACGTCGAGCAGAGGAATTTCGAGCATCATCTCGGGCGTGGGTACGCCCACGAGTACGACTGTTCCGGCGAGGTCGCGGGCATAGAACGCCTGGCGCCACGTTTCCGGGCGGCCGACCGCGTCGATCACGACGTCGGCGCCGAATCCACCGGTAAGGGCCTGCACCGCCGCCACGACACCGTCCTCGTCGAGGCTCGAGGAATCGATCGAGTGGGTGGCGCCCAGCTCGAGTGCCTTCGCCAGCTTCTTCGGGTCGCGATCGATGGCGATGACCACGGATGCCCCGGCGAGCTTTGATCCCACGACCGCGGCGTTTCCGACGCCGCCGCAGCCGATCACGGCCACCGAGTCGCCATGGGTCACGTTGCCGGTGTTCATGGCGGCACCGATGCCGGCCATGATGCCGCAGCCGAGCAGCCCGACGGCGGCGGGGTCGGCGGCGGGGTCGACCTTGGTGCACTGCTTCTCATGCACCAGGGTCTTGTCGGCGAAGGCGCCGATGCCCAGTGCCGGGCTGAGTTCAGTGCCGTCCGTCAGTGTCATCTTCTGCGTGGCATTGAAGGTGTTGAAGCAGTACCAAGGTTCGGCGCGCTTGCAGGCGCGGCAGTCGCCGCACACGGCACGCCAGTTCAGCACGACAAAGTCGCCCACGGCCACGTGAGTCACGCCCGCGCCGATCACGCTGACGCGCCCGGCGGCCTCATGCCCCAGCAGGAACGGGAAGTCGTCGCTGATGCCGCCCTCTTTGTAGTGGAAGTCGGTGTGGCACACGCCGCAGGTTTCTACGTCGACCACGACCTCGCCGGGCCCGGGGTCGGGGATCACGATTTCGGTGAGCTCCACGGGGGCGCCCTTCGAACGAACAATGACGCCGTGAACGGTGATGGGCATAAAGCTCCTCGAGAAGTAGCGGGCTGTGCAATAACCCTAGCGAACTGCCGCTGCCGACAGGCTGAGCGCGAGGAGCCGGCTCGTCAGAAGTCGTCCAGGGTGGCCTGGTGCTCGCCACCAGTGCTGGCACGGGCACGGTCCGAGCGGGCAGCACGTCGCTCAGCAGGAGCAGGAGCAGGAGCAGGAGCAGGAGCAGGAGCAGGAGCAGGAGCAGGAGCAGGAGCAGGAGGGTCACCGCCTATGGCCGCCTGCGACGATCAGCAGCACGAGCCCGGGGCCCGGTACGAGGTGACAGGGGAACCCGCCAACAACTCTGGCGGCGGCAACCCGCGAGTCTACGAGATGGTGCCGAGGGCGACGAGCTTCGCGTGCAGCGCCGCATCCGTGGGCTCGACGACGTGGGTGTCGTCGGGGAACGCGATCACGGGTATACGGGTGAGGCCGCTGATGGCCTTGGCCCGGTCGGCGCCGTCTTCCACGGCCTCCAGGTCGACGTAGTCGTAGTCGACCCCGAGCGTGTCGAGCAGCTTCTTGGAACGACGGCAGTCGCCGCACCACTCGGCGCCGAACATCGTGATGCGCTGGTTCTGGTCTGTGGGTGCCGCAGTGTCTGTCATTCCTTGAGTCTAAAGGCGGCGTATCCGTTGACCCTGAATGCGGGGAAGCTAGGCTGACATCCACGAAACAGTAATAAAGTTTCACCATACGAAAATTGGTCAGAGAGGACCTCATCGTGGACAATCTTGCTGTGCTCAGCCTGTTAGCGCTGGCACCAATTCTGCTGGTGGGCATACTGCTCGCCGGATTCCGCTGGCCGGCCAAATATGCAATGCCACTGGGTTACGTCGCCGCCGTGATCGTCGCCCTTGCCGTCTGGAAAATGGACGTTCGGGGAGTCCTCGCGGCATCCCTGGAGGGCGTGATCACGGCCGCCACCCTGCTCTACATCGTGTTCGGAGCGCTTCTCCTGCTGTCAACGCTGACGGTGGGCGGGGCGATGGCAACGATCCGCGCGGGGTTCAACAATATCTCGCCCGATCGGCGCATCCAGGCCGTGATTATCGGTTGGCTCTTCGGAAGTTTCATTGAGGGAGCATCGGGCTTCGGCACTCCCGCGGCGGTGGTCGCGCCGCTGCTGTTGGCGATGGGTTTCCCGGCGATGGCCGCCGTGATGGTGGGCCTGATAATCCAGAGCACACCGGTGAGCTTCGGTGCCGTCGGCACACCCATCATTGTGGGTGTCGGCGGCGGCCTCGGTGGTGACCCCTCGGTGGCCGAACGCATCTCCGTGCTCGGCGTGACGATGCCTGAGTTCGTGGCGTCGATCGGATTCCAGGTGGCGACGATTCACGCGATCGTCGGGCTGCTCATCCCGTTGATCCTCGTGTGCATGCTCACGGGGTTCTTCGGCCCCGAACGGCGTTTCCGCGACGGCCTGGCCATCTGGCCGTTCGCCCTGTACGCGTCGGTCGCCATGACCATCCCGTCGGTGCTGGTGGCTCGCTTCCTCGGACCGGAGTTCCCATCGCTGTTCGGGGGCCTGTTCGGGCTCATCCTGGTGATGTTCACATCGAGCAAGGGCTTCCTGATGCCCAAGAAAACCTTCGACTTCGGCCCCCGCAGTACCTGGAGCCCGCGCTGGATGGGCACTATGGAACCGGCCGCGGCACCCGTCGCATCCGCGCGTCGTATCGGCATCGTGAGCGCCTGGGCGCCATACGTGCTGATGGCCGTGCTCCTCGTCGGCAGCCGCGTCATCGCGCCGGCCAAGGAATTCCTGACCGGCATCGCGATCCCGTTCAACAACATCCTCGGAACCGATATCTCCACAGCGGTGCAGCCCTTCTATTCGCCGGCCTTCCTGCTCATTCTGGCCTCACTGTTCGCTTATGCCCTCCATCGCATGAACGGGGCGCAGATTCGCAAGACCTGGGCGGTCTCGGGCACACAGCTGGCGGGAACGGCCGTGGCCTTGCTGTTTGCCGTGCCGCTGGTGCGCGTGCTGATCCAGTCCGGACCGGACCTCAACGCGTCGGGCCTGTCGAGCATGCCGGTGACTCTCGCCGAGGGAGCGGCCGCGATTTCGGGCAGTTCCTGGCCGTTCATCGCCCCGTTCATTGGGGCGCTCGGCGCCTTCGTCGCCGGTTCCAACACGGTGTCGAATCTCACGTTCTCGCAGTTCCAGTTCTCCACCGGTAATGCCATCGGTGTGAACCCGGAGCAGGTTGTGGCAGCCCAGGCCGTCGGCGGCGCTGGCGGCAACCCGATCGCCATCCACAACATCGTGGCGGCGTCGGCCACGGTGGGATTGCTCGGTCGGGAGGGTGATCTGCTGCGGAAGACCATCCTTGTCACTCTCTATTACTGCATCGCGGCCGGATCGATCTCGTTCATCTTCATCTACGGCCTCGGCGTCAACCTCGGCACGATCATGCTCGTGCTGCTCATGACGACGCTCGGCCTCATCGTGCGGTGGATGCTGCGCCAGAAGGCGGCCGTGCTGGCGCCCGAACCGTCGCGCGCATAGTACCGTCACCCGAGAGCGGGCGGCAGTGGAACATCCGCTGCCGCCCGCCCTGTCGTGCGGGGCCGCGTAAAACCGGAGAATGTGAGACACGCCGGGTCGGGGTGGCGGTTGGGTGCGGCGTGTCTCAGAAACTGCGGTTTTAGGTGAGGCTATGAGGCTAGGAGGGCCGCGGCGCACGGAGCTACACCGGAGTTTCCGTATAATGGATATTACATTCTGAATTGTGACAGAAGAAGATTTACTAAGCCCCTTTGGAGGGCCAAAATGGTTGAACGCGCGTCCTCAGGCGGTGTGCAGTCCGTTGAGCGTGTCTTCGAACTGCTCGAATTGATCACGGCGGCCGGCGGCGAGGTGATGCTGAGCGAGCTCGCCACGTCGACGGAGCTGCCCCTGCCCACCATCCACCGCCTGTTGCGCACCCTCGTGGTCAAGGGGTACGTGCGCCAGCTCGCCAACCGCCGGTACGTGCTCGGGCCAGGCCTGATTCGACTCGGTGAGGGCGCGAGCAAACAGCTGGGCGCGCTGGTGCGGCCCCAACTGCGAACCCTCGTGGACCAGCTCGGAGAAACGGCCAACATGGCCGTGCTCGATTCCGACATGGTGCTCTACATCGCCCAGGTGCCGTCGAAGCACTCAATGCGCATGTTTACCGAGGTGGGCCGCCGGGCACACCTGCACGACACCGGTGTGGGCAAGGCGATCCTGGCGCAGATGAAGGATGACACGGTGCGCGCGATCGTGGCGAGAGCCGGCATGCCGAGTGCCACGAGCACGAGCATCACACACGTCGACGATCTGCTCACCGACCTGCGGCTGATCCGTGAACGCGGGTACGCCATCGACGACGGCGAGCAGGAGGTGGGAGTGCGCTGCTTTGCCATCGGAGTGCCGAACGCGCCGACGCTCACCGCGATCTCTGTCTCCGGACCGGTTTCCCGCATCGACGACGCCTTCGCCGAGCGGGCGGTGCCCCTGCTGCGCGCCGTCGCGGACGAGCTGTCCCGAGATCTCAACCGCTCGGCCCAGGACACCTGAGCTCTCCCTGATCCCGCCCGAGCCGGGTAGTAAAACCGGAAAAGTTAGTGACACGCCGCTCCTGGTGGCGCTGCGACCCGGCGTGTCTCACCAACACCGGTTTTGCGTGGGAGGTCCTAGCCGGACCGGATATTGCGCAGTAGGGTGCCACAGCCAGGGCGGTGCAGTCGGCGAGCCCGGCACAAGACCCGAGGGCGGAAGCGATGCGCGAGAGCAGTGTGGTGTGGTTTGACGAGGTTGGCCTGGGAGACATCGCTCAGGTCGGAGGCAAGAACGCATCGCTCGGCGAGATGGTGCGAGCGCTCACGGGTGAGGGAGTGCGGGTTCCCCACGGATTCGCCACCACCGCGGAGGCGTACCGGGATTTCGTGGCCGCCAACGGCATCAAACCGGCGATGCGTCATCAGCTCAAGCGCTACCACGACGGGGATTCCACGCTGCGGGAGACGGGCGAGGCTCTGCGCGAGCTGTTTTTGAGCGGCGCGTTTCCGGAAGACACGGCGCACGGCATCCGTGAGGCCTATCGCACGCTCTCGACGAGCGCCGGAAGCCCGAATCTGGCCGTGGCCGTACGCAGCAGCGCCACCGCCGAGGACCTGCCCGACGCGAGCTTCGCGGGCCAGCAGGAAACATTCCTCAACGTCACGGGCGAGCGCGACCTGCTCGACGCCTGCCGACGGTGCTACGCGTCACTCTTCACCGACCGAGCGATCAGCTACCGCGAGCTGAAGGACTTCGACCACCTCGAGGTGGCCCTGTCGATCGGCGTGCAGCGCATGGTGCGCTCCGACCTTGGTGGTTCCGGTGTCATGTTCTCGATCGACACCGACAGCGGATTCGACGGCGTGGCCGTGATCAGCGCCGCGTGGGGACTCGGAGAAACCGTGGTGCAGGGCGTTGTCGACCCCGACAAGTACGTCGTGTTCAAGGCCCTTTTGGAACGTCCGGGGTGCACACCGATCATCGAGAAGAACCTCGGCGCCAAGGAGCGCAAGATGATCTACGCAGCGGGCGCCAGCGCGCGCACCCGCACGGTCGACACGAGCGACCGAGAACGACGGTCCTTCGTGCTGACCGACGCCGACATCGTGAAGTTGGGCCGTTGGGCCGTGATCGTGGAGAAGCACTACGGTCGGCCGATGGACATGGAGTGGGCCAAGGACGGCCAGAGCGGCGAACTTTTCATGGTGCAGGCTCGGCCGGAGACCGTGCAATCGCAGGCGAGCAGCACGGTGTTCACGGTGAGCCATCTCATTGAGTCCGGGCCACTGCTGATCTCCGGCATTGCGATCGGCGACAAGATCGCCTCGGGGCAGGCCTGCGTGATCAAAGACCCGGCCGATATCGAAAAATTCGTGGACGGGGCCATTCTGGTGACCGAAATGACCGACCCGGACTGGGTGCCGATCATGGCGCGTGCCGCCGGAATTGTGACCGACCACGGTGGGCCGACAAGCCACGCCGCGATCGTGAGTCGGGAACTGGGCGTTCCCGCCGTCGTCGGCACCCGGCATGCAACGGAGGTGCTCACCGACGGCGAGGTGATCACCCTGAGCTGCGCCGACAGCGACGAAGGATCCGTCTATGCCGGCGCCCTGGCGTTCGTCTCCGAAGAGGTGGACCTCGGTACGGTGCCCAGCACGCGCACGAAGGTGATGGTGAACATCGCCAGCCCGGCGGCGGCCTTCGAGTGGTGGCGGCTGCCCGCGGCCGGTGTTGGCCTGGCCCGGATGGAATTCATCATCAACAACCTGATCAAAATCCACCCGATGGCTCTGGTTCACCCCGAGCAGGTGAGCGATGAGCACACCCGCCGCGAGATCGCCCGACTCACCGTCGGCTATGCCGACCCGAAGGAATACTTCGTGCAGACGCTTGCGCTGGGCATCGCGAAGCTCACGTCGCCGTACCACCCGAACCCGGTGATCGTGCGGATGAGTGACTTCAAAACCAACGAGTACGCCCACCTGATCGGCGGCACCGATTTCGAAAAGTCCGAAGAGAACCCGATGATCGGGTTCCGCGGCGCGTCCCGGTACTACGACGAACGGTACCGCGAGGGCTTCAGCCTCGAATGCCGGGCGATCAAACTGGTGCGGGAAACGATCGGGTTCGACAACGTCATCGTGATGGTCCCGTTCTGCCGCACCGTCGCCGAGGCCGACAAGGTGCTCGCGGTGATGGCGTCGAACGGCCTGAAACGCGGTGAAAACGGCCTGCAGGTCTACATGATGTGTGAGATCCCGGCCAACGTCATTCTGGCCGAGAAGTTCGCCACCCGGTTCGACGGCTTCTCCATCGGCTCGAACGACCTCACCCAACTCGTGCTGGGGGTCGACCGTGATGCCGAAGATCTCGCCGCGCTTTTCGATGAGCGGGACGAGGCCGTGCTGCGTACGATCAGTGAAGCGATCCACAAGGCCCACGCTGCGGGAATCAAGATCGGGATCTGCGGCCAGGGGCCGAGCAACCACCCGGACTTCGCGGCCTTCCTCGTGCAGGAGGGAATCGACTCGATCTCGCTCAACCCGGACAGCTTCATGCAGACCGTGCCACGCATCGCCGAGGCGGAGAGCCGGCTGGACACGCTCTGACCGAAAGCCGAAAGCCGAAAGCCGAAAGCCGAAAGCCGAAAGCCGAAAGCCGAAAGCCGAAGCCGGAAGCTCGCAGTCCGAACACGGTACGGGTGGAGCGGCCGGCGCTTCTGCGCCAGCCGCTCCACCGGTTACACCGTGTCGTCGTCGAACTCCTGCATGGCCGCCTGTTCGTACGCCGCCTCGGCCGCCTCAGCGAGCGCGCGCGCTTCGGTCAGGCGCATCGAGATGCGGTGCTCGGAGATCCGAATGCGTTCCGCCTCTGTCGGGGTCGCTTCGCTGAGCAGGCCCTCCAGCTGATCGCCATCCAGATGGAGTGCTGCGATTGCATGCACCGCGGAATGTGCCAGATCGGATTTGCCACGAAGGATGCGTAGCCTCGTGTCGCGCTCGCGGTGTCGTGCGGCGCGTTCCGCGTCACGATCGGGCGGCAGAATGGCCTTCTCCGTGGGGTCCGGTAACTCGCGGCTCTGCGTGTCGTCGCTCTGCGGGGCCTCGATCTGCGGGTCCTGAGGGCCCGAGATGTGCTCTGTATCGCTCATGCTGCCTCCCGTTTCGGTGGCAGCCTAGCGCGGGTAGCCGATTCGGCAAATGGCGCAGGGTATCCGTCGCGGAGGGCAACGGATGCCTGCGCCTACCGCGCGTTACCCGGCGACGAGGGCCCGCTGGGCGAGCCACCCCTGAGCGGCGGTGACGTCGGCCGCTGCCACACCATGACCGCCGTCACGCAGGCGCTGGTCCAGCAGGGCTCCGGCCTCGGTCAGGGCTGCGGCGAGGGTAGTCACGCTCGCGAGCGGAGCCATCGGGTCGGAGCGGCCATTGAGCAGCAGCACCGGCGTGCCGGACAGACCGGCGGTCTGCTCGCGTCCGGTGAGCGGGAACATACCCGAGAACGCCACGACGCCGTCAAGCGCCTCCGGGTGCAGCAACACGGTGGCCAGGGCGATGTTGGCGCCGTTCGAGAAGCCCACGGCGATCACCGGGCGCTCGCCGAACTCATAGTGTGCGCGGGCCCAGGCGAGGAACCAGGCCAGGTCTCCGGCGCGGCGCACAACGTCGTCCACGTCGAACACGCCTTCCGAGACGCGGCGGAACCAACGCAGCATGCCGCCCTCGGTCACCCGGCCACGGGGTGCGAGCACGGTGGCGTCGGGGTCGAGGGCGTCCGCCAGTCGGGCGAACTCTTCTTCGTTTCCGCCGGTACCGTGCAGCATCAGCAGCACGGGCGCGCCCGCGGAACCGGCGCGATAGTGGTGGGGCCACTCAGCGGTCATGGTGTCGAGGCTCATGATCAGCGGTCCAGAACGAGCGTGGGGTTGTTCTCGGCCGGCAGGGTGATCGGAACGACCGCCTGCTCGATCTGGCTGCGGTTGGGCTCGAGCCACGGCGGTAGCTTGAGCGAACGGCCCAGTTCGAGGAGCGGCTCGTCGATGTCGAAACCGGGAGTGTCCGTGGCGATTTCGAACAGCACGCCGCCGGGCTCCCGGAAGTAGATGGACGTGAAGTACTGCCGGTCGAGAATGGCCGTCACGTCATAGCCGCGGTCGACGAGCTCGTCGCGCCACAGTTCCTGGGTGGTGTGGTCCGGCACACGGAATGCGATGTGGTGCACGCTTCCGCCCGCGGTGCGGCCCACCTGGCCCGTGGGGTCGGCGATGATGTCCACGATGTTGCCGGGAGCTCCGTCGCCGGCACCCACCCGGATGCGATCGGCCGTCTCCGAGATGAGGTGCATGCCGAGGTCCCGGGTGAGAACCTCAACGGTGCCGGTGGGGTCGGCGACGGTGAGCACGGAGGAGTGCTGACCGCGCACGGCGTACTCGGCGGGAACGGATGCCGAATCCCACGGGTTGCGCGGATCAACCGTGGACGAGGCCACGAGGTCAAGCTGCAGGCCGTCGGGGTCGAGCAGCGACAGGCGCTCCTCGCTGGAGGACTCGGAGGTCAGGGTCGACTCCACACCGAGGTTCCTGAAGTGTGTGGCCCACCAGCCGAGGCTGCCGGCTGGCACGGAGAATGCCGTCGAGGTGGACTGGCCGGACCCGGCGACACCGCTCGAGATCCCCGTCCAGGGGAAAAAGGTGAGCAGGGAGCCGGGGCGACCCGCATCATCCCCGTAGTACAGGTGATAGGTGCCGGGGTCGTCGAAGTTCACGGTCTTCTTGACGAGCCGCAGTCCGAGGCCCGTCACGTAGAAGTCGATGTTGCGTTGCGGCGCACCGGCAATCGCGGTGACGTGGTGCAGGCCGGAGGTCTGGGCGGTCATGGGGGAGTCCTGTCTGGGGCGTTGGGGGATGCTTCTCGATTATTACATGCAAACGCATGTTATTACTGAGAAATTCCCCAGACTCCGCAGACCGGACTCCTATGCCAGCGGGAAGACGATCCTGGTCTGCCATTTCCCGGGGTCTGGCTCAACATCCGGCCCCACGAGGTACTCCTCCCACATGTCACCCGCGGCCTGCAGGCTTTGCTCGACCAGGAAGTCCGTGAGTTCGGCATAGGTCTCAGCGAGCGTGTCGTACGGTCCGGTGTGGATGGCCACGATCGCCGGCCCACCGGGGATGGGCTCCAGCACCGCGGCCGGTGTTGGCACAAGCGGCTGCGCCACCGGGAAGCCGGCCGTGATGTCGGCCCTGTCCTCGGAGGGCGCACCGTGGTAGACCGCCACGGGCGGACCGGCGGGGAAGACTCCCTGACGGCTCAACTCGGCGGCGGCCGTGGCGAATGCCCGGTCGAAATACTCCGTCATGTGGTCCATGGGGATGATGTCGTGCACACCCACCATGATGCGCGGCTCCAACTCGATCTGTTGGGCGTCCATCAGATTTTCCTCGCCTTCGGTCGTTTGCCGACCTTGACCGAGGCCGACGGCACCCAATGTAGTCCTCGCTGGGGTGCCGCAACAGGGGCGCTAGCCGGCGATCGCCGGAATGATCGCGCCCGAGAAGACCTGCCAGGCCAGGGCAGTCTTGGCCACCAGGCTGAGCGTGATGTAGGCCCGCTCACCGCGGATGTAGTCGCGCCAGCCGCCGACCTGCTTGTACTGCAGCACCTGGTTCACCGCGAAGGTGTTGAACAGCAGGAAGAGCGAGATGATGATGCCGTAGACGAAGGCGGGCGGCGCCACGCCGCTGTTGGAGCCGGGGGCAAGTACGTATACCAGGATGATGATCCAGGGCACGATGCCCACCATGCAGCCGAAGATGAAGGGCAGTGCGTTGCCGTTGCCCGGCTTCTCGTACTTTTCCTGCAGGGCACCGAACAGGATCATGGCGGCGTTGGCCGCGAAGATGGCGAACAGTGCCCCGATGTCCGTGATCCCGGTGATCTGGGCGATCAGCCAGATCATGATGGACGAGCTGAGTGAGTATTCGACCCAGCGGAAGTAGTTGTGGGTGTTCTTGAGACCGGCGGCGTAGCGTGGGAAGAACTGCGGCGACGAAATGAGGAAGTGGAAGAACGCCGACAGGGCGAGGAACGCCACGACGCCGATGCCCACGTTCACGCTGAACAGGGTCACGCGTTCGGGCGGCACCGGCATGCCGGGAGCGCCGCCAAGGTAGTCCGCGGTCACGGGAAAAGTGACCTGCGCGCTGAGCAGGGTGAGCACGAAGGCGAAGCCGATGGCCTGCACCAGGTGCAAGGATCCGGCCACGACGTTGTAGACGCGTAGTCGGGCAATCTTCTGATCGGTCGTGTAGATCGTGCGTGCCATCGCGAGCTCCTTAGAGGTTTATTACAGTGCTGATGCTACAACGGCGGCGGCGGCGGGGGCCGCAAAGAGGGGTGTCGCGTTAGAGCACCGGGTCCATAGAGCTGAGATGGCAGGCGTCATTCCAGCCCGTCAACACGCGATTCTCGCGCTCCCAGCCCAACGTCGACACCGTCGCGGTGCCCAGCCCCAGGTTCGCGCCCGCGGATGCCGGCAGGCCCATCCAGCGCGCGGCCATGACGCGCAGAAAATGGCCATGGGCAAAGACGGCCACCCGACCCTCGGCGGCAAGGCACTGCTCGATCGCGAGGTCGGCTCTGGCACCCACCTCATCCGGTGATTCTCCGCCCTCGATCGGGTGCGTCCACACCGACCAGCCCGGAATCTGCGTGCGGATGTCGTCGGTTCGTTTGCCTTCGTACACGCCGTAGTCCCATTCGAGCACGTTCTCGTTGGGCACGCCCACTGTCCCGTAGCCTGCCCGAGCCATTGTTTCCCAGGCCCGCACGAGGGGGCTCGAGAGCACCAGTCCGAAATGCGTGCCGTCCAGCATGTCGCCGAGGGCATCCGCCTGCTGGCGACCGAAGTCGGTGAGGGGTACGTCCGTGCGGCCGGTGTGCTGCCCGGTGATGCTCCACTCGGTCTGCCCGTGCCGGATTAACACGATGTCGTTCTGGGTCATGGTTCTGCGCCTCAAAGTCTGACGGACGCTATCCGCCTCCCTGAGTCTAAGCACGCGGATGCCCGGCCACGGGAACCGCCTAGGCCTGCTGCTACGTTTATACCGTCAGTGCAGACGCCCTGAATCCACAACGCCGTTGCAATCCAGGGGGATTCTCCGTGTCAACAGTCACCGATAAACGCGCCACGGGACCCGTCGCCGCCTTCATGAGACCGATCAACACCCTCGTTGAGCGCTACATCCCCAGTGCCCTGGTTTTTGTTATCGTGCTCACGATCGTGGTGGCCGTTCTGGCCCTCACGCTGACCGACTCGGGGCCTGTCGACGTGATCCGCAGTTGGGGTGACGGCCTCGCCGGTCTGCTCGCCTTCATGACCCAGATGGCCCTCGTACTGCTTTTGGGCCACGCCCTGGCCAACACGAGCCCCGTGCACCGGCTGCTGACCAGGCTCGGCGGTATTCCCCGGAGTCCCTTGCAGGCCTACGTGTTCGTGTTCGTCGTCGCTTCCCTCGCCTCGCTGATCACGTGGGGCCTCGGTCTGGTCGTGGGCGGGCTGCTCGCCAAGGAAGTGGCGGCCCAGTTGCGTGCCCGCGGCGTGAAACTCCACTTTCCGCTGCTCGTGGCCGCCGGCTACTCCGGCTTCGTCGTCTGGCACATGGGGTATTCCGGCTCCGGCCCGCTGACGGCGGCCACCGAAGGGTCGTTCCTGGCCGAGCAACTCGGCCGAACGATCCCGCTGTCCGACACCATGTTCTCGCCGTGGAATATCGCCGCGGCCGGCGCCACGATCGTGGTCGTGGCCCTGGCTCTGGCCCTCGTGGCTCCCAAGCGCACTGCGCCGATCTTCGAGCTCGAATTCGATGCGAGAGACAAGGCCGTCGCGGAAGAAGATGTGGTCACGCCCGCTGACCGGCTCGATGCCAGCCGTATCCTGACGCTGCTCGTCGGGCTCGCGCTGGTGGCTTATCTGGTGATCCATTTCTCCGAGGGAGGCACGCTCACCCTCGACATCGTCAACTGGTCATTCCTGGCGCTGATCTTTCTGCTCGTGCGCAATCCGTTCGAGCTGATCCGGCTCACCAGGAACGCCGCGTCCAACGTGGGCGACATTCTGCTGCAGTTCCCGCTCTACGCCGGGATCCTCGGCATGATGGTGGGGTCCGGACTGATCGGGGTCTTCTCGGACTTCTTTGTGAGCGTCTCGACGCCGCAGACCTTCGGCATGATGGCCCTACTGTCGGCCGGGCTGGTGAATTTCTTCGTTCCCTCCGGCGGCGGGCAGTTTGCCGTGCAGGGGCCCATCATGCTCGATGCGGCCGGACGCCTCGGAGTTGATCCGTCCGTGGCGATCATGGCGGTGTCCTACGGCGACCAGTGGACGAACATGATCCAGCCCTTCTGGGCCCTCCCGCTGCTGGCCATCGCCGGCCTCAAGATGCGCGATATTCTGGGTTACACGACCATTACATTCGTCGCGGCCGGCCTCGTCTTCTGCGCCACGCTGCTGATCGTTGGTGCCGGCTAAACCTGCATACGGTGCAAATTCACAATTGAAGACCGTACGCTGGCACTATTCCAAATCAGTTTGAGGCAGGTCTTCCATGAAGGTCATCAGTTACAACCTCCGCAAGAATCGGGCCAGCGGTGAACTCGTCGCGCTGGTCGAACGGTACGATCCTGACATCCTGTGTCTGCAGGAATGCGACACGCTCGAGCTGCCCGCCGAGGTCGGCCTGCTGCATCTGGCGGACTCCACGATACGCAACCGTCTCGGACTGGCGATCTATTACCGCCGGGACCGCTTTGAGGCGGTCAAGACGCAAACGTTCGCGCTCAAGAAGTCGCTGCACGACCGCGTGCTGACCCCCGCGCACGAACGCCTGATCGGGACGCGACTGATCGACCTCGCCGAGCAGCGCGAGATCGTCGTGGCATCGTTCCACGCTGCACCGCTGACGGCGCTCAACTCCCTGCGCCGCAATCAGATCCGCTCCGCTCACGACGAACTTCACCAGCTAGGCCCGGGACTGCCGACCCTGATGGTGGGCGATTACAACTACCCGGTTTTCAAGCAGCACCTCAGTAACCGGGTGAACGAGTCCGGCTACGATCTGACCCTGAGCGACACGGTCACGTACACGCGGTACAAATTCTTTCACGGGCACTTCGACCTCGCCACCTCGGTGGGCCTCAGCATCGACAAGGTTTCGACCCTGCCGAGCGGAACGAGCGACCACATGCCGATCCTGGTGACCTCGTCTTACAGCGCCGACAAGCCGATGCGACCGCTGAGTTCCGAGCTCGTCTCGAAGGACGGCGACTTCGCGATCTAACCGCGGATGCGGTGCTGCCCGCGTGGGAGTCGCTTGGCGGATTCAGGTTCTGCTGCGGGCGGCGATAGCCGCCAGGAATCGGGCCGGCAGCATCACATTGTCGGTCGCCAGGGTGAAGAGCGGCGCAATCTGCTCGGGGGTATAGCCACCGATGCCGCAGCCGATCTCAGTGACTAAGAATCGCAGCTCGCTGTGGGCTTGGGCGAATGTGAGAAACGTGCTGACCTCGGCCGCGAGGGTGTCCAAGCCGCTCATGGTGTCGATGGCGTAGGAGCGCCCGTGTAACCCGTGACCCTCGCCCCAGACCGCGCCGAAGTTGGCGTGGGCGTCTGCCGCGGCACCGCCCACGTGCTGTCCGGTCGCGTTGGAACCGAACACAAACACTTCGTTCGACTCAAGCCGGTTGATCATCATGCAGACAATTCTATGCGCGCACGCGCTCCAACAGGAGGGCAATCAGCAACGCCTGCTGGTGTTCGGGAGAGGTCAGGGCAACGGCCTCCTGCACGGCGAGCTGGTCTTCTTCGGTCGACTGCACCACGTCGAATTCGGCGAGGCTTTGGATCACCGTGATCAGTCGTTGTGCGCTGGTGGGGTTCACATCGGAAATCTGCATCCGTTCAGGATACCCGGGCGTCTTGTGCGGCTGATGGGTGAACGCATCCGTCGCCTACCCTTGAAGCAACGTTGGAAAGGAACCCGCGCGCAGACCACCACAGAGGTATTGGGACGGGTTTTTCACGCCGTGCTCTTCGACATGGACGGCACGCTTATCGATTCCACCCCAGCCGTGAACCGATCCTGGCAGCGGTGGGCTGCGGAGCGCGGGCTCGATGAAGCCTTCCGTTCGGGCAACCACGGCATGCCGGCGCGCCAGATCGTGGAGTCGCTCGTGCCTCCCGCCAAGGTGGAGGATGCTCTGGCCCGGGTGCTGGCGCTCGAGACCGCCGACACCGCAGACATCACGGTGCTGCCCGGTGCGGCCGAGCTGTTGCTCAGCATTCCGGAGCAGCAGCGGGCGATTGTGACGTCGTGCGCCCGTACCCTCGCCGCCGCGCGCATTGCCGCCTCGGGCCTGATCGCGCCATCCGTTGTGGTCACGATCGACGACACGAGCCGGGGAAAACCCAACCCTGAACCGTTCCTTGAGGGGGCCGCGCGGCTCGGTGTCGACCCGCGCGAGTGCGTCGTGATCGAAGACGCCCCGGCGGGCCTCGCGGCGGCGCGCGCCGCCGGTTGCGCCACGATCGGCGTCGTCGGAACACATGGGGCCGCCGAGCTCGAGGCCGACCTCGTGGTGCCGAGCCTTGAACGCCTCCGGGTGAGGGTCACCGACGGGGGAGTGGTCTTCAGCCTGCTGCCCTGACCGGTGCCGGGCAGGTGAACAGGTGGGGGACTGTCACCGCGAGGGCCAAAATGAACGTAACGTTGGTGGGTGGTGTTTCCCCCACGCCCACGAAAGGTTTTGATTTTGGACGACGAATGCATTCACGGACTTGACGGCAAACTTTGCGCGGTCTGCTTTCCCAAGGCGGCACCGGAGGTCGTGGCCGTGCCCACCGTGCGTAAGCGCTCCACCACTGCCAAGCGCCGTCGCTGACCGGCCCTCGTAAGGTCACGCCCACGGCTTCGTCCGCTGCGCCGCGCAAGGCGGCGGCCGCCAAGCGCCCCATCGACAATGTGGGCGAGCAGCGCATTTACCATGTCACGCACATCAGCAACCTCGCCGCGATCCTCGCGAGCGGCGGCCTGCTCGCCGACGCGAGCGACGCCCTCGTCACGCGGCCCAGCGTGGACATCTCCGCCGCAGCCGTGCGTGAGGCCCGACGTGCCGCGGCCCTGCCCGGCGAAGACGGCCTCGTCATCGCCGATTGCGTACCGTTCTTCCTCTCACCGAATGCGAGCGTCTGGGACGCCATCCGTGCCCGCTCCGGCGACCCGCGCCTGGTACTGAATGCCCACGGCTCGGACGCCTACGACTTCGTGATCTTCGTCAGCACGGTCAAAAGGGTCGTCGACGCCCACGCCCCCAGCAACGACGAGTTCCCGGCTGCCGTTGCCGTCGCCGACGATGACGCCGCCGATGCCTCGACTCGGGTGGTCTCGACGAGCGAGGGCGTCGAACGGATGCTGGTGCGCCTGCGGTCCGACCCCGACTCCGACGCGCTGCTGCACGCGGAACTGCTCGTGCAGGAGGCCTTCCCCCTGGAGCTCGTCACCCTTCTCGGCGTGGCGAACGACCGCGTGCGCGACGCCGTGCGCGAGATCCTCCAGGCGTCGACCTACCGCCCGAAGGTCGCCGTGTACCCGCCGTGGTTCCAGGCCTCCGAAGAGGTCGCGCTCGAGGACTAGTCCCTCGAGGGTCGGCCTGGTGTCGCTCGCTCCTGGCTTTGTCCCCGTTGGGCGAGGCGCGTGAAGGATGGATCGAGGTGGTTGGGCGGCTCGCTTCACCGGGGGGAATGGCAGATGCGGTGCACGTGCTGAGTCGACACGGTGACCGGGTCTGCGTTTTGTCCTGCGGGGTTTCGATCGCTCGCAAGCTCGCGCCTCAACCAGCGAGGCGACGAAGGAACGCTTGGATCGAGCCTGCCGAGATCGAGACCGCGCCGGCTTCAGACGACGCCGAGCGGGCGCTGCTCGCCTCGGGGAAGCTCGACCCGGATGGCGTCACCCGCGCGGATCGTGCCCGTTGCGGCGACCACGCCCATGACGCCGGCCCGGCGGTGGGGACGGCCGGCGGCATCCGTGGTGATGAGCTGCTTCATCAGCCCCTTCTGGTAGCCGTTGATGCTGCTGCAGGGGCTGCGCATACCCGTGAGCTCCACGATGGCGTCTCGTCCGAGGTGCAGGCGGGCGCCGAGCGGCAGGGTCATCAGGTCGAGACCCCGGGTGGTCACGTTCTCGCCGAGTTCGCCCGGGGCCACGGTGAAGCCGTCGAGGTCGTCGAAGAGTTCTGCCTGGATCAGGTGCACCTGCGTGAGGTTGGCTCGGGTGGGGTCTTTCTTCACTAGGTACCGGTGCTGCGTGGTGGTACCGGCGTGTGAGTCGCCCTCCACGCCGTGACCGGCCACGAGCCGAATCTCACCGACCGTCGGCTTGCTGAAGCGGTGCCCGTCGTCGCGGCTCACCGACACCACCATCGCCCGTTGCTCTGCCATGTCTAGATTCTTGCATTCCTGCCGCTCTGGGCGTGATCAGCTTGCCTTGGTAACCTCGGCACTCAGCACAATCCGCTCACGGAAAGAGGACACCGCATGCACGCCTCCGTCACACTCAGCAACAACCTCCAGTCCGTTCTGGTCGACTTGATCGAGCTGCACGTCCAGGGCAAGCAGGCGCACTGGAACGTCGTGGGCAAGAATTTCCGCGACCTGCACCTGCAGCTCGACGAGATCGTCGTGGACGTTCGGGAGTTTTCCGACCAGCTGGCCGAGCGGATGCGCGCGCTCGAGGCGATGCCTGACGGCCGGAGTTCAACGGTCTCCACGACCACGCATCTGTCCCCGTTCCCCGACGGCGAAGTCGACACCACCGAGACCGTAGGCCTGATCACCGAACGCCTCGGCGCCGCCGTGGACAACATGCGAGCCGTGCACGACGCGGTCGACGAGGAAGATCCCACGAGCGCGGACATCCTGCACGTCTTCATCGAAAAGCTCGAGCAGTATGCCTGGATGGTGGGCGCGGAGAATCGCGTTCCGCAGAAGCGCGCACACTGAGAGCGCGCACACTGAGAGCGCGCGCACTGAGAGCGCGCGCACTGAGAGCGCGCGCACTGAGAGCGCGCGCACTGAGAGCGCGCGCACTGAGAGCGCGCGCACTGAGAGCGCGCGCACTGAGAGCGCGCGCACTGAGAGCGCGCGCACTGAGAGCGCGCGGACTGAGCGTCGCGGCGCGCCCTGAATTCGTCAGGGCGCGGCGCCGTCCGCGCTAGCCTTCGTAGATTTCGAGGGGCAGGCCGTCCGGGTCGCGGAAGAAGAACATGCCTTTGAGAGTGTGGGGATCGGTGCGGAGTTCCTCGCACTCAACGCCACGACCGATCAGCTCGTTGCGGGCGGCCGGAACATCATCCACCTCGAATGCGAGGTGGCGCAGCCCGAGGGCCTCCGGCCCGCTGGCCCGAGGCGGGGTGTTGGGAAACGTGAACAGCTCGATGATGTATGTGCCGTTGAGTGAGAGCTTGCCCATCCACGACTCGCGTTCCGCCCGGTAATACTCCGCCTCGAGCCGGCAGCCGAGCACCTCCTGGTAGAACGTCTTCGAGATCTCGTAGTCGCTCGCAATGATCGCGATATGGTGCACGCCGTTTATTCGCATGAACCCAGTCAACTACGGATAGTGCCCGGGCCATGGCATCATGAAAAGGTGACCTACCTTCCCGCAGAGAACCGTTATGAGTCCATGCCGTACCGACGCACGGGGCGGAGCGGGCTCAAGTTGCCCTCGATTTCCCTCGGGCTGTGGCAGAACTTCGGCGACGACAAGCCACTCGAAACCCAGCGTGCCATCCTGCGCCGCGCCTTCGACCTCGGCATCACGCACTTCGATCTCGCGAACAACTACGGACCTCCCTACGGCAGCGCTGAGACGAACTTCGGCCAGATCTTTCGTGAGGACTTCGCCGGGCACCGCGACGAGGTCGTGCTCTCAACGAAGGCGGGCTACGACATGTGGGACGGCCCCTACGGCAACAACGGCTCCCGCAAGTACCTGCTCTCGAGCTTGGACCAGTCCCTTGGCCGCATGGGCGTTGACTACGTCGACATCTTCTACTCCCACCGTGCCGACCCGGACACCCCGCTGGAAGAGACGATGGGTGCCCTCCACACGGCGGTCACGAGCGGACGCGCGCTCTACGCCGGCATCTCCTCGTACTCGCCCGAGCGAACCCGTGAAGCCGCGGCGATCCTCGCCGACATGGGCACCACGCTGTTGATCCACCAGCCCTCTTACTCGCTGTTCAACCGCTGGGTCGAAGACGACCTGCTGGACACCCTGGATGAGATCGGTGCCGGCTGTATCGCGTTCTCGCCTCTCGCGCAGGGGCTGCTCACCGACCGGTACCTGCAGGGCATTCCGGGTGATTCGCGGGTGGCCCGCGACGGCTCCGCGAACAAGGACATGGTGAACGACGCGACGCTCGCGAGCATTCGCGCCCTCACCGACATCGCGCAGGCCCGCGGGCAGTCGCTCGCTCAGATGGCGCTCGCCTGGGTGCTGCGCAATACGGCCGTGACGTCCGCGCTCATCGGGGCGTCGTCGGTGGCTCAGCTCGAGTCCAACGTGGCAGCCCTCGACAACCTGTCATTCAGCGTCGAGGAACTCGCTGCCATCGACGAGCATGCCACCGACAAGGGCATCAACCTGTGGGCGGGCTCCAGCGCCGTCTAACGCAGGGCTTGTTCGATCACCGGTCAGTGTCGGTGGTGTCTGTCACACTTTTCTCATGACAATCACCATCGAAGGTGTTTTCGTTGATCTGACCGGGGCGTTGGCCCGGTCAGATGTGTCCGCGAGATCGTTCGCGGAGTTGTCCGACGACGGGTCGGAGAACACCCACCGGGCGATAGCCCACCACCTGCGTGAGGTCACCGCGGCCTACGCACTGTCGGCGGCGAATATGGCCGGCCGATCCGACTGGACGCTCGGCAGGGAGGGCCTGTCGAGAAAGAAGGGATACAACAGCCCCGAGGACTACGTGCAGGCCCTCGGCGGAGGCGGCGGCGGAACCAAAGCCGATACCCGCCGCCTGATCGAGGCCGGCACCATGGCCACC
>NZ_JPRS01000074.1 GCF_000738085.1 Cryobacterium sp. MLB-32
CATCAGCCGCTTTCCCTCACCACCTGCGAGTACTATTCCAAAGATCTTCTTGGCCTTCATGTGTACAGAGTAAGGCACCATCGGGGGTGTCTGTGCGCGCTTTGTGCATGAGTGATGCCCCCGCCTGCGCTAGTTTTACTGCATGCGAGTGGATCTACTGACCAAGGAATACCCGCCCGAGATCTACGGCGGGGCCGGCGTGCACGTCACGGAGCTCGTGAGAGCCCTGCGTGAGGACATCGATGTGACGGTGAGGTGCTTCGGTGAACCTCGCACGGACAGTGATACGTACGCATACACCGTGCCTGCGACGCTGACGCAGGCCAATCCCACCCTGGCCACGCTGGGAGTCGACCTGCAGATGGCTCAGGACGTGTCGGGTGCCGACCTCGTGCATTCCCACACGTGGTACGCGAATGGCGCGGGCCACTTCGCCAAGCTTCTCCACGGGATCCCCCATGTGGTCACCGCTCACAGTCTCGAGCCCCTGCGTCCATGGAAGGCCGAGCAGCTCGGCGGCGGATACCGCGTCTCCAGCTGGATCGAGAAGACGGCCTTTGAGGCAGCGGATGCCGTGATTGCCGTGAGCGGGGGCATGCGCCGCGACATCCTGCGCAGCTATCCCGACCTCGACGCCTCTCGCGTGCACGTGGTGTACAACGGCATCGACCTGGATCGGTGGAAGCCCACCCATGATCTCGACTTCGTGCGATCGCTCGGCATCGATCCTGAGCGGCCGTCGGTCGTGTTCGTCGGCCGCATCACCCGGCAGAAGGGGCTCCCGTACCTGTTGCGGGCCGCCGCTACATTGCCAGCAGACGTTCAGCTTGTGCTCTGCGCCGGCGCACCGGACACTCCGGGTATCCTCGCCGAGGTCACCGCCGGAGTCGAAGAGTTGCAGAAGGAACGCTCAGGAGTGGTCTGGATCAACCGCCTGCTCTCGCAGCACGAACTCTCTGCGGTCCTCACCCAGGGAACCGTTTTCGTGTGTCCCTCGATCTATGAACCTCTCGGCATCGTCAATCTTGAAGCCATGGCCTGCGGCTTAGCCGTTGTCGGAACGGCCACGGGCGGAATCCCCGAGGTGGTGGCCGACGGCGAAACCGGAAGGCTGGTGCCCATCGAGCAGATGACCGACGGAACGGGCACGCCTCTTGATCCGGATGCCTTTGTCGCGGATTTGTCGCGCACGCTGGCCGAGGTTGTCGGCGACCCCGTGCGGGCCGCCGAGATGGGGCGTCAGGGGCGTCTGAGGGCCGAACGTGAATTCGGCTGGGCACAGATCGCCACTCGGACCCGAGAGATTTACGCCTCACTGCTCTAAGCGAGGGGGCGTCGGGCCGGCGACGTGCTCGGCGACCCGGTGACGCCCGATAACATGGCCTAATGGTCAACGTTCTTCAATTCACCGACGTATCCGTCGTCCGGGCTGGCACAACCATCCTCGACTCAGTGAATTGGAGTGTCGACGATGATCAGCGATGGGTGATTCTGGGACCGAATGGTGCGGGTAAGACCACTCTGTTACAGATTGCCGCCGCGATCATCCATCCATCGAGCGGTAAGGCCGAGGTGCTCGAGGAGCCCCTCGGTGGCACTGACCTGTTCGAGTTGCGTCCGCGAATCGGATTCGCGTCGACGGCGATGGCCCGCCGGGTTCCGGCCGGAGAAAAGGTGCTCGACGTCGTGATGACGGCCGCGTACTCGGTCACCGGGCGCTGGAACGAAGAATACGAGGACATTGACGAGCGCCGTGCGCAGCGTGTTCTCGTGGAGTGGAAGCTCGACCACCTTGCCCAGCGTAAGTTTGGCACGCTGAGCGACGGCGAGCAGAAGCGTGTGCAGATCGCTCGAGCGGTGATGACCGATCCCGAGATCCTGTTGCTCGATGAGCCCGCCGCGAGCCTCGATCTGGGCGCCAGGGAGGCCCTGCTGCAGTTGCTGAGCGGCTATGCCAAGGAACCGCATTCACCGGCGATCATCATGGTCACGCACCACGTGGAGGAGATTCCACTCGGCTTCACTCACGTTCTGCTCGTCAAGAACGGAACGGTCGTCGCGTCGGGACCGATGGCCGAGGCCCTCACATCCGAGGCGCTCAGCACCGCATTCGATCTGACCATCGACCTTCAGGAGGCCGACGGTCGTTACACGGCCCGCGCAATTTAATGGCGGCCTGGGTATTTGACGAGGCTAATGGCCCGCTACTGCGCGGCTTCTGCTAAAGTTTTGAAGGGCCATCTGGCCTGCCAGTTTTTCGCCGCACCGGCGAATCCGGTGTAACACCAACTAGATAGCACTGTGACCAGTTACAAGTCTGTTCACCTGACGTGCGATAAGGAAATCATGAAGTCTGACATCCACCCCCTTTACGAAGCAGTCGTTTTCCGCGACCTCGCATCCGGCGCAACCTTCCTCACCCGCTCCACGGTCTCCAGCAAGAAGACCATCGAGTGGGAAGACGGCACGACCTACCCGGTCATCGACGTGGAAATCTCCTCCGAGTCGCACCCGTTCTACACAGGCAAGCAGCGCATCATGGACGCTGCCGGACGCGTGGAGAAGTTCAACTCGCGCTACAAGGGCTTCGGTAAATAGCACCTGCCCCACAGCGACACGAAAGGCGACCAGCTTCGGCTGGTCGCCTTTTCTTGTGTCCTGAGCCCGTGTGGGCTTTGCGTGCGGGCCTAGCGTTCCGGCCAGAGTACGTCTGCAACGAACTCGGGGTCACGGCCGCGTCGCATGTAGTCCTGGAAACTCTCGGCCTGCTGGCGGTACCAGGTGACCTGAGCGGCATGAAGGTCGTCGAGCGTTGCGGGGAGTGCGCTCGAGTGAGCCCGGTGAATGGCCTGTGCCACCCGGCCGGCAGCGATGGCGTCGGCGCCGGCATCGTGCGCCTCGCTGAGCGTGACGCCGTAGAAGGCGGATGTCACTTCGAGCGTGCGCTTGCCCTTGCGGTACTTGTCGATGCCTTTGTCAATGACAAGAGGATCGATGACCGGACTGGGCGAGATCAAGGGGGCGATCCCGTAACGAACGGCCTCGCGGTTGAGGAGGGTGAGGTCATACGGCGCGTTGTAGGCCACAACAGGAAGCCCGTCGGCGAGGTGCGCGCGAAGGGCCGCAACGATCTCAGCGATGCCCACGGCGGGGTCCGTGCCGTGCAGAGCGGCGTATTCGGTCGTGATGCCGTGAACATTCGTGGCACCGGTTGGAATCTCGACGCCCGGGTCGAGGAGCCAGTCGATTCTGTGCTCGACCTCGCCGGCGGCATTGAGCACGGCCACCGTGGCGGACACGATGCGGCATGTCTCCACGTCGATGCCGGTGGTCTCTGTGTCGAAAACGGCGAGTCGATCGCTCCAGTTGCTCATACTCCCACCCTACGGCCGACGACCGACACTCTTCGCGAACGACGCCCGCCATTAGGGGCATGAGTATCGGGGCATCCTGCTCAGCGGTGAGCGAGTCGAGGGCACGGCGTCAGCCGGACCTCGGCGGCGTCGGACGGGTTGCGCTCTTCCGGGTTGCGCTCAGCTGGGTGCAATAATATACTTGCACCCGTTAGGAGAAATATTGTGAATGTCGAACAGCTCAGCGCAACCCTCGCGGCCGTGGCCAGCCCGCAACGCATGATCATCCTGTCCGAGCTGACGCAGGGCCGCGTGCATGTGAGCGAGTTGGCTCGTCGCGTCGGCATGTCCCGAGCGCTGTTGTACATGCATCTGGCCAAGCTCGAGGCGAGCGGGTTCGTCGCCACGTCCTTGGAACTCTCTCCGGCGGGCACCGCCCTTAAATACGTCTCCCTGGTGCCGTTTTCGGTCACGGTCGACATCCACACCATCACCCAGGCAGTCGGCGTCGCCGCTGCCCGACACGATTAAGGATCAATCATGGAACTCTCGGTCTACTGGATTCCCATCGTCGCAATCATCGGGGGTATTACGTACTCGATCTTCGACCAGTATTTCAAACTGCGCCGCAGGCAGGCGGAGGCGTCGTCCGGAGGCGAGGTCCGGGCCGCCCTTGCCGCCAGTAATGATCTGAACACGCAGCTGTTGACCAGGCTTGAGGGATTGGACACCCGGCTCGCACGCATCGAGCGAACGTTGATCGAGGTCGGCTGACCCTCTTCTGCGGTTCTGTGAGGTGGAGGCTAGCCGCAGTGCAGCCAATAGAAGCTCTGCGCACCGAGCGTCAGCGTGAGAGCGCCGTCCTCGTCGAACGTCGGGAATATCGCGCCGCCGAAGAGGTCGTAGAGCCGCGTGCCCGCCATCGCCGGATCAGTGATCTGAAAGGCCACCGGATTGTGCGAGAAGCTGAAGACGCACATCACCGTCTCCGGCTGGTCCCCGAACATCCGGCCGGAACCGGCGTAGCTGCGCGTGAAGGCGAGCACGGATTCGTGGTTGGTGGTGAGTACCGTGATGGTGCCCAGCCCGAAGGTGGGGTGGCTCTTTCGCACGTGGATGACGTTGCGAATCCAGTGCAGGAGTGAGCCGGACTGCGCCAGATGCGTCTCGACATTCGTTTGCGTGTAGTTGTAGACCAGAGACTGTACGACCGGCAGGTACAGCTTGCCGGGATCGGCGTCGGAGAAGCCGGCGTTGCGGTCCGGAGTCCACTGCATGGGCGTGCGGGAGCTGTCACGGTCGGGCAGCCAGATGTTGTCGCCCATGCCGATCTCGTCGCCGTAGTAGAGAAACGGGCTGCCGGGCAGAGCGAACAACAGGGCGTGGGCCAGCTCGAGTTCCGACCGGGAGTTGTCCAGGAGGGGGGCGAGACGACGACGGATGCCGATGTTGGCGCGCATCCGAGGGTCGTAGGCGTACCAGCCATACATGGCTTGCCGGTATTCCTCGCTGACCATTTCGAGCGTGAGCTCGTCGTGGTTTCGGAGGAAGACTCCCCAGCCGGCCCCCTCGGGGATATCCGTCGTCTCCGAGAGCACGCGGACGAGCTCATTGGCCTGCTGTGACCTGAGCGAGTAGAAGATGCGGGGCATCACCGGAAAGTCGAATGCCATGTGGCATTCCGGCTCTTCTTCCGTGCCAAAGAAGGCGGCCACTTCGCGCGGCCACTGGTTCGCTTCCGCGATCATGACGCGGCCGGGGTATTCCCGGTCGACCATGGCGCGGAGCGTCGGATGAATTCGTGGGTGGGCGGCTCGCCCTCGCCGTTGCCCTCATCGGACTCATACAGGTAGGGAATGGCGTCGAGCCGAAAACCGTCGACTCCGAGGTCGAGCCAGAATTTGACGACCTCGAAAATTGCCTCGTGAACGGCCGGGTTCTCGAAATTCAGGTCTGGCTGATGCGAGAAGAACCGGTGGAAGAAGAACTGGCGCCGCACCGGGTCGAAGGCCCAGTTTGACTCCTCCGTGTCGGTGAAGATAATCCGAACGTTGGCGTACTTGTCGTCGGTGTCGCTCCAGACATAGAAGTCGCCGAACGGGCCCTCGGGGTCTTCGCGCGACTGCTGGAACCAGTCGTGCTGGTCTGACGTGTGATTGAGCGGGAGGTCTATCACCACGCGCATGTTGCGTTCGTGCGCCTTGGTGACGAGGTCCTTGAACTCGTCGAGCGTGCCGAATTCCGGCAGGATCGTGCGATAGTCGGCCACGTCGTAGCCGCCGTCACGTAGTGGAGATGTGAAGAACGGCGGGATCCAGATCGCATCGATGCCCAGCCACTGCAGGTAGTCCAATTTGGACACGAGCCCGGCGAGATCGCCGGAACCGTCACCGTTGCTATCGACGAATGAGCGGACCATGACCTCGTAGAAAACCGAGCGTCGGTACCAAAGTGGATCCAGAGTCAGTCCCGGCAACTGGATGGGTGCGGTAAAGCTCACGGTGTTCCTCCCGGCCCATGGCGGGCGCCATGAAAGCGGTCAACAGTGTGAGTCTAGAACGACGCACTCGGTGTCTGTCCAGAGGAAGTCAAGTCTCCCGGATAAACTTTCACGGGTGATCGTTCCTTCCCCCTATGCCGACCTGCTCGCCCGGATCCCCGTGAAGCCCCGTGCCCTCGAGGTGTGCGGCAGCACGACGGCCTTCTGGGACTACGGCGACCCGGGTTCCACGACCACGATCGTGATGGTGCACGGGTTTCGCGGGGATCACCATGGCCTTGAGCCCGTTGTGGCGCATCTGACCGGGGTTCGAATCGTGTCGCCGGACCTGCCGGGTTTCGGCGCTTCCGAGCCGCTCCTCGGCATCCGCCACGACCTCGACGGCTACGCCCTGTGGCTGCGCGAATTCGTGCGAATGCTCGGAGCCGACGGCAGGCTGGTCATCCTCGGTCACTCGTTCGGATCGATTGTCGTGTCTGCGGCGCTGGCTGGCGGGCTTCGGGCCGACGATGTCGTGTTGGTCAATCCCATCGCTGCTCCGGCGCTGTCCGGACCGCGCGGCGTGCTCACCCGGCTGGCCGTGTTCTACTACTGGGCCGCGGCGGCTCTGCCCGAACGGCTCGGGTTCGCGCTCCTGCGCAACCGGGCGATCGTGCGGATCATGAGTGTGACGATGACCAAGACACGCGAGCCCATGCTGCGCCGATGGATCCATAACCAGCACGACCGATACTTCTCGGCGTTCTTCGACCGAACGGTGGTGATGGACGCCTTCAAGGCGTCCGTCGGGCACGACGTCAGCGAGTTCGCCGCGGACATCCCCGAGCGCACACTCCTGATCGCAGCGGAGAAAGACGACATCACCCCTCTCGCGGCCCAGTACCGCCTACAAGTGCTGTTTCCGCAAGCGTCCCTGGCGGTCATCAACGATGTGGGGCACCTGATCCATTACGAAATGCCCGAGCCGGCCGCCGCGGAACTGCGGCGCTTCCTGTCCCTCCCGGAGGTCTCATGAAGATCGTTTTCGATTGCCGTTACACCCGCACCGATCGGCACGACGGCATCAGCCGCTACACCGCCGGTCTCGTGACGGAGTTGGCCAGGCTGCATCCGCTCACGATGCTGATCAGTGATCACCGCCAGCTCGACCTGCTTCCGAACCTGCCGTGGCAGCTCACGAGCGCTCCCACGAGCATCCGTGAACCGTTTGTGGCGCGCCAGGTGAATAAGCTTCATCCGGATGTCGTCTTCAGCCCGATGCAAACCATGGGTTCGTGGGGTCGCAACTACCGTCTTCTGCTCACCGTTCACGACCTGATCTATTACCGCAATCGCACGCCCCCTCGGGAGTTTCCGGCAGTGATTCGCCTGCTCTGGCGTCTGTATCACCTGTCGTGGTGGCCGCAACGGATGTTGCTGAACCGCGCCGATGCCGTGGTCACGGTCTCCGAGACGACCCGGGGTCTCATCGCCGAGCACAACCTCACCAAGCGACCCGTCCTTGTTGTGCCCAACGCCGCGGACGCCTCGGGCGGGCCGCCTGTCCGGCGTGAGACCCCCGAAACGGGACGTCTGGTGTACATGGGTTCCTTCATGCCCTACAAGAACGTGGACACGCTTGTGCGGGCCGTGGCCGAGCTTCCCGGCCATGAGCTGCACCTGATGAGCCGCGTACCGGAGCCGGAACAGGCCCGCCTGACTGCTCTGGCGCCGCAGGCGCGGCTGGTGTTCCATAACGGGGTGACCGACGAGGAATACGTCGCCGTGCTCCGCTCGGCGACAGCCCTCGTGACGGCCTCGCTCGACGAAGGATTCGGTATCCCGCTCGTGGAGGCCATGAGCCTCGGGATTCCCATCGCGGTCAGCGATATTCCGATCTTTCGGGAGATCGGCGGAGACGCGGCCGTGTATTTCGAGCCCACCAGCCCCACAGCGCTCGTCGACGCGGTGCGCACGCTGACAAAACCGGGGGAGTGGGCTGCACGTTCGGCGGCCTCGGTCGAGACCGCCGCCCGCTTCACCTGGCGATCGTCAGCGGAGAAACTGCTCGACGCGGTGACCGCCCAGAGCACGGTTAGCGGAGCACGTCAAACGACTCGTTGACCGTGCGAAGGGTCGCGTCGAAGTGTGTCAACTCGACGCGGCCGTCACGCCACACGAAGTCATGCACGGAGCCATTGGCGATGATCTCGTTGTGCCTCGGGCGATCGCCCGCCGTGAAGTGTCGAAGCAGTGTGCCGATGATGCCGCCGTGGCTGATTACGAGAATGGACTCTCCCTCGTAGCGTTCGGCCAAGCGGGCTAACGCGGGAAGCACTCGATCGAGCACCTGCTGGCGCGTCTCGAGTCCGGCAACAGGCACGCCGTCGGGAAAGCGCGCCTGGCGTTCGGTGAAGGTGAGCCCTTCCATCTCTCCGTGGTGACGCTCCGTCATGGCGTCATCGACCTGCGGGAGCGGAAGGCCCAGTTCGCCGGCGATGATGCGTGCCGTTTCTTCCGCCCGCGCGAGAGGGCTGCTCACCACGCGGTCCCAGGTGTGTTCACGCAGCCGCACGCCGGCTTCTGCGGCCTGCGCTCGGCCGATGGAGTTCAAAGGGATGTCCGTGCTGCCCTGGATACGCTGCTGACGATTCCACTCTGTTTGCCCGTGCCGAACGATGGATAGTTGCGTCGGCCGCTCCGGCGCCGCATTCTGCTTTCTGGGCTCAGGCACTTCTCTGGGCTCAGGCACTTCTCTGGGCTCAGGCACTTCTGTGGGCTCAGGCACTTCTATGGGCACAGGCGCTCGGCCAATCCGGCGAGGGTCTCCGAGGTTCCGGCTTCAAGCTTGAGGACCGCGCGACCGTCCCCCTTCGTCGCTCCCCGATTGATGACGATGATCGGCAGTTTGCGGCGCCGTGCCTGCTCGAGCAAACGGATGCCCGAATTCACGGCGAGCGACGACCCCGCCACGATGAGCGCGTCGGCACCCTGCACCAGGGACTGGGCGGACGCGAACCTCTCCGTCGGCACGAACTCACCGAAGAACACCACGTTAGGTTTGAGCATCCCGCCGCAGACGGTGCACGCGGGGATGATGAAACCGTCGATATCGTCCACGTCGGCGTCCCCATCCGGGGCGAGACGCACGGCGTCCGGGCTGTTCAGGAGCGGGTTCGCGGCCTCGAGTCGCGCCGCCACGCTGTCCCGTCCGAACGCCTGTCCGCAGACAAGGCAGATGACGCGGTCCATCGACCCGTGGAGTTCGACGACATGGCGTGAGCCGGCCCGGGTGTGGAGACCGTCGACGTTTTGCGTGATGATTCCGGAGACAATGCCCGCTCGTTCAAGCAATACGAGTGAATCGTGGCCCAGGTTGGGTTGGGCCGCACGAAAGTGCCGCCAGCCCAGGTGGCTGCCGGCCCAATACCGTTTGCGGGCGCGTTCGTTGCCCGCGAAAGTCTGGAAGGTCATGGGATTACGCACCGGCGCGCCTTCGCCACGGTAATCGGGAATCCCCGAATCGGTGCTGACTCCGGCTCCCGTGAGTACAACGGTTTGCTTGCCGTGCAGGATGGCCGCCACGGCGTCGAGCTGGTCGTTCGCGATAACAGCATCCGCCAGAGCGTCGACCGAGACCGTCTCGTCGTCGGTGACGGGGAGCGTCTCGGCGGCCAGGGTCGCGGCGGGCGGGAGCAGGTCGGCCGTCATGAATGCTCCATCCTTGTGGGCGCTGTACAGACCCCACACGTCAATTCTAAACTCGTCTGTTTTCCGTATTTGAATCCTGACCTGTCAGGCTGGAGATTACACTCCCTCGAAAGGCGTTCCACTCGTGCAGATCATTCCCATCACCGACCTCGATCTGCCCGACCTGAGCGACTACTCGCGCCTGACAGATGTCGCGCTGCGCCGAGTGTCCGAGCCCGCAAACGGGCTCTACATCGCTGAGTCCCCGAAGGTGATCGGACGCGCTATCGCGGCCGGTCACCAGCCGCGTTCCCTGCTGGTGCAGGAACAATGGCTCCCCGATGCCGAACGGCTGTTGGCTGAGTGGCCGGATGTGCCGGTCTATGTCGGCACGTCTGCGGTTCTGGAGAAGCTCACGGGCTACAACCTGCACCGAGGCGCGCTCGCTGCCATGCATCGACCGGCGCTCGCGTCGGTCCCCGACATCATCCGGGATGCGCGCCGAATCGTGATTCTCGAGGACATCGTGGACCACACCAATGTCGGGGCAATTTTTCGTTCTGTGGCCGGACTCGGCGCGGACGCCGTGCTGATTACCCCGCGATGCGCCGATCCGCTGTACCGTCGCAGCGTGCGCGTGAGCATGGGCACCGTTCTGCAGGTGCCGTGGACCCGCCTGCCGGAATGGAGTGAGGCCGCGCCGCTCCTGCACGCCGCGGGATTCCATCTCGCCGCGCTCGCACTGAGCGATACGGCGGTGTCTCTCGACCGTTTCGCCATCGACCCGCCGGAGCGAGTGGCACTCGTGCTCGGTGCTGAGGGGGACGGGCTCAGCACTCACGCTCTGGCGGCTGCCGATACGGTGGTCACCATCCCCATGCTCCATGGGGTCGACTCGCTCAATGTCGCGTCGGCCAGCGCCGTGGCGCTGTACGCGCTGCGGCGGTGACGCCCGCCGACACCCGGTGAGGCGCGCGCGTCTATAGGATTGACGGATGCCGACCCGCCGTGTGATCTACCGCCGGAGACGCCTCGCCGTTTTCGCACTCGTCCTCGTAGCAGTGATGGGTTTCGGCTACCTCGCCGCCACCGGGCTGGCCCCGGTGCCGGCGTCGGCAGCCGAGATCAGCCAACCAGTTCCGCTCACGCAGCCCGCCGCGACCCCGCAGTGGCCGAGTTTCGGTACGGGGGCGATCGGGGCCGTCGGATTCCCCGGCGTTCTGGCGTCGAACGGCGATCAGGCCGCCATGCCGATCGCCAGCATCACCAAGATGGTGACGGCCCTCGTGGTTCTCGAGGCCAAACCCCTCGGCGCTGATGAGGCCGGCCCCGACATCACCTTCACCGATGCCGACATCGAGCTCTACTACAAGTCTCTCGCGGAGAACGGTTCAGTGGCCCCGGTCGTCTCCGGGATGGTCCTCACCCAGCGGGAAGCCTTCGAAGCCATGCTCCTGCCGTCGGCGAACAACTACGCCGCCTCTCTTGCAGTGTGGGCCTACGGGTCGGAGAGCGCCTATCTCGAGGCCGCCAACGCATGGTTGACCGACCACGGCTTGACGGACACGGTCGTCGCGGACACGAGCGGTATCTCCTCGAACAGTGTGAGCAGCCCGGCGAACCTCGTAGAGCTGGCCAAGCTCGTTCTGGGCAGTCCCGCGCTGGCCGAGATCGTGGCCCTGCCCACAGCCGTGCTGCCGACGATCGGTACCGTCACGAGCACGAATAAGCTTCTCGGCACCAATGGTGTCGACGGGATCAAAACCGGCACAACGGATGTCGCCGGTGCCTGCCTGCTTTTTTCGACCGACGTGCAGATCGGCGACGAAACGGTCACTCTGGTGGGTGTCGTACTCGGCGGCGACACCCACACGGAGCTCAACGACGCCATTTCGGCGCTGATCGAGAGCGTGAAGCCGGGTTTCCAGAACGTGACGCTCGCCGAGAAGGGCGCCGTCTACGGCAGCTACACAACCCCCTGGGGACAGACGACGAACGCCGTGGCGGGGGAGAAGGCATCCGCTCTCGTCTGGTCGGACACGCCCATCGCCGGCACCATCACAGCGCGCAGCATCCAGACCGGAGCGCTCGGTGACGCCGTCGGGGACGTTGACTTCTCGGTGGGAGACACTGACGTGAGCGTGCCGCTCGTGCTCGACGCAGCGGTCACCGATCCGGGTGCTGGTTGGCGCTTCACTCACCCGGGTGAACTCGCCGCCGGACGTTAGCTCCCCCGGCCCGGCCCGTCTCAGGCCCCGTCCCGCCTCAGGCCTGACTGACGCGCCTGGGGCGGGCACCGCCCGTGACCCGCTCTAGTCGGCGAGAAAAGGCCCGGCAAGGGGGCGTTTGGGTGAGATGTGGTCGCCCGAGGACTGATGGCGGATGCGCCTCAGCACCCACGGCACGAGGTAGGTGCGAGCCCAAGCCAGATCTTCCGTGCGCGCCTGCCGCCACGTGGTCCCGGGCATCGGCTCGGGCTGCTGTGGCTCAAGGCTGTTGGCCACGTTCAGTGACGCGAGCACCATGCGCGCTACGGTGTGGTGTCCGAACGCGTTGAGGTGCAAACGGTCGGGCGCCCAGAGGCGCGGGTCCTGAATCTCCGTCAGCGACCACATGTCGGCCACAACGCAGTCGTACTTGGTCGCCACGGCGCGCATGTTTTCGTTGTAGATGGCGACCTTGCCGCGAATCCCGCGGAAAACCGGGGAGAAGCCCACGTCCGCCCCAGTGAACAACACGATGGTTGCACCGTCGCGGCTGAGCCGGCTGACGGCCTCCTCGCAGCGGGCCGCGATCTCGTCCGGGTCGGTGCCGGGGCGCAGAACGTCGTTACCGCCGGCCGAGAATGTGATGAGGTCTGGGTGCAGCGCAAGGGCCGGTGCGATCTGTTCGTGAGAAATTTGTCGGATCAATTTTCCGCGCACGGCGAGGTTCGCATACGCGAAATCGTCGGTGCCTTCGCTGAGAACGTCGGCCACTCGATCGGCCCAGCCCCGGTTGCCGCCCGGGCTTGCGGGCTCGGGGTCGCCGATACCTTCGGTAAAGGAATCCCCGAGGGCGACGTAACGGGACCACGGATGTTGTTGCTTCGTCATGTTTTCATTCTGTCGGTACACACGCGGTGCGGCACAACTTGATATCTTGAGGAGGAGTGAATACTCCATCTGTTTTCGGTCCCGCGCAGGGAACGAGTGCAGCCGAACACTTGTCCCCCTCCTTCCCGGAGCGAGCCGCCTGGGGCACCGCAAGCAAGTTGCGGGCCTGGCAGGCCGAGGCCCTCGAGGCCTATTTCCAGCACGAGCCCCGAGACTTTCTCGCCGCCGCGACACCGGGGGCCGGCAAGACCACGTTCGCGCTGCGACTCGCCGCCGAGCTGCGCTCCCGCCGCACCATCGACCGCATCACGGTGGTCGCTCCCACCGAGCATCTCAAGAACCAGTGGGCGGATGCCGCGGCGCGCGCGGGCATCCGTCTGGACCCCATGTTCAAGAACGCCGACGGCATCTACGGCAGCCACTACCACGGCGTCGTGGTGACCTACGCGCAGGTGGCAGCCCGGGCCGCGCTGCACAAGCGGCTGACCGAGTCGAGCCGCACTCTCGTGATCCTCGATGAGATTCACCACGGCGGTGACGCGCTCAGCTGGGGCGACGCCATCCGTGAGGCCTTTGGTCCGGCCACCCGGAGGCTGTCCCTCACCGGCACCCCGTTCCGCTCTGATACGTCGCCCATCCCCTTTGTGAGCTACCTGCCGGACAAACACGGCATCCGCATGTCGCAGAGCGACTACGCGTACGGCTACGGCCGCGCCCTCGCGGACGGTGTTGTGCGCCCCGTCATGTTCATGGTCTATGCGGGGCACATGAAGTGGCGCACCCGGGCCGGTGAGGAGATGGAAGCCAAACTCGGTGAGGGCAACACCAAGGACATCACCAGCCAGGCGTGGCGCACAGCGCTCGAGCCCACGGGACAGTGGATTCCGGCGGTGCTGCGCTCGGCGGACCAGCGCCTCACGGCCGTGCGCCAAGGGATTCCGGATGCCGGTGGCCTCGTGATCGCGACCGACCAGACCATGGCGCGGGCTTACGCGGTGATCCTTGAGGATATCTGCGGGGAACCGGTGACGATCGTTCTCTCGGATGAAAAAGAGTCCAGCGACCGCATCGACGAGTTCTCCAAGAACACCCGACGCTGGATGGTGGCCGTGCGGATGGTGTCGGAGGGTGTCGACGTGCCGCGGCTGGCCGTGGGGGTCTACGCCACGAGCGCGGCCACCCCGCTCTATTTCGCTCAGGCCATCGGCCGTTTCGTGCGTGCTCGTCGGCGCGGCGAGACGGCGTCGATCTTCCTGCCGAATGTGCCCGGGTTGCTGAGTCTCGCCAATGCCATGGAGCTCGAACGCGACCACGCGCTGGACCGGAGCAACCGTGAAGACGGCGACGACGGTATGTACAACCCCGAAGATGCCATGGTGGCCGCGGCCAACAAGGACGAGAAGGCGTCGGACGATCTGGGTGAAGAGGAATTCACCTGGCAGGCGCTGGACTCCCAGGCCACGTTTGACATGGTTATGTTCAACGGCGACGAATTCGGCGAACTCGCCGAACCCGGCACGGATGAGGAATTCGACTTCATCGGCATCCCCGGCCTGCTGGAGCCGGAACAGGTCTCCGAGCTGCTGCGACACCACCAGTCCCGGCAGGCGAAACGCTCCACTGACAAGCGCAAGGACCCGGTGACGGGCGAGATCGCGCCGCTGGACCCGCCGCCGCTCTATCGCACGCTCAAGGAGCAGCGAACGCTGCTCGCGAGTCTTGTGGGCATGTGGTCGAAGCTCGCGGAGGAACCGCACGGCATGATCCATGCCGAGTTGCGCCGGCTCTGCGGCGGACCGGCCGTGGCGCAGGCGAGTGTCACGCAGTTGCAAGCGCGCATTGACCTGCTCCGTCGCCGACTCGGCCGGAGCTGACTCCGTCCGCTGATCGGGGCGCGAGGCGCGAGCGATCGAGCTGGCCCCGACCGCTGGTCGAGGCGCGAGGCACGAGCGATCGAGCTGACTCCGACCGCTGGTCGAGGCGCGAGGCACGAGCGATCGAGCTGGCCCCGTCCGCTGGTCGAGGCGCGAGGGACGAGCGATCGAGACCCCGCGACCCGGTCCAGCCAACCGCGTTAGGCGGACAGCACCACGGCATCGGCCGCTGGAGCAGCCTGCGCGGCCTCCAAGGCGACGAGAATGTCCGCCATCAGGTCCTCGACATGCTCCAAACCGATCGACAGCCGCACGATCCCGGCCGACGGCCGAGCGCTCGCCTCGACGGGACGGTGCGTGAGGGATGCGGGGTGCTGTACGAGGGAATCCACTCCGCCGAGTGATACCGTGTGCGTGATCAGGCTGCAGGCCTCCGTGAATCGCACGCCGGCGTCGAACCCGCCCACGAAGTCCAGGGCAATCAGCGAGCCGGCACCCGCCGTTTGCCGTCCGATGAGGTGCTGGGGGTCTTGGCCGGGCAGGCCGGGGTAGAGCACGCGGGTGAGCGCGGGGTGGCCCTCGAGACGGGTGGCTATTTCGGCTGCCGTCGTCTGCTGGGCGCGCACGCGCACCGGTAGAGTACGAAGCCCCCGCTGCAGCAGGTACGCAGACAGCGGATGCAGCAGACCACCCGTGAGCGCGCGCACCTGTCGCAGTCGCACCATCCACTCTGTCGGTCCGGAAACCGTTCCACCCATGGCATCGCCGTGACCCCCCAGATACTTGGTGGCGCTGTGCAGCACGAGGGTCGCACCGTGCTCGAGCGGACGCTGGAGCACGGGAGTGGCGAAGGTGTTGTCCACGAGCACCGGAACGCTGCCGGCGGCCGCGACGACGGAGCGGATGTCGGTGAGCTCGAGCGTCGGATTGGCTGGGCTCTCGAGTATCACGAGTCCGGTATCGGGCCGGATCGCTGCAGTGATGCCCGCGACGTCGGTCCAGGTGACCGTCGTGCCCAGGAGGCCGGTGGCGAGAACGTGATCCGTTCCGCCGTACAGGGGGCGCAGGGCGACCGCATGGGCTTTGCCCGCCGTGACCGTGGCTAGAAGAACGGCCGACAGGGACGCCATCCCCGAGGCGAATGCCACGGTGCCCTCGCTGCCTTCGAGTGAGGACAGGGCGTCTTCGAATCGGGCGACTCCGGGCTGCCACAGGCGCTGATACACGGGGGAATCGCCCGGCTGCAGCTCACCTCCCGTTGCGAGGTTTTCGTACGATTCGCCACCCGATTCGACACCGGTCAGGGGATTCGTGGTAGACAGGTCGATCACGGGAACGTGTGATCCGCTCTCGGTGACGCCGCCCATCCCAGAGTGGACGGCGCGGGTCTCTATGCGTGACATCGGTGGCAACATACCTTGACAGAAACAGATTCTGTTCATCTGCGCAAGAGGGCCTGCAGAGTCTGCCACGAGGCGGCCTGAAAATCGCATAAACTGCTTGGCAACGAGGGAGTATGCCGATGGAATCGAAGAAGCCAGAACTTGACCGTGTGGACCGTGCGCTCCTGCGCGCACTGTCGGTGAACGCGCGCGCATCGGGAGCGGCCCTGGCGTCGGAAATCGGCGTCGCGGAATCCACCGTGTCGCTGCGGCTGCGCCGACTGCAGCAACTCGGCCACATTCGCGGCTACCGGGCGAATATCGACCTGGCCGCCCTCGGCGCCTCGCTCCAGGCGCTCATCTCGGTGCGGCTCGCGAAGCATGCGCGGGTGCAGATCGACGACTTTCGAAATGCGGCACCGCACTGGCCCGGCGTGATCGGACTCTTTCACACGGCGGGAGCGGATGACTACCTGCTCCACGTGGCCGCAGCGGATGCCTCCGATCTGCGGGACTTTGTGCTCGAGCACCTCGCGGAGCATCCTGCCGTCGCCCATACGGAGACAAACCTCATCTTCGAATATGTAGACGGAGACGGTTGGCAGGATCTGGTCAAGTAGCACCTGGTCACGCAGCACAGAAGGGCTCGGTCGACCTGACCGGGCCCTTCTGTGCTGCGTGACCGTTAACGAAGTAACGCCCCCGCCAGAGGCGAGGGCGTTACTGAGCTCTATTTAGAGGGCGCGGATGTTCTCGGCCTGGGGACCCTTGGGGCCCTGGGTTACCTCGAACTCGACCTTCTGGTTCTCATCGAGGGACTTGTAGCCATTCGACGCGATCGCGGAGTAGTGCGCGAAAACATCGGCGCTTCCGTCGTCGGGTGCGATAAAGCCGAAGCCCTTTTCAGCGTTGAACCATTTCACGGTACCTGTTGCCATTTGTAAAACTCCTCCAGGAGTGTTAGACCGACCCCGACTGTCGGGGCCGTTCGTCGCGGTATTCGTCGTCC
>NZ_JPRS01000075.1 GCF_000738085.1 Cryobacterium sp. MLB-32
TTCACGGGTGGCCATGGCGGTCCTTTCACGGGGAGTCAAGACGGCATGGGCAGTTGCGCTGTCGCGACAGCCCTGTCGACTAGGGGCAATTCGCCCTAGGCTGACGATACCGCACGGCACTGATTCGACCGAGAGTGTGGCACCTATGCATGATTGTGCACGTGCTGTCTACCCCCCTCAGGGAATTCGTTGAGTATGGCAGAGTTAGGTATCTAGCCCCGGTAGGTAACCTGGTTAGGTTTCCGAGGGGCGGCGCGCAGTGGCTGAGGTGGATGCCGCCCCGACGACGGGCGCACAGGTGGCGTTTGAGTCTTTGCGGGCCCGCATTCTGTCCGGTGAGCTTCCGGCGCACGCGACGCTGCGAGAGCAGGCGCTGGCCGAAGAGCTCGGGGTGAGCCGCACTCCGGTTCGTGAAGCGCTGCGGCGGCTCGATTCGGCGGGGCTGGTGGAGTTCATTCCCAATAGGGGTGCGACCGTGCTCGCCTGGACCGTGGAGCAGATGCGAGAAACGTACTTCATGCGTGCCGCGCTGGAGAGCCGGGCAGCGGGCCTGGCCGCTGCGCGAATCGAAGCCGCGGATCTCCAGCTCCTCGAGTTGCTGATCGTGCGGATGGACGATTTCGTGCAGGCGACCGATGACGCGGGCATTGCGGCGCTCGGTGTGCTCAACGCCCAGTTCCATCAGACCATCGTTGTGGCGTCAGGCAGCGCTCAGTTGCTGTCCCTCACCGAGTCGGTGTCGCGTGTGCCCATGATGGAGAGTCGGTTTCGGGCCAACGGCGCGGAGCACCGGGCTCGTTCCAATCACCACCATCGGGACATTCTCACCGCCCTCGCGTCCGGGGACGCCCTGTGGGCCGAAGTCGCCATGCGATCGCACATTCTGGCGGCGCGAAATATGATGTCCCGTGGCGGTGAGGTCGACAGTACGTGCGTCGATGCTTCGACTAGCGGGTAGAGTCGCCGGCCAGTAGCTCGCGCGTATACGGATGCTGCGGCGCGTCAAAGAGGTCGCTGATTGACGCATGCTCGACGATCATGCCCGCCTGCACCACGGCCACCTGGCGGCACGTCTCGGCCAGCAGCCGGACGCTGCCGGTGACGACGATGATCGTGAGCCCGCGTTCCTTCTGAAGCCGGTGCAGGAGCATGAGGATGAGGGACTCGTCGTGCGGCGCCAGTGTCGCGGCGGGCTCGTGCGCGATGAGCAGATGAGGATTGCAGGACATCGTCCCGGCAATCAACACGCGCTCGGCCATGATCGGGGTGAGATCCGCGGGCCGGAGCGCGAGAACCGCGCCCGGGTCGCTGAAGCCCACAGAGCGGAGCAATTCTCGCGACCGTGCGTTGGCGGCATCCGTCGACAGGCCCATGGTCGTGCGCAGAGGGGCACGGAGATGGCCGGCGACCGTGAACGCCGGGTCCAGGCTCGCGAGAGGATTCGCCGGCAGGTAGGCCACTCCCGTTCCCCGCAGCCTGGTGAGGGAGCGCTCGGGCATCCCGACCAGCTCGATGCCATCGAAGAGGATAGACCCACCGGAAATCGCCTGTCCGGGGCCGAGAAGCCCGGCCATCGCGAGCGCAATCTCGTGCGCCCCGGAGCAGTCGTTCCCGAGCAGGCCCACAGCCTCCCCGCGAGCGATCGTCAGCGATACCCCCGACACAATTTCCGGTGCCTCCGGCCCGGCCCCCGATCGGATGCGCAGACCCCGTATATCGAGCAGCGCTGAGGAGCGATACCAGATGGACGGCGTCGGCTCATCGGAGTCGGCGGGTTCGGCAGTAGCGTCAGGGAAACTCGGAAAAGTCCCAGAGGGTGCCACGACACGCAGCCTTCGCCGGATAGCGAGACCGAGAGCCGCCATCGAGGCCAGAGTCAGCAGCACAAGGACGATCGGCGCCCACCCTGCGACGAGGTTTTCGGCCGAGCTCTGCAGGGTGTCTCGGGCTATCGACCCCCACGGGGCGGTCCCCGGCGCAGGGGCGACAGTTGGGGGGAGATCGCGCGTCACGATCGCGTCAAAGATCAGGAGTCCGAGGGATAGGCCCAGAAAGTGCAGGATGAGCACCGCTGCTGCCGTGGGGAAAACACGTGGCAGAACGTGACGGTGGAAGACATATCTGTTGGAAAGTCCACGGCTGAGCATCGTGCGAACGCGATCGGAGTCCAACAGGCCGCCGGATGCCTGGGCGAGTTGACGGGCCAGGGCCGCGCCCAACCCCGCGGTGAGGGCAATCAGAGGAAGCGCGAGCGAGGCCAGCCATTCGGGGCCGGACTCCATGATCGGCATATACCGTGACGGGAGCGTGCTCCCCGGCGTGGACGCGATGGTGGCCACGAGCGCGAGAGTCACCCAGAGAGCGGGCACGACATATCCCCCGAGTGCCACGGCGCGCAGCGCACGCTCACGGCTGGTGCCTCGGCGGGCAGCAATCGGGGCCAAGAGGATGCCCGTCACCGCGGCCAGCGCCGTCGTCGCGAGGGAAGCGCCCACGGTCAGCGGCATCCGCTGCAGGAACCAGTCGATCGTGTCACCCCGCGGCACGAGGACGAGCGCCGCGAGAACGAGGCCGGCGACCGCGCAGACGCCCGCCACGGGAACCCAGCGGCGCTGGCTGGAACGTGCGCCCGGCGTTTCATCCTTGCGGCTGCGGCTGCGGCGAGGGACGGAGGGGATCACGGACTGTTCACGTTTCATGTTTGGGCACCGCAGTCCGGTATGGCTGCCGACGCCAATGTATGCAATATAGGGGTGAAGCTGCGCTTGCACTGGCACGAACATGCTAAAACGCCTGAGTACATAGAATCTTTGCATACAAATTGCCCCCAGAAAGGGTTGGATGGATTCGCGCTCCGGAAGCCCAGCAAAGGAACCGTGCCGGCATGCCCCTTTTGGCCGAAACGCAGCCGCAACACTCGGGCACTACGCTCGCGTCATGGTCGACCTGTTCGCTGGATATGGCAGTACCTCTTCTTCGCGTCCCCGCCGAGATGCCGCGCGCCCGTGGGACGAGATGTTCCCCGACACCTCGTCCCTTGACCGGGGCGAAGCTCGCGCGGCCTATAAAGACGTCTACAGCGCGCTCGCGCGGATGACCCAGGAAGAGTTGCGCGGGCGCGCCGACGCCTTGGCGAGCTCGTATCTGGCCCAGGGGGTCACCTTCGACTTCGCGGGTGAGGAACGACCGTTCCCGCTCGACGCCGTTCCGCGAGTGATCGAGCAACCGGAGTGGGTCACCGTTGAATCGGGGATCACGCAGCGGGTCCTGGCGCTCGAAGCCTTTCTGGAGGACATCTACGGCCCGCAGGCGGCGGTGCGAGACGGGGTGATCCCGGCCGGTCTGATCAGTTCCTCCACGCACTTTCACCGACAGGCAGCGGGAATCGTGTCGGCGAACAACGTGCGCATTCAGGTGTCCGGAATCGATCTCATCCGCGATGAAAAGGGCGCCTGGCGGGTGCTCGAAGACAACGTGCGCGTGCCGAGCGGTGTCAGCTACGTCATCTCCAACCGGCGCGTGATGGCTCAGACTCTGCCCGAGCTGTTTTCATCGATGTCGATTCGGCCCGTGGGCGACTATCCCGGCAAGCTCCTGCAGGCCTGCGCGCGGCGGCGCCGGCGTGCGGGGGAGACCCCACGATCGTGGTGCTGACGCCGGGGATCTACAACTCGGCGTATTTCGAGCACACGCTCCTGGCCCGCTTGATGGGAGTGGAGCTCGTCGAAGGGCGCGACCTGTTCTGCTCCGGCGGACACGTGTGGATGCGCACCACCGCGGGGCCGACCCGTGTCGACGTGATCTATCGCCGCGTGGACGACGAGTTCCTCGATCCGCTGCAGTTTCGTGCCGATTCGGAGCTCGGGTCGCCGGGAATCATGATGGCCGCGCGCCTCGGCAACGTGACCATCGCCAACGCCGTGGGAAACGGGGTGGCGGACGACAAGCTCGTCTACACCTACCTGCCCGACCTCATCAAGTACTACCTCGGTGAGGACGCGATCATCCCCAATGTCGACACGTGGCGCCTCGAAGATCCCGGCGCGCTCGACGAGGTGCTCGACCGGCTCGACGAACTCGTCGTGAAGCCCGTCGACGGTTCCGGCGGCAAAGGGCTCGTGGTGGGCCCCGCTGCGTCCCGGAAAGAACTGGACACGCTGCGCCGCCAACTGATCAACGATCCGCGGGGATGGATCGCCCAGCCGGTCGTTCAGCTGTCCACTATCCCCACGCTCGTCGAAGAGGGACTGCGTCCCCGGCACGCCGATCTCCGGCCCTTCGCCGTCAACGACGGAACGGACGTCTGGGTGCTCCCGGGCGGTCTCACCCGGGTTGCGCTGCCGGAGGGAGAGCTCGTCGTCAACTCCAGCCAGGGCGGCGGATCCAAGGACACCTGGGTACTCGGCACGGCGCGGGACTTCGTGGACGTGTCCGGGCGGGGGATTCCGGAGCTTGTCGCCGAGCAGGCCGCGACGACCCAGTCCATTCCCGTCATTCGAAAGCCGAGCGACCACGTGCCCGTCGATCAGGCACCGCCCGAGGGTGCGCCTGCTCGCAGCAGTCAGCCGCAAATGCAGCAACAGGGACTCGTGGAGGGGGCAGCGTAATGCTCAGTCGGATCGCAGAGAGTCTGTTTTGGATCGGGCGCTACATCGAGCGCAGCGACGGGACCGCGCGTATTCTCGATGCGCACCTGCAACTGCTTCTCGAAGACCCGTGGATTGACGAGAACACCGCCTGCCGGTCGTTGCTGCACCTGATGGGCCACGATGCGGCGACAGGGCGGCTGATCACCCGGGCGGACGTGCTCGCCACCCTCGCTCTTGACCGCATGCATCCGGGATCAATCGCGTATGCGCTCGGCGCCGCGCGGGAGAATGCCCGCCGCGCTCGCGAAATCGTGTCTACAGAGCTGTGGGAGTGCCTCAACGCCACTCACGCCCGGATGCCGCGAAAGATCGCGAGCGAAAAGACCCACGACTACTTCGCCTGGGTGCGTGAACGCGCGGCGCTCGCGGTGGGAATTGTGGAGTCGAGCGCGAGCCGCGACGAAGCGTGGTTGTTCTTCACGCTGGGCCGCAGCCTCGAGCAAGCCAACATGACCTCCCGGCTTCTCGCCACCCGGTCGCTCACCCACGCGAGCGCGCCGTCCTGGACCACCATTTTGCGATCCTGCGGTGCCTACGAATCGTATTTGCGTACCTATCGCGGTGTCTCGTCGGCCCAGAATGCGGCCGAATATCTGCTCCTCGACCGGTTGTTCCCGCGCTCCGTGGTCTACTCCATCACCCAGGCCGAGAGGTGCCTGCGCGAGATGGAACCGCGCATGGACCGTGTCGGGGTGTCGGACCGGTCGCTGCGTCTGCTCGGACGCATCCGCAGCCAGTTGGAATATAAGCCGATCACAGAGGTGCTGAGCGATTTGCCCGAACAGATGGCCATCGTGCAGCGAGCCACGAGCACTGCCTCGGAGGCCATCGCTGACCGCTACTTTCCGACCCACGCCTCCCAGTCCTGGACGGGGGAGGCATCATGAACCGCCTGCGCATCCGCCACGTCACGGGATACCGCTACGAGGGCGAGGTGGGGGCCTCATACAACGAAGCCCGCATGCTTCCCGTGAGCTCGAGCGACCAATTCGTGCTGTTCTCTCACCTCGATATTTCTCCGGTGTCCGGCCAGCACGGGTACCTGGACTACTGGGGAACCAAGGTCTCGTCATTCGAAGTTCTGACCCCCCACCGCGAGCTCTCGCTCACGGCCGTGAGCCTCGTCGAGGTACATCCGGCCCCGTGCCCGGAGGATTCGGTGCTCTGGCCGGACCTCGAGAGGGTGTCCGCGGCGACGACGGCCTCCATCGAACACTCGTGGCAGACCCTCCTCACGGAACCTTCGCCAGAGGTGGAGAAGTTGGCGGCCGAGATCGCCGCTCGGCACCTCCGGCCGACCGATGCGGCCCTTGAGATTTGCGAGGTCATCGGTGACCGCATGCAGTACATGCACGGGGTCACGGGGGTGCATTCCACGGCGAAGGAGGCCTGGGTTGACGGGCGGGGCGTGTGCCAGGACATCACCCACATCGCCCTCGGCGCCCTGCGCTCGGTCGGTATCCCCGCTCGTTATGTTTCCGGCTATCTTCACCCGAAACCGGATGCCGAGATCGGCGAGACGGTCGTGGGCGAATCCCACGCCTGGGTCGAGTGGTTCTGCGGGCAGTGGCGCGGATTCGACCCGACCAACTCCATCGACATCGGAGACTGGCACGTCGCGGTGGGCCGGGGACGCGACTACAACGACGTGGCGCCGCTCCGCGGCGTGTATGCGGGTCCCTTCGGGTCCCAGCTGTTCGTGACGGTAGAGATCACCCGCGAGCGCTGAGCTTCCGTTCGTCACGGTGGCACCGCGACTCGGCCCGGCGGAACGTCTCGCCTGGTCTCGATCGCTCGTGCCTCGCGCCTCGACCGGCGGTTTTCCTGTCCCTCAGGTCTGGACGGGCGGGTTTTTCGTCTGTCGGTTCGTTCGTCGAGGCGTGACGGATGAGCGTTCGAGCTGGTCGGGCGCTTCGCGCCACCGTGGGATAGGGAAATGCGTTGCATTTCCTGAGGAGACCCTGCTGGCCGGCCCTCAGATCTGGAATGGTTAGGCGGAAACCTTGGGGGAATGGTTCTCGAGAAACTGGTAGACCTCGGTCTGGTCGACTCCGGGGAACGTGCCGGTGGGCAGGGCAGCGAGCAGGCTTGTGGGCGTGCGGGCGGCCGGCCAGGAGTTGGCCGCCCAGCGATCGGCCAGATTGCTCGGGGGCATCCGGCAGCAGGACTCGTCGGGGCACTTCGACACCGAACGGTTGGGCGTCTCGCGGCCGCGGAACCACTTCACCTCGTTGAAGGGAACACCCACGCTCACCGAATACTCGCCCTCCTTGGCCTTCTCGATTCGGGACGTACACCAGAACGTTCCGGCCTGCATATCGGTGTATTGATAGAAGGCGCTGAACCGGTCGGCCACGTCGAAGACCGTTCGCGCGGTCCAGGTGCGGCACACGGTCGCGCCCTCGACCGCGCCGAGGGCATCGCTCGGAAACCGCACCGAGTCGTTTTCGTAGGCCTTGATGATCGTGCCGGATTCATGCACCTTCATGAAGTGCACCGGAATGTCGAGCCGCGCCGTCGCAAGGTTGGTGAACCGGTGCGCCGCGGTCTCGTAGGACACCGAGAAGGCATCGCGGAGATCCTCCATCGAGATGCGACGCAGGGTCTTCGCCTCGGTGAGCATGCGCACGGCATCGCGCTCCGGCAGCAGGATGGCGGCGGTGAGATAGTTCGTTTCCACGCGCTGCCGCAGAAAATCGGCGTAATTTTTCGGTTCGTCGTGACCGCAGAGGTGGCTGGCGAAGGCCTGCAGAATCGGTGGGCGGGAGTCCCCCGAGGCGGATCTCTCGGTGGGCAGGTAGATGCGCCCGTTGAGTTTGTCGGTGACCGAGCGGGTGGAATGTGGCAGGTCGTTCACGTAGTGCAGTGAATATCCGAGGTGCGTCGCCATGTCCGCGATGAGCTGCTGGGACACCGGGCCGCCCGAATGACCGACAGCCCCCAGCAACTCAAGGGCGAGTGCCTCGAGTTCGGGGAAGTAGTTGTCCTGCTGACGCATGATCGCGCGCAGCTCCGCGTTGGCTCGGCGCGCCTGCTCAGGGGTCGCCGCGCGCTCGCGGTGCAGACGTTCGATTTCGTTGTGCAGACTCAGGATGGTGTGCAGGGTTTCGTCGCTCTGGCCCTTTGACACCCGGATGCGGGGCAGGCCCAGGGCTTCGAAGACCGGACCGCGCTGGGCACGCTCGACCGAGATTTCGAGGGCGGCCCGCTCGGACGGGGCATCCGTCTTCAAGAGATCGTCGACGGTGGTGTCCAGAGCGGCAGCGATCGTGCGCAGCATCGAGAGGCGCGGTTCGCGCTTGCCGTTCTCGATCATCGACAGCTGCGACGGCGCACGATCGATGGCCGCGGCCAGGGTGTCGAGCGTCATGCGCTTCTCGGCACGCAGTTCACGGATGCGGCGACCCAGGGTGAGCGCATCCAGCTCAGATTTTTCTTCGATGAGCGGGGGAAGAGTGACGGTGCCGGAACTGACCATGGCTCAGTGTGGCACGAAAAAGTTTCATAAAACAGAAGAACTGCATTTATTCTCACAAACAATTCCGGTTCGGGTGCGTGCGTAGGCGAGAGAGTTATGGCGTAGGCAACCGGCATCACCACCACCCCGCAGCGCAACCATCACTTGAGGAGATTCACCATGACGACCACAATCCCTGGGACCATCGATCGCCCGGCGACAGGCGCGACCCAGGTCAAGACCAACACCGGCAGCTTCGCCACGATTCGCCCGCACCTCGAGGTCACCGGGCCGCTCGGCGACCGCTACGACGAGGTGCTCACGCCGGAGGCGCTCGAGTTCCTCGCCGAACTCCACGAACGATTCGCCGGCACCCGGCACGACCTGCTGGCCGCTCGGTTGCAGACCCGGGTGGATGCCGCGAACGGGCGGGACCCCAAATTCCTGAACGAGACCGCGCACATCCGTCAGGACACCGAGTGGACCGTCGCCGGCGCCGGTCCCGGTCTCGAGGACCGTCGCGTGGAAATCACCGGACCCACCGACCGCAAGATGGCCATCAACGCGTTGAACTCCGGTGCGAAGGTGTGGCTTGCCGACCAGGAAGACGCGACGAGCCCTACCTGGGCGAATGTGGTCGAAGGCCAGATCACCCTCATCGATGCCGTGCGTGACCAGCTCAGCTACACCAGCCCCGAGGGCAAGCAGTACACCGTGGGCGAGCAGACCCCCACGATCGTGATGCGCCCGCGCGGCTGGCACCTCGTGGAGAAGCACGTGACCTTCGTCGACCGGGCCAGCCGTCGCATGAAGGCATCGGGAAGCCTGATCGACTTCGGCCTGTATTTCTTCCACAATGCCCAGAAGCTGATCGAAAAGGGCAACGGACCGTACTTCTACCTGCCGAAGCTCGAAAGCCACAAGGAAGCTCGTCTGTGGGATGACATCTTCAGCTATTCCGAGGACCGCCTCGGAATCGAGCACGGCACCATCCGGGCCACGGTGCTCATCGAGACGATCCAGGCCGCCTTTGAGATGGACGAGATCCTCTTCGAACTGCGCGACCACTGTGCCGGACTGAACGCCGGGCGCTGGGACTACATCTTCAGCATCATCAAGACGTTCCGGGCCCGCGGTCGCCGCTTCGTCTTCCCCGACCGCAAGCAGATCACCATGACCGTGCCCTGCATGCGCGCCTACACCGAACTGCTCGTGGCGACCTGCCACCGCCGCGGCGCCTACGCCATCGGCGGCATGAGCGCGTTCATCCCGAACCGCCGCGACCCGGAGGTGACCGAGCGTGCTTTCGCGCAGGTGACGGCCGACAAGCGCCGCGAGGCGACGGACGGTTTCGACGGCACCTGGGTGGCCCACCCGGACCTGATCCCCACGGCGCAGGCCGAGTTCGACGAGGTGCTCGGCGAGAACGCCAACCAGCTCGAGCGCACGCGCCCCGAGGTTGAGGTGACCGCAGCACAGCTGCTCGACGTGGGCTCGATCGGGGGCACCATCTCCGAAGACGGAGTGCGCAGCAACCTGCTCGTCTCCCTGCGCTACATCGAGAGCTGGCTCCGTGGCGTCGGGGCCGCGGCCATCGACAATCTGATGGAAGACGCCGCCACCGCAGAGATCTCACGTTCACAGCTGTGGCAGTGGATCCACGAGAACTCGGTCACGGTGGAAGGGCGCCGCATCGATTCCGCCTGGGTTGAAGAGCTCCTCGCCGAGACCGTTGCCGGCCTCGAGCGCGCAGCCGGCGACCGCTACGACGACGCCCTGCAGGTGCTGCGCACGGCGGCGCTCGAACCCGAGTTCCCGAGCTTCCTCACCGTGGGAGCCTATGCTCGCTTCTTCTAAGGTGGTTCGCTCCGCCTGACTTCTCAAGCGCCTACATCGCTGCACGGCGGGTAGCCGACTCCACGACTCCGTGGGGCGGCTGCCCGCTTTTTCGGTTGTTCTGGGGGTAGTCACAGATCTGTCGACCCGACTTGTGGGGGGCAAAAGGGGACAGACAGTATCGTCTGTCCTTCATAGGGTTTTCATTGGGGGGATGGTGGGGATCCACACTGTCGTTCCGTTCTGCACGACTCGATTACGAGAAAAGGACGAACGTGAACAAAATGAAAAGTCGTAAGAAAATGATTTTCGGGGCCGGCGGAGTGGCTGTGGCCCTGTCAATGGCTCTCGCGGCATTGGGCCCGACCGGGGCATACTTCACCGACACTGCTCAGGGACAGGTCTCTGGCACCGTCGGCTCGATCAAGGTAGCCGGTACCGATGGGACGGGGACGGACAGCCTGGGACTGACATTCACGAACCTTCTGCCCGGCACTCCGCAGACCGTGACCTCGCGCTACACCAACACCGGCCTGAACAACCAGGATGTGTGGGTCGTCTTCAACAACCCCGAAGCCCTGCACGCGCTGAACGACCTCGGCACGTACGGCGAGTTCCACCTCGCGGCAAACGGCACCGCCCTGTTGGACTCGACCAACCTGAGCGACGGGAAGTCCAACGTGGCGGTGACGGACAACACCTGCGGACCGTTTGGTCCGAGCGCAGGGCTGTGTAACCCTCTCCTGCCGTCCTACAAGCTCGCCTCTGACATGGCGCCTGGTGTGTCCGGAAACGTGTCGTTCACCTTCGCTTACGCGGGGAAGCTCGTGAAGCAGAGTGAAGCCGGCGGCGGCACCTGGAACGCATTCCCCGTTGCGCAGAAAAACCAACCTGCCCCGACGATTGCAGGCTACGGACTCCCGTACCAGATCGTGGCCACGCAGGTCGGTCAGACGCCCTAGGTGAGTACGTCGGGAGCGGAAGCCGCCAACAGTCGTCGGCATCCGCTCCCGATTTCCGGTGAACATCGAGGGACGAGGACCGTGGCGAGGATTGTGAGAATGGTGGCGATTGTCGTCACCGTAGTGGCCCTGGTCGGGGCGCCCGTCGTTCTGATCGCCACGGGGATCTTGCCCTACCGCGCCTACGTGGTGCAGACGGGGTCGATGATCCCGACCATCCCACCCGAAAGCCTGGTGGTGGTTCAGGCCCACGAATATTCCCTGGGTCAGGTGATCACCTTTATGCGTGATGGCCATGTGGTGACCCACCGGTTTGTGGCCGTGAATGCCGACGGCGGTCTCGTGACCCGGGGAGACGCCAATGAGGCCGACGACGCAAGCGCAGTTCTTGCCGCCGACGTGATCGGTGGGGTGGTCGCGTCGCCGCCGAAGCTCGGGTTCTGGGTCGTGTACTTCCAAAACCCGCTGACCCTGGGGTCGCTCGTGCTCTGCTGCCTGAGCTTCTGGGTGGCCTTCTCCTCCGACGACGAGGAGGGACCAGAGCGAGAAGCCGTAGCCGCGGCCTAGTGTTGAGCCGTGAGCACAATACGGATCGCGACCACAGCGGATGCCCCGGCACTGGCCGAGCTGGCCGCCGCCACTTTCGAGTTGGCCTGTCCGCCGGACACCACCGTCGCCGCCATCGAAGAATTTTTACGGGACGTTCTGGGTGAGCGCAATTTCCGGGCCTACCTGGCAGACCCCGGACGCATCCTGCTCGTGGCCGACGTTGATGACACCCTGCTCGGTTACACCATGATGAATTTCGGCGGCCCGACCGACCCCGACGTGAGCGCGGCGATCGCCATCCGCCCCACCATCGAGGTGAGCAAGTGCTACGTGCGCGCCGGCAGTCATGGCGGCGGGCTTGCCGCGGCGCTGATGGCGGCGACCCTGGAGGTGGCCCGCGAACGCGGTGCCGAGGGTGCGTGGCTCGGTGTGAACCAACTCAACGCCCGCGCCATCCGTTTCTACGAAAAGCAGGGCTTCACCCGCGTGGGCAGCAAGACATTCCTCCTGGGGGGCGTGCTCGAAAACGATTACGTGCTCGAGCGCCGCCTCTGAACCACGGTCCTTTGCACCGAACTAGAGCCCCTTCGCGGCCTTCACGGTCTCGTACGCGGCCAGGGCCGCGCGTCGTGTCTCGCCGAGGTCCACGATCGGCTCGGGGTAGGCATCCGTTCCCCACTCCGGCACGTTGGCGCGCACATAGGACTGATGCGGATCGAACTTGGCGAACTGCAGCTCGGGATTGAAAATACGGAAGTAGGGTGCCGCATCCGCTCCGGAGCCGGCGACCCACTGCCAACTGGCGGGGTTGCTCGCCGGGTCGGCGTCGACGAGGGTGTCCCAGAACCACCGTTCGCCCTCGCGCCAATCGATGAGGAGGTTCTTGGTGAGAAACGACGCCGTGACCATGCGCACCCGGTTGTGCATGGTTCCCGTGCGCCACAGCTCCCGCATGCCCGCGTCGACGAGCGCAAACCCGGTGCGTCCCTGCTGCCAGGCCTCGAGAGCGTTCTGGTCGAGGGGCTGCCAGGGGAAGGCATCGAAATCGGGCTTCCAATTGTCGGTGGCGATCTGGGGGGCATGGAACAGCACGTGGTAGCTGAACTCGCGCCAGCCCAGCTCGGTGAGAAAGCGTACGGCACCCTTCGCGGCAGAGCCGGTCAGGCCCTCGCTCGCCAGTCGGGTTTCATGCCACACCTGGTACGGGCTGACTTCTCCCCAGCGCAGGTGCGGGGACAACCGCGAGGTGGCGTCTTCGGCCGGCAGGTCGCGCTCGTCGGCATAGCGACCGAGGCTCTCGTGCAGAAAATCGGCGAGCCGCTCCTGAGCGGATGCCTCACCCGGCTGCCACAGGGCCCGCAAGCCGTCGGCCCAGTCCGGCCGGGTTGGTTCGAGGTGCCACGTCGCGAGGTCGTCGGACGGAACCTCGCCTGGCCACCGCGCGAGAGAGCCGGGGGCCGGGTGCGGGGCGCGCGGTAGGGGGGCGGCAAGGCAGGCGCGCCAGAACGGGGTGAAGACGGAGTAGGGATTACCCTGGCCGGTCTGAATCGTCCACGGTTCGAAGAGCAGTGAGCCGGCGAAGCTCTGCGCCTCGGTTCCGGCGGTGCGCAACCGGGCCTTGACGCGGGTGTCGACGTCGCGTTCCGCCTGACCGTAACGCCGATTCCAATAGACAGCCGATGCCGCGGTCGCGGCGGCGAGCTCCGTGATGATGGTCTCTGCGGGGCCTCGACGAAGCACGAGCGGTACGCCCAGTCGGGCGAGAGAGGCCGTAAGAGACAGCAGGCTGTTGTGCAGCCACCAGCGGGAGGCACCGCCAAGCGGGCGCACACCGGGAGACTCCTCATCGAGTACGAACACCGCCACGACCGGGGCGCCGCGGGTCATCGCCTGGTGCAGGGCGGGGTGGTCGGCGAGGCGCAGGTCGTCGCGAAACCACACGATCGATGGTCCGGTGGTGCCGGTCTCGGTGGCTAGCTCACTCATGCGGCTCCTTCTGGTGTGACATTCAGTCTGGCGTATGGCGCTGGGAGCAACCCGCTCGGGCAGGTGGTACGTCTGGTCTCCTATCGCTTCCAGCGTGGATGACAGATATCGAAAACCGAGAATGCTTCAGGTTTTCCGACCGATACTCCCAGAAGTCCATAACTAGACGAAATTTCTACCCCTGTACTGGGGACTTTATGCGGATAGACAGGTTTGTCTGTCGTCCCTAGAGTTCTA
>NZ_JPRS01000076.1 GCF_000738085.1 Cryobacterium sp. MLB-32
GATGGTCGGCCCAGAAACTGGACGAGACGACAACGGGCGTCGCTTCCCAGGTGACCGCCTTGGCGCCGTTTTCACAGAACTCGAAGGCCTTGCGATGATCCGGGTCCGGCCACGCACAGCTCATGCAATCAAAGCCGTCTTTCTGGTTCATCGACAACAGGGTCTTTCTCGTGCGATCCACACCCATATGTTCGAGTGCGGGAATCATGGAGTGCAGCACGCCAGGCAGCCCGGCCGCCCATTGCTTCGGCGCGCCAACCTCAATATCGCCGTCGTCAGGTTCTTTTACCGGAGGGTTCTCGCTTGCCATGGCAACTCTCTTCTTCGTCCATCTGTCGGCTGCAGGGCCCGAAGCGGTACTGCGCCCTTCTCCTATGACTAACATTTCCGGTGAACCAACGCAATCAGAATGGAATAACTGTCCATCTCGCCGCCCTCAACGCGATTGCCGTCGACCGCTGACCGCTGGGTTTTGTCGCCCGGCTGCCTGCCGCCGCGGGAAACCCCATGAGAAGCCGAACCGACCTGTCTGACCACGGGTAACATCAACAGATGATGGCGTCTGAACCGAACAGTCCCGGAGCACGCGAGGCTCGTTTACCTGGTCTCGGCGTGAG
>NZ_JPRS01000077.1 GCF_000738085.1 Cryobacterium sp. MLB-32
GCAAACTGCGGTCAGCCATTGTGTGGTCTCCTCTCGCGATGCAATCACATTTATCGCGATGCATACCCAGTTGTAAACCATTAAGCTGTGTGTTACCTTTCCGCAATCCCCGTTTTGGGGGGTAACTCTCAGGTTCGACGGGAAATGAGCTCGCTGGCGATGTCCGCACGGTCCGTGACCAGTCCATTCACGCCGAGATCGAGCAGATGTTCCATATCGGCGACCTCATTGACCGTCCAGACGTGAACCTCAACACCAACCGCCTGCACCGCGCGCACGAAGCGGGGGGTGACGATACGCAGAACGCCGGACGTGGGCGGAACCTGCACGGCGGAGATTCCCGACAGAGTGTGCCTGAGAGTACTCCGGGGCGCGAATGTAGCCGCGACAAGCGCCTTCAGTACTCCGGCGGATGATGCGGATGTCGCGACCCCAGGCAGGAGGTCGACGGCGCGTCGTCGGCGGGATTCGGAGAACGACGTGATCAGCACACGCGGCGTGGCTCGGGCGGCAAGAACGGCGCGCACGGTGGGGTCGACCGCCGAATCGGCTTTGATGTCGATATTGAACAGAGCCTCCGGGAAGGCGTCCAGAGCCTCGGCGAGGGAGGGAACGCCCTGTCCGTGGCCGAGATCGACGCGCGTGAGTTCCCGGACGGTGAGTTGGTCGATTCGCACGTCTCGCCCCAGCCGGGCCAGGTCCGCATCATGACTGATGACCGCGACCGCGTCCAGGCTTGCGTGCACGTCTGTTTCTAGATGGGTCGCGCCATTCGACAGAGCGGCGAGGAACGCCAGGAGGGTATTCTCCGGCGCGTCAATCGCCAATCCCCTGTGCGCAATAACCCGGGATCCCGGTCGGGCGAGAAAGACGGAGGGGCGACGGTCAGGCACCCGCTAGCCCTGGGTCGGTGCGGGGTTGGCAGGAGTGGTCCCGTCGCCGCCCTTGCTGCCGAAGGCGGTTCCGATACCCTTCATCGCCTCCGTGAGTTCGCTCGGCACAATCCAGAGCTTGTTCGCGCTTCCCTCGGCGAGCTTGGGCAGGGTGAGCAGATACTGGTACGCGAGGAGCTTCGGATCGGCGTCGCCGTCGTGGATGGCCTTGAAGACGGTGGTGATCGCTTCGGCCTCGCCCTGGGCACGCAGGACCGCAGCCTTGGCGAATCCTTCCGCTTCCAGGATCGAGGCCTGCCGCGCACCTTCGGCCGTCAGGATTGCGGACTGTTTCGTTCCCTCCGCAGTCAGGATCAGCGCGCGGCGGTCACGTTCGGCACGCATCTGCTTCTCCATGGAGTCCTGGATGGAGATGGGTGGGTCGATCGCCTTGAGTTCCACCCGTCCCACCCGGATGCCCCATTTGCCGGTCGCCTCGTCGAGCACAATGCGCAGCTGGCCGTTGATATTGTCTCGGCTGGTGAGAGCCTCTTCGAGGTTGAGCCCACCGACGACGTTTCGTAACGTGGTCGTGGTGAGCTGTTCGACAGCACCGAGGTAGTTGTTGATTTCGTACGTCGCGGCACGAGCATCCGTGACTTGAAAATAAACGACCGTGTCGATGGACACGACGAGGTTGTCTTCGGTGATGACCGGCTGTGGCGGGAAGGACACCACCTGTTCGCGCATGTCGATCAGTGGGCGGAGTCGGTCGATAAAGGGAATCAGGATGTTCAGGCCCGGCATGAGCGTCTTGTGGTACCGGCCCAGCCTCTCCACGACACCGGCACTCGCCTGGGGAATGATCCGGATGGACTTCGCGAGCGTCACGATGACGGTGACGACGAGAGCCACGATCACGATGATCACGATCACTTGGGTGATGATCGATGCGGAATCGGTCATGAAGCAGTCCTTTCAGCGGGGGTGACCACGGCGGTCGCCCCGTCTATTGCAGTGACAACGATCCGTTCCCCGGGCTCGATCACACGTTGCGGAACGTCGGGGGACAGGCGAGCGGTCCAGGTCTCACCGTTGGCGAGCCGGACGAGTCCGCCGGCGGCTTCGAGCGACTTCACGACGCTACCGCTCAGGCCCAGCAGGGCGTCCACGTTGGTCTTGGTCGGATCGCCTCCGCGCTTGAGAATGCGGAGGAGCGGAGGCTTGATCCCGAACAGCAGAACGAGCGCGAGAGCGGCGGCGATCACGAGCTGCAGCCACCAGGGTGCACCGAGCAATCCGGACACCAGACCCCCGATGCTCCCGAGCGCGATCATCAGGAATGTGAGTTCGAGCGTCACCATTTCTAAGGTGATGAAGAGCAGGATCAGCACCAGCCAAACGATCCATGCATAATCTGCGATGAATGCGTCCACATGGCCCCCTTCCGAAGGGTTCTCCTATTGAAACTAGCAGGTAGGAGGCTGGTTTTTGCTGTGCGGTTGATAGTCTCAGAGTCGAGCAGGCTGCCCGCGAGAGGGAGCGTGCCATCTTTTTGAGGAGCATGCGTGACCAATCCACTTGCAGCAGGATCACTTGACGGCAAGCGTGTCCTTGTCACCGGATCATCGCGAGGTATCGGCGCGGATACGGTCGGCTACTTTGCCGAGGCAGGCGCCCGCGTCGTCATCAATTACCGCAACAAAGCGGCCAGGGCGAACAAGCTCGCGGACTCCATTCGGGCCAGCGGCGGAACGGCCATCACGGTCGGTGCCGATCTCACTGATCCGGCGTCCGTGGCCGCCATGTTCGACACCATCAGTGCCGAATACGGGGGACTCGACATCCTCGTGATGAATGCTTCCGGCGGCATGGAGAGCGGTATGGCGGAGGATTACGCCATGCTCCTCAACCGCGATGCCCAGATCAACCTGCTGACGACCGCTCTTCCCGTCCTCGAAGACACGGCCCGCGTCGTGTTCGTCACGAGCCACCAGGCGCACTTTATTGACACCACGCCGACAATGCCGGAGTACGAACCCGTTGCCCGCAGCAAGCGCGCCGGGGAAGATGCTCTCCGGTCCCTCATCCCGCAGCTCGAGGACGCCGGCATCGGCTTCGTCGTCGTCTCCGGCGACATGATCGAAGGAACGATCACCGCGACCCTCTTGGAACGCTCGAACCCCGGTGCGCTCGGTCTCCGCAAGGAAGCCGCGGGTCGTCTCTACAACGTGAGCGAATTCGCGGCCGAAATCGTTCAGGCGGCGGTTGACCCCGTGCCGGAGAACAACACGCGCTATGTCGGTGACGTCACCGGTTTCACCGCCGTGTAGCCGTGAAAGCTCACGACATTGCCGTGCTGTGGTCTGTTTCTCGTCCGTCAATCCATCCGGATCGGTCTCGGGCGGTGGTGTCCGTCCAGCGGCCTGATTTGGATTCCGACGATTACGTGGGTCAGCTCTGGTCCGTCGCCGTACGGAGTGACGACGAGCCTCGTCGGGTGACGCGCGGCCATAACGACTCGCTGCCGAGGTTCTCACCCGATGGGCGACTCCTGGGCTTTGTGCGCCGCGGTCCAGTCGGTCGAGGCCAGGTCTATGTGGTCGATGCCGTGGGTGGGGAACCCGTGCAGGTGACGGATGCGCCGTTGGGCGTCAGTGAATTCCGGTGGCGTCCGGGATCCCACGATATTGTCTTCCTTGCCCGGGTACCGGAAAGTGGCCGATACGGCACCATTCCCGGGGTGACCGCTGAAGCTGAGCCGGCCCGCCGAATCCTCACGCGGCGCTACCGTGCAAACGGGGTCGGCTACACCACCGATCGGCGCACGCATGTGTTCGTCGTGACCGCCCCGAACGTGTGGGCGGAGCCAGGGTCCGCCATCGCGGCGGCCGCACTCGGTTCGGATTCCTCGCATTCGGGCATGACCATCCCCGAAGCCCGGCAGCTCAGCACGGGGGAGTACGACCATGCCGGCCTCGCGATATCGCCGGACGGCGCCACCGTGCTCACGGTGTCCGCGCGTCACGCCCGCCGCGACGAGGACCTCTGTTCCGAGGTCTGGAGGTTTGCGCTGGGGCCCGCCGCTGAACCCGTACGCGTGCTCGATGCGCGATCCCACCTGGCTGTCTCGTCCGTGGGGTGGGTATCTGCAGACAGCATGGGTTTCCTGGCAACCGACGTCGGTGAGAGCGGCAGGGATTTTGTCGCCCGGAATACCTCCGCCTATCTGCTGGATATGGGATCGGGCGGCGGCGTTCGTCGGCTGACCGATCCGGAGACGGTCGATCTCGACCCGAGCGGAGGCCTCAGCGCGATGGACGGCGGGCTCATTCTCGCGCACAGGACGATACGCGGGCGAGTAGAACTCGTGAGCATCGATCCGGACAGGGCCGACGATGCCATCGTGTCCTCGATTCTGCCGGGGTCGCTCGTTGCATCTGCCCACGATGTGGTCGGTGACACCGTGATCGTCGCGGTACAGCACGCCCGGTCGTCGGGCGAGCTCATGCTTGCGGGATCCGAACCGAGAATTCTGACGGATTTTTCCGCAGAGCTGAGGGAACGTGGCCTGTCGACTCCCGTGGAGACTGTGTTCGCGGCCGGGGACGGCCACGCCGTGCACGGCTGGATCCTCACCCCGGAAGGCCCGGGGCCGCATCCGGTTCTGCTCACCATTCACGGGGGACCGTTCGCCCAGTACACCGTGGCGATTCTCGACGAGGCACAGGTGTACGTCGACGCGGGCTACGCCGTCGTTCTCTGCAATCCGCGTGGGTCGGCCGGCTACGGTCAGGCTCACGGACGTGCGATCCGCCAGGCCATGGGCACGGTCGATATGACCGACGTCCTGGATTTCTTTGACGGCGCGTTGGCATCGTCCGACGCACTCGATCCGGCTCGGGTGGGCATCATGGGTGGTTCGTACGGCGGCTACCTGACGGCCTGGACTATCGCGCATGACCATCGCTTCGCCGCTTCCATCGTCGAGCGCGGATTCCTGGACCCGGAGGCCTTTGTCGGCACCTCCGACATCGGCGACTTCTTCGGCGAAGAATATGTCGGTCGTGAGCCGGAACAGGTGACCAGACAAAGCCCTCAGGCCGTCGTCGGTCGGGTCACGACACCGACGCTGGTCCTGCACTCCGAGCAGGACTACCGGTGCCCGCTCTCGCAGGCCGAGCGATACTATGCCGCGCTCACCCGGGTCGGCGTCCCCACCGAACTCGTCATCTTTCCGGGGGAGAACCACGAGCTGAGCCGCACGGGGCGTCCACGGCACCGGCTGCAGCGATTTGAGATGATTCTCGAGTGGTGGGCGCGTCACCTGCCCACGGGCGCCAACAGCCACCCTGACTCCGTGACGGCGACGCGATGAGCGCACCGCGCAGCTCGGACAGTCACGATGTGATCCGCGTGCAGGGCGCGCGTGAGAACAATCTCAAAGACATCTCCATCGACATTCCCAAGCGTCGTCTCACGGTGTTCACGGGCGTTTCCGGTTCTGGCAAAAGTTCGCTCGTGTTCGGCACAATTGCCGCAGAGTCGCAGCGGATGATCAACGAAACCTACAGCGCGTTCGTGCAGGGCTTCATGCCGACGCTGGCGCGGCCGGACGTCGATGTGCTCAGCGGCCTGACGACCGCGATCATCGTGGACCAGGAGCGGATGGGCGCGAACGCGCGTTCCACCGTCGGCACGGCCACCGACGCCAATGCCCTGCTCCGCATTCTGTTCAGCCGGCTCGGCCAGCCGCACATCGGCTCGCCCCAGGCCTATTCCTTCAACGTCGCGTCGATCAGCGGTTCCGGCGCCGTATCAATGGAGCGCGGGGGACGGACTGTCAAGGAACGTCGGACGTTCAGCATCACCGGGGGAATGTGTTCCCGCTGCGAGGGGCGCGGATCCGTGACCGACATCGACCTGACCGCCCTCTACGACGACAGCAAGTCCCTCAACGACGGCGCGCTCACGATCCCGGGCTACAGCATGGATGGCTGGTTCGGTCGCATCTTCACCGGATGCGGATTCTTCGACCCGAGCAAGCCCATCAGCGCCTTCACCACGAAGGAAATGCATGATCTGCTGCACAAGGAGCCGACGAAGATCACGGTCGGTGGCATCAACCTCACGTATGAGGGACTCATCCCCAAGCTCCAGAAGTCCATGCTTTCCAAGGATATCGACGCGCTGCAGCCGCACATCCGGGCCTTCGTGGAGAGGGCCGTGACCTTCACCGTGTGCCCCGAGTGCCAGGGCACTCGTCTCAACGAGGGCGCACGGTCATCAACGATTGCCGGGAGGAGCATCGCTGACGCGTGCGCGATGCAGATCAGCGACCTCGCCGGCTGGGTGCGGACAGTGCACGAACCCGGTGTCGCGCCGTTGCTGGGGGCGCTTCAGGACACACTGAATTCCTTCGTGGAGATCGGACTGGGCTACCTGTCCCTCGACCGACCCTCGGGCACCCTGTCGGGCGGGGAATCGCAACGCACGAAGATGATTCGACACCTCGGGTCGTCCCTCACCGACGTCACCTACGTTTTTGACGAGCCGTCCATCGGCCTGCACCCGCACGACATCCAGCGCATGAACACCCTGCTTCTGCAGCTGCGAGACAAGGGCAACACGGTGCTCGTCGTGGAACATAAACCCGAAATGATCGTGATCGCGGATCATGTTGTCGACCTCGGCCCCGGAGCCGGCTTTGCCGGTGGTGAGCTCGTCTTCGAGGGGACCGTGGAGGGGCTCCGCGCCAGCGGCACGTTGACCGGGCGTCACCTTGACGACAGGGCATCGCTGAAACCGTCCGTTCGCGCCGCCTCGGGGATGATGGCGGTACGCGGGGCCGATACGCACAACCTGAACAATGTCGATGTGGATATTCCGCTGGGCGTGCTGACCGTGCTGACCGGTGTCGCCGGCTCGGGGAAAAGCTCCCTGATTCAGGGCTCCGTGTCCGGTGGGGAGGGGGTCGTGACCGTCGATCAGGGCGCAATCACAGGGTCTCGGCGGAGCAACCCGGCCACGTACACGGGGATGCTCGATCCCATTCGCAAGGCATTTGCGAAGGCCAACGGCGTGAAACCGGCGCTGTTCAGCTCAAACTCTGAGGGCGCGTGTGCCAACTGTAATGGGGCCGGCGTGATCTACACCGACCTGGGCATCATGGCGGGCGTGGCGACCGAGTGTGAGGTCTGCGAGGGCAAGCGATTCGAGGCGTCCGTGCTCGAGTATCGTCTGGGTGGGCACGATATCAGCGAGGTGCTGAGGATGTCGGTCACCGAGGCCGAGGCGTTCTTCCGGGTGGGGGAGGCGCGCATACCGGCCGCCCATGCCGTGCTGCTCCGACTCGTTGATGTCGGCCTTGGCTATCTCAGCCTGGGACAGCCGCTTCCGACGCTGTCCGGTGGCGAGCGGCAGCGGCTGAAGCTCGCGACGTTCATGGCCGAGAAAGGCGATGTCTACGTTCTGGACGAGCCGACCGCCGGCCTCCACCTCGCCGACGTGGAAAATCTGCTTGGGCTGCTGGACCGGCTTGTCGACTCCGGAAAGTCCGTCATCGTCATCGAGCACCATCAGGCCGTGATGGCCCACGCCGATTGGATCATCGACCTGGGACCCGGCGCTGGCCATGACGGCGGACGGCTCGTCTTTGAGGGAACACCGACCGACCTTGTCGCGGATCGATCCACCATCACGGGCCAGCATCTGGCGACCTACGTCGGTGCCTGAACATGGGCGCACATCATGGCGCAGGCGAGTTCACCGACAGTGATGAGCTCGCCTGACGGTCGTGACCGATAATGCACATTATGTCAATAGGAGTAGGTATTATTCCAACAGATGCACGATTTGGCCCTCCTCGCCCTTCGGCATCGTGTGATTATCCAGTGGCGGCGGAAACTGGCTCTTGATCAGCATTTCCCCGGCGCGGCTGACGTGATCCAGTTGGCGCGCATGATGCTGAGGCGATGTGTTCCTCGTGGGTTGAAGTCACATTGTGCTCCGTGTTTGTGCGGATCATGCAACTGGTGCAAGAATCAA
>NZ_JPRS01000078.1 GCF_000738085.1 Cryobacterium sp. MLB-32
GTCATGCTAAACTGGCATTTAGTTTTTTGAACATGTTCTACACATTTTGTTCGGCAATCTCCCGAGTGACTCCGGCTCACTCGGCCTGGCATCGTAAGGGGGTCACGCATGGGGCGCGGCCGTCAAAAAGCAAAGCACACCAAGGTCGCTCGGGAGCTGAAGTATTTCAGTCCCGATACGAACTACAACGCGCTCGAACGCGAGCTCACCGGGCATCCGTCCGACCCGCGCCTCGACGAGGATCTGGCCAAGTGGCCGGAGTACGAGAAAGACAAGGCCGAGAAGGCTGCGGCTGCCACGGACTCCGACGACGATGACGACGACCAGTACGTCGATCACTACGCCACCGAAGACGAGCAGCGACGAGCCTAGCCCGCACCGGGCACGTCGCCCAGTTCACGCACAGGCCCCCGGCGTTCGTTCGCCGAGGGCCTTTCCGCGTCGCTGACCCCGTCAACCGCGGAGCGGTTCGGGCGCCGTTCACAAGGGCGTGCCCAGACGCCCACGGCATCCGTTTGAGTTAGCCTGCGAACGAGCCCACGAGGCGCACGGCGCCGCCGTTCACGCCCTTGGCGCCCTGCTCGAAGCCCGTAATGTCGTGCGGCGCCATCGATACGCGCCCGGTGACCCAGGCGGGGATTCCACTTGAGGCCAGGCGAGCGATGACGGATGATGCGGAGCCCGCGTCGACGACGGCGAACATGCCCACGCCGAGGTTCCAGGTGCCTTCAGCGCTCTCGAGCGAGGTGCCGGCCATGTCGCTGAGCACGCGGAACACGGGAGCGGGCGACCAGGTGGAGCGGTCGACCTCGACCCAGGATCCCACCGGCAGCACGCGTGCGAGGTTCGCCGCGATGCCGCCGCCGGTCACGTGACTGAGGGCGTGGATGGCCCCGGCGAGGTCGGTGTCGGCGAGCACGTCGAGCAGCGGCCCGGTGTAGAGGCGGGTGGCTCAAGCAGCACCTCGCCGACGACGCCGCCGAGTTCAGCGGAGGTGTCCGTGTAGCCGATGCCGCGCTGAGCCAGAATGTGGCGCACGAGCGAGTACCCGTTGGAGTGCAGCCCGGACGAGGCCATCGCAATGACGACGTCTCCCGAACGCACCTTGTCGGAGCCGAGAACCTGGTCGGCCTCGACCACACCGGTGGCCGCGCCGGCCACATCGTAGTCGTCCACGCCCAACAGGCCGGGGTGTTCGGCGGTCTCGCCGCCGACGAGGGCCGTGCCGGTCTCCGAGCAGGCGCGGGCGATGCCGGCCACGATCGAGGCGATGCGCTCGGGAACGACCTTGCCGCAGGCGATGTAGTCGGTCATGAACAGGGGACGCGCGCCGACGACAATGATGTCGTCGACGACCATGCCCACCAGGTCCTGGCCGATCGTGTCGTGTTTGTCGATGGCCTGAGCAATGGCGACCTTGGTGCCCACGCCATCTGTCGACGTGGCCAGCAGCGGCTGGCGATAGGACGTGAGGAACGACACGTCGAAGAGTCCGGCGAAGCCGCCCACGCCGCCCCAGACCTCGGGACCGTGCGTCTTGGCTACGGCTGATTTCATCAGCTCGACGGCGAGGTCACCGGCCGCGGTGTCTACTCCGGCTGCTGCATAGGACGAATTCGTCATTCTTGTCTTCCTGGATCGCCGAACGGAACCTGTCCCAGCGCCGCGAGGGCTTTATCCCGCTGGATCGTCGGGGCAAGCACGGCCTCCAGCTCGGAGTCGGGGCCGGGGTCGCATCCGTTGCTGGCCGGTTCACGCTCGAGCAGGTTTTTACCGAGGTGCTGTGATTCGGGCAGGGGGATGGGATAAATTCCGGTGAAGCACGCCGTGCACAGGCGCTCGCGCGGCTGCTCGGTGGCCTCGATCATGCCGTCTTCGGAGAGGTAGCCGAGGCTGTCGGCGCCAATCGACTGGCGAACCTCGTCGATCTCCAGCCCGGTCGCGACCAGTTCGGCGCGGCTCGCGAAGTCGATTCCGTAGAAGCAGGGCCAAGTAATGGGCGGGCTCGAGATGCGCACGTGCACCTCGGCGGCGCCGGCCTCGCGCAGCATGCTCACGAGGGCGCGCTGCGTGTTGCCGCGCACGATCGAGTCATCGACGACGATCAGGCGCTTGCCCTTGATCACGTTCTTGAGCGGGTTGAGCTTGAGGCGGATGCCGCGCTGTCGGATGGTCTGTGACGGGGCGATGAAGGTGCGGCCCACGTAGGAGTTCTTGACGAGCCCCTGACCGAACGGGATGCCCGATGCCTGGGCATAGCCGATCGCGGCCGGGGTGCCGGACTCGGGCGTCGGAATGACAAGGTCGGCCTCGACCGGATGCTCCGCGGCGAGCCTGCGACCCATCTCGACCCGGGCCTCGTGCACGCCGCGACCGGCGATCGTGGTGTCGGGGCGGGCGAGGTAGACGTACTCGAAGACGCAACCCTTGGGGTCGGCCTTGGCGAACCGTTGCGTGCGCAGCCCGTTTTCGTCGATGGTGATGAGCTCGCCGGGTTCGACCTCCCGCACGAAGCTGGCGCCGACGATGTCGAGGGCGGCGGTCTCGGAGGCAACGACCCAGCCGCGCTCGAGGCGACCGAGCACGAGCGGACGAACGCCCTGTGGGTCGCGGGCGGCGTAGAGGGTGGTCTCGTCCATGAACACGAGGCAGTACGCGCCGCGGAGTCGCGGGAGCACCTCCAGAGCGGTGGCCTCGAGGGTGTGGTCAAGGTCTCCGGTGAGGAGGGCGGTGATCACGGCGGTGTCCGTCGTGTTGCCGCGCGCCAGCTCGCCGTCCACCTTGGGGTAACGCTCACGCACGAGTTCGAGCAGCTCGGCCGTGTTGGTCAGGTTGCCGTTGTGACCGAGGGCCACGGTTCCGCTCGACGTGCGACCGAGGGTGGGCTGCGCATTCTGCCAGCTCGACGACCCCGTGGTGGAGTACCGGGTATGTCCGACCGCAATGTGGCCGAGCAGGGTGCTCAGTGAGGCTTCGTTGAAGACCTGTGAGACAAGTCCCATGTCCTTGTAGATGAGGATCTTCGAACCGTCGCTCGTGGCGATTCCGGCCGATTCCTGGCCGCGGTGCTGCAACGCGTACAGCCCGAAGTAGCTGAGCTTGGCCACCTCTTCACCGGGTGCCCACACGCCGAAGACGCCGCAGGCATCCTGGGGGCCCTTCTCGCCTGGAAGAAGATCGTGATTTAACTGTCCGTCGCCGCCGGCCACTGTATAGCCCCTCTACTCGGATTTTTCAGGGAAATTGTGGGTGTCGGTTGACTCGTGCGGCCCGGAGGCGGCGGGTGAATCATCCCGTGCAAGTCTATCCGCGAGCACCGTGTGGGTCCGGCGGCCGATGACGCGATCGAGCACCAGCGCCACGATGCCTCCCAGCAGCACACCCACCGCGAGGCAGGCCAACAGCAGGAAACCGAAGATCTGGGCCTTGGTGAAGTCGGCACTGCCGGGGAAGCCCACGGTGAGCCCGACCGCGAGGGCCACGCCCACGGCGGCGCCGAGGATCATGAAGTTCTTGTAGCGCGGCGAGCGGTGCACCGAGAGGGTGTCTGCAGCGATGACAGACTCCGGACTTAGATCAGGATCAAAACCGTCGTTGTTGGGCGTGGGCTGCTGTTCTGGCTGTTCAAGAGAACTCACCCGATTATTCTGCCATGGCAGACTGAGACGGTGAACAGAATTGTGGTACTTGGCAGCGCCAACATGGATCTCGTCGTTCGCCAGAGCCGGCTCCCCCGCCCCGGCGAGACGATTTTCGGCAGCGGTTTCGAGACCGTCCCGGGCGGCAAAGGGCTGAACCAGGCCGTGGCGGCGGCTCGACTCGGCGCATCCGTCGACTTCGTCGGTGCCGTGGGAACGGATGCCTATGGCGACGAGCTTCGTGCGCTGCTCGCGGCCGAGGGCATCCGCTCCCCGGGGTTGGCGTCATCGACAGAACCCACCGGAACGGCGCACATCTCCGTGGTGGACTCCGGCGAGAACTCAATCGTCGTCGTGTCCGGCGCAAACAGCACCGTGACCACTCTCGACGCCGCCCAGCGGGAGACCATCTCGACGGCGGCCTTCCTGGTGATGCAGTGCGAACTACCGATTCCCGTGCTCGTGGAAGCGATTGCGCTCGCCCGCGAGGCCGGGGTCTTCACGGTGCTGACACCGGCGCCGGTCGTACCCCTGCCCGACGGCTTTCTCGCCTCGGTCGACCTCGTGGTGCCGAATCAGATCGAGGCCCAGGAGCTCACGGGCGAGTCCGACCCGGTGCAGGCGGCCGAAGCGCTGAGCACCGGCCTGACCTGGGCCATCGTGACGCTGGGTTCCGAAGGCTGCGTTGTGGCCTACGACGGCGAAGTGCTGGGCCTTGCCCCGGCGCGCCCGGTCGAGGCCGTGGACACGACGGCCGCCGGCGATACTTTCGTGGGAGCTCTCGTGGCACGCCTCGCGACGTCCACCGGGGCGCCCACCGAGGAAACCATGGTGGAGGCACTGCGCTGGGCGACCGTCGCCTCGTCGGTGTCGGTCACCCGGGTTGGGGCTACGACCTCGATGCCGTCGTTCGACGAGGTCGCCGCGATCCTCGCCTGAGCCCGGCTGCGTGAGAGGTTCATGGTCGCCAGCACGGCGAGGTGATCGCTCTCGCCAGCAGAGAACACCGTGTTGCCGGTCACCTGCATCCCGCGCTGCAGCACGTGGTCCAGCCGGGCGACGGGCATCGGCGATGCCGGCCAGGTGAACCCGAATAGTCCGTCATCCTGATTCGCCGCGCTGAGCCGGGCCGTAACCTGCCTGAAGGCGCGATCGGTCGAGGACGCGTTGAAGTCGCCGACCGCAATCACTCGCTCGCTCGCATCCGTCTGAAGCATGTCGGCGAGCCTCGTGAGCATCGCGTCCCGGTCGGCCTGGTCGCCGAGTCGGGCTGATGCTGCGTGCACAACGTAGACCGTCACCGGTCCGGACGGCGTGTCGATGGTCACGCGAAGAGCCCGGTTCCACGCCAGTCCGAGGGCGAGCGGCTCGGCTTCCACAATCGGATATCGACTCCACAGCCCAACTGTCGCTACGCCGTAGTACTGCGGATATGACGGGTCCAGGACGGCACTGATCTCCTCCCTCGTGTGGCCATCCATCTCCTGGACCGCCACGAGATCCGCATGCGTTGCCGCCAGCGCCTCGGCGGACTGCCGAGCCGTTCCCGATTGTGCCTGCACATTCTGGCTCGCGACGGTCAGGTGGGAAGCGGCAGTCGCCTGCGGCGTCCACGACAGAGGCACGGCTCCCGGCAGAAACACAACGAGCCACACCACAACGGGCGCCAGAACTATCAGCCTGTACCGACCACGGGGGGCCAGACATCCGAGGGCGATCAGGACAGGAAGACACAACCCCAAAAAAGGGAGCCCCGTGTCGAACACGAGTCCGACGCCGAAAGCCTGCGGTATCAACCGGGGCGCGCCCAGCATGGCTGTGAGCGTCAACGACACGACGATGAGCGCGAGTGAACCGGCTCGGGAGACGGAGGGGGGACGAAGGGGCATGTCGCTACTGTGGGCGGCGACTATGAGGAAAACATTAAGAATGTTGTGTCACGGGCGGGCAGGCGCACCGTCACCGTTGCTCCCGGCGGGGTATTCCGGGCGAGAATTGAACCGCCGTGCTCGGAGCAGATCTGGTGGGCGATGGCGAGCCCGAGACCGGACCCCGGCAGCGCCCGGGCCGACGGTGCCCGGTAGAACCTGCTGAAGACCAGCTCGATCTCCTCGGGATTGAACCCCGGCCCGGAGTCCGCAATCGACAACTCGATCTCCGGCCCGACTCGACTCAGCTGTGCACTGATGGTGTCGCCGGACGAGCTGAATTTTGCCGCGTTGTCAAGAAGGTTCGTGACGAGCCGGGCCAGTTGGGCCGCGTTGCCCGGCACCATCCATAGCACCGAGTCGTCGATCCGTGATTCAAAGCCGCGCTCCGGCCAATGACGGCGAGCCTCGCTGACACAGTATTCGACGAGTTCACCCAGCTCGACCTCGGAGGCTGGCATCGGTTGCTCCGACCGGGCCAGCTCGGTCAGGTCGTTCACCAGTTGTGTCATGCCCACAATTTCCCGTCGGACGCTGTTCTGGAGTTCGGTGCGCACGCCGGCCGGCAGGTCATCCCGTTGCAGCAGGGTGAAGTTCGTGTGCAGGCTCGTCAGCGGCGTGCGCAGTTCATGCGAGGCGTCGACCACGAGCTGCTTCTGGGCGGTCTGGGAAACCTCGAGCTCGCCGAGCATGACGTTGATGGTCGCGGCCAGCCCGGCGAGTTCTTCGGTGCCCGGGACGGGAATGCGGTGGCTGGGGTTGCGCGTTGTGGCGATCTGATCGGCGGCGGCGGCGAGCTGGCGGATGGGACGCAGCCCACGCCGCGCCCCGACGTACGCCGCGATCGCCGCCGCCGAGACGCCCAGAACCCCAAACCCGCCGAGGAGAAGGCGCAGTCGTTCGACGGCGACGTCGACGGACCGCGTGGCCGTGCCGGTCAGAACCGCGCGGTCGCCCGAGATGGCGGTCACGAGCATCCGCACCCCCACGCCGTTCACGGTGGCGTCCTGGTAGAAGTCCGCCTCTGTACCGGCCGCGACGCCCAGCGCCGCACCGTTCACAGGCAACTCGAGCGGCGAATCGTCGGGTGCATCGGTCGCTGAAATGATGCGCGTGCAGGCAGGACCTCCCCCAACATCGCAGTACCCGCTCGCGGTCCAGTCCGTTTGCGCCTCGACGAGCCGCGCAACCCGGATGGCCTCCTGCTGCACGGACAGATCCTGCAACCGATGCAGTTCATGGCTCATAAGCGCGTACACGGCCGCGGTGAAGGCAACGATCACGACGGCCATCACACATCCGAGGGTCAGCGCGAGCCGGCCGCGAAGGGTGCGCCGATGCGACTGGATCATTGCTCGGCCAACCTGTAGCCCAGGCCCCGCACGGTGTGGATCAGTCGCGTCTCACCGTGCGACTCGAGTTTGCGCCGCAGGTACGACACGTAGACGTCGAGGGCGTTGGAGGCCGGCCCGAAGTCGGACTCCCAGATCGCCGTAGAGATCTGCGCCCGGGTCAGTATCTGCCCGGGATGCTCGAGGAGAAACCGCAGCAGGGCGAATTCGGTGTTGGTGAACTCTATCCGGCGCCCGGCACGGGTGCCGCTCCGGGTGGCGATCTCGATCGACAGGCCCGCGAAGACGCTGCTGTCCTGCCCGGTGGCGTAGGCCCTGCGCACGAGGGCACGCAGCCGCGCGAGCAGTTCGGCGAGCTCGAATGGCTTGCTGAGGTAATCATCGGCTCCGGCATCGAGACCGGCGACACGCTCATTCACCCCCGCGCGGGCCGTGAGCATCAGGATCGGCACACGGTCACCGGAGGCGCGCAGTTGCCGGCAGAACGAGAGACCATCGGTTCCCGGCATGGTCACGTCGACAATGATGGCGGCGGGGTCCTCGCGCGCGGTCTGCGCGAGGCCGTGCAGACCGTCGTTCGCCGTCACCACCCGGTAGTTCTCAAGGCGCAGGGCGGTGCCGAGAGACAGGCGAATTTCGGGGTCGTCGTCGATCAGGAGAACACACAGTTCGTCAGTCATGGCCACGCGAGTCTAACGAGGGCAACCTCGTGCTCGCCCGGTCCCGGCTGCAGCAGGCGGTGGCGGCGTCACGGAACCGGGGGCAGGCGCGTCAGGGGCGAGAACGGATGCGCCGCACGGAGACGGTCGCGAGCACCCCCGCGGCGAGCAACGCCAGAAGCAGGAGAGCGATCGTCCAGATGCCGAGCGGTTGCACGTCGTCGACGGCGGCCAGATCGGAGTCGTTGGCCGCGGCATCCGGCGAGTCGGCGGCACCCGATGAGTCGTCGGCGCTCGGTTCCGCCGTCGCCGAGGCGGCCGCACTGGCCGCGAGCTCGGCAGCCACTTCTGCGGCCAGCGCCGCCGCCGCGGTGTCGGCGAGGGCCTGCGATTCGGCGCTGAGCACGACGGCGACAACCGCACGGTGACCGGCGGGCCCGTCTCCCGCCGTCTCCGCGCCGGGAACGGATGCACCGGGAACCGCGCCGGGCACCGCTTCGGGCACCGGGGCGGCCTCCGGCGGGACGACCGCGGGCACCGCCACGGTCAGCCGTCGCACCTCGGAGTACGCCGTGGCGCCGAACGGATCCGCAGAGAAGGCGTACCAGCCGTGGCTGCCGGGGCCGGGGGTCCACGCGGCCGACACGTCGGTGCCGCTGGCCACATCGGCGAAGGCCGCGATCTCGGTGGTCGTCAGGATGTCGACGGTGAAGGCATCCGTTGCCAGCGACTTGACCGTGGGCGTGAGGCCGAACGCGGCGTAGGTAACGGCGAACTCCTGGTGCTGGAGTTCGAGGGTCGGGTCGTCGGAGTTGTACGTGTCAAGGTAGGGCGAGTAGGTGCGCACCCCGATCTGTTGGCTCTGATTGTCGAACTGCAGCAGTCGCAGGAACGACTGGCCGCCCTCGGGGAGCCCCTGGTAGTCGAAGAGCATCTGGTAGACCGAGCGATCGGGTACGCCGTCGCCGGTGTCGTCAAACTCATCGATGCGGGTGAAGGCGTCGTGGTAGTGGCCGGAGAAGACCATGCCCACGTTGGCGTTGGGGGCCACGACCTCGTCATGGATCTGCTGGGGAACCTCGCCGAGTCCCCCCGTGGTGAGCATGTACTCGTGCAGGTTGAGGATGGCCGTGCGCTCGGGGTACCGGGCGAGCACCTCGTTGAGCCATGCGATACCCTCCTCGCTCGGTGCCCAACCGAGATAGAGCATGATGAAGTCCATTCCGCCGGCGGTGATCAGGTCGTAGTGCCCGCGGTTGTCTTCGAAGCTCTCGCCGTACCAGGGGTTGGCCTGGTAACGATCGGCCCCGAAATTGGCCTTGTAGGCGGTGTAATCGTCGTCTTTCTGGCCCACGTCATGGTTGCCGGCCAAGACTCCGTAGGGCAACTGGGCGTCATCGAGCATGCTGTAGGCCGCGTTGGCGTTCGTCCACTGGTTCTCGTCGAGGTTGTTGTCCACGATGTCCCCGGTATGGAAGACATATTGCAGGTTGGTGGCCTCCCGCTGCCCGAGCAGGTAGTCGTGGATGTCGAGCTGCCGCTGGTAATAGGAGGCGTTGTAGTACTGCGTATCGGATTCCCACGCCAGCGTGAAGTCGTACTCCGACCGC
>NZ_JPRS01000079.1 GCF_000738085.1 Cryobacterium sp. MLB-32
CACCATTAAAGCGCAACAGTCTGACTGCCGAATTCACAACCAGCCCCGTTTAGGCTGGACACATGCGCATTGCCACCTGGAACGTCAACTCCATCCGCGCCAGAGTCGACCGCACCGTGGACTGGATGGTGCGCGAAGACATCGACGTACTCGCCATGCAGGAGATCAAATGCAAGCCGGAGCAGTTCCCGGTGCAGCAGTTCGAGGACGCCGGCTACGAGCTCGCCATCCACGGTCTCAACCAGTGGAACGGGGTGGCATTCGCAAGCCGACACGAGCTGACGGATGTCGCCACCTCCTTCCCGGGCATGCCCGGCTTCCTGAAAGGTCAGGAAGGACCCGACCAGCCGCTCGAGGCCCGCGCGCTCGGCGTCACCGTCAACGGCATGCGCCTCTGGAGCCTCTACGTGCCCAACGGTCGCGCCCTCGAAGACCCGCACTACGCGTACAAGCTCGACTGGCTCGCCGCCCTGCAGCGGCACGCGCAGGCCGAGCTGTCGGCGCAGCCCGAGCTTGCCCTCGCCCTGATGGGTGACTGGAACGTGGCACCGTTCGACGAAGACGTGGGCGACCCCACCCTCATTCCCGGAGTGTCCACCCACATTTCACCATCGGAACGTTCGGCATTCGAAGCCTTCACGGCCGCGGGCCTCACCGATGTCGTGCGCCCCCTCGTGCCGGAGGGTTTCACCTACTGGGACTACAAGCAGCTGCGTTTCCCCCGTAACGAGGGGTTGCGCATCGACTTCATCCTCGGCTCGCGAGCCTTCGCAGACCAGGTGACAGAAGCCAGCATCCACCGCAACGAGCGCAAGGGCGAGGTTCCGAGCGACCACGTTCCGGTTGTCGTCGATCTCGATGTTGAGGGCGAAGACGACGACCGCCCGATGATCTTCTAGGGCACGCGTTGTCAACACCCGAGCCGATTCCGCACGCCTCGGCATCCGTCACCGTATCCATCTCGCGGTGGGTCGACCCGAACCGAATCGGGGAGGCGACCGAGTGGGTTCAGGCGGGCATGGACCTCGCCCACCAGTACCCCGGATTCCTCGGCTCGGGCTGGGTGCGCGCGAGCGAGGACTCGGGGCACTGGCAGATGCTGTACAGGTTCTCCACTGCCCAGCGCCTCGCTGCCTGGGAGAACTCAATCGACCGATCCGAATGGCTGCACGCCGGGCGCGATCTGGTGCTCGATGCCCGCGAGGAGAAGCGCACGGGCATCGAGGGATGGTTCGACGCCCCGCACGAGGCCGAACCGGGCATCGCGATTCTGCCGCCGCCGCGCTGGAAACAGGCCGTGAGCATCTGGCTGGGCTTCTTCCCCCTCAACCTCGCGTTCACTCTCCTCACCACGACGTTCGTGCCGGGGTGGAACGACCTGTGGATCGTCACCAAGGTACTTCTCACCACCTTCGTGCTCACACCGCTCATGGCCTACATCGTGTTGCCGTGGATCACGCGGATGCTTCGCCCCTGGCTGCAGAAGCAGCCGCGCGCCTGAGGGCTACCGTCACACGAGGGTGAAGGTGAGCTCGCCGACTCCGGCGATGCCCCCGGCCACCCGGTCGCCCCGCTCGATCGCCCCAACTCCCGCTGGGGTACCGGTGAAGATGACGTCACCCGGCATCAGGGTGACCGACCGCGACAGGGCCGCGACCACGTCGTTCACCGCCCAGATCTGGTCATTCAGGTCGGCGAGTTGGCGCGTGTCACCGTCGACGCTCAGCCAGATTCCGCCACGCGCCGGGTGTCCAATGGCCTCCGCCGGCACGAGCGGTGAGCAGGGCCCGGAGAAATCGAAGCCTTTCGACAGGTCCCACGGGCGCTTCATCGCCTTCGCCTCGTCTTGCAGGTCCCGCCTCGTGAGGTCGATGCCCGCGCCGTATCCCCAGACGTGACCCAGGGCATCCGCTGCCGGAATGTCGGCACCCTCGCGGCCGATGGCGACGATGAGCTCCATCTCGAAGTGCAGATTCGCCGTCTGCGGGGGGTAGGGGACCTCGTGCGGAGCGATCGCCCTCGACGGCACGCCCTCGGCCACCGCGAACACCGCGTCCGTCGGCTTGGAGAAGAAGAAGGGCGGCTCCCGATCGGGGTCGTTACCCATCTCCCGCGCGTGGTCGGCGTAGTTGCGCCCGACGCAATACACGCGGCGCAGGAAGAACCGCTCGTCGGAGCCCCCGATGGGGAGGCTGAGGGGAATCGGGACGGGCGGAGCGGCAAGCATGGTGTCCTTTCGGAAGCGGTGGTACTTCGTCGGCGGTACGGCCCCAGTCTGGCCGTTCCTCTCCACAGTATTGGTCAACGGGCTAACCTCATGCTGACGTCTGCTGCGGGCGTGACGAAGGAGAACAGGTCTATGGCGAGTCACGTGATCGTGGCCGGGGCGGGCATCGTTGGCCTCTCTACGGCGTATGAACTGGGCCGGCGCGGGCATCGCGTCACGGTTCTCGAGAAGGAACCCGCCGTCGCGGCCCACCAGACGGGAAACAACTCCGGCGTGATCCACTCCGGCTTGTACTACACACCGGGAAGCCTCAAGGCCACGCTCGGCCAAGCCGGCGCGATTTCGATGGAGCGGTTTGCCAGAGAAAACGGCGTGGCCGTCGACATCTGCGGCAAACTTGTCGTCGCCACGACGCAGGCGCAGCTACCTGCTCTCACGCGACTGCACGAGAGGGGCACGGCCAACGGCGTCGACTGCCGTCTCGTGACGCCCGAGGAAGCCCGGGAGTTCGAACCACACGTCAATGCCGTCGCCGCGCTTCGGGTGGAGGCCACGGGCATCGTCGACTATCGGGGCGTCTGCACGGCGCTGCAGGGCCTGATCGAAGGCCTGGGCGGCGAGGTGCTCGTCAACCAGCGCATTGTGGGTGTCGCCACCCACGACGATGCCGTGACGGTCACCACATCGCGCGGTGAGTTCCGCGCCGATGAGTTCGTCAACTGTGCCGGGCTGCACAGCGACCGGATTGCCCGCCTGGCCGGACTCGAACCCGACGTGCGCATCATCCCGTTCCGGGGCGAGTATTTCGAGCTCGCTCCCGAGTCGACCTTCCTGGTGAAGGGCCTCATTTACCCCGTTCCCGACCCGGCCTTCCCCTTCCTCGGCGTGCATCTGACCCGGATGATCGCCGGCGGGGTGCACGCTGGCCCCAACGCGGTCTTCGCGCTCGCCCGCGAAGGCTATACCTGGCTGGACATCAATCCCCGCGACCTGTGGGAGAGCGCCCGCTGGCCCGGCCTGTGGAAGCTGGGCCGCAAGTTCTGGCGCAATGGCCTCGACGAGGTCGCCCGGTCGCTGTCCCGCAGGAAGTTTCTCGCAAGCCTGCGCGAACTCGTACCCGAACTGCCGGACGACAGCCTCGTCCCCACGCACTCCGGGGTGCGCGCACAGGCGATGCGACGCGACGGCAGCCTCGTGGACGACTTCTTCTTCGAACGAGCCAAACGGCAGATTCACGTGCTGAATGCACCGTCCCCGGCGGCCACCGCGGGCCTCGAGATCGGGCGCGCGATCGCCGATGAACTGGTGGCCCAGCGCTGAACACCCCGCCCGTTCAGGCCAGGACGGCAGCGATCACGAGCAGTGCCGGAATCGACGCCACCGTCGTCAGGAGCACGGTGTCGCGCGTGACGATGACGGCCCGGTTGTAGCGGGCCGAGAAGTTGAAGATGTTCTGAGCGGTCGGCAGCGCCGAAACGGCCACGACAGCAAACAACTCGGTGTCTTCGAGCCCGAACACGACACGTCCGAGCAGATAGGCGATCACGGGCATCACGACCACCTTGATGACGCTGGCCACGATGACCTGTTTGCGGCCGGTGCCCCTCTTGAGCAGGTGCTGCCCGTGCAGGGACATCCCGAAAGACATGAGCACCATCGGGATGGCCGCACCGCCGATCAGTTCCAGCGGGGCCACGACCGGAACGGGAAGCTCGATGCCGAGGATGGCGACGGCGATACCGGCCACCGAGGCGATGATCATCGGGTTGCGGAGCGGCTGGGTCAGGATGGATCGGACGGAGGCCCGTCCGCTGGTTGACACGTCCAAAACCGCCAGGATGATCGGCGCGATCAACAGCAGCTGCAGCAGCAGAACCGGCGCCACGTACGTCGCGCTGCCGAGCACGTAGATGGCCACCGGCAGACCGATGTTGTTGGCATTGACGTAGGTCGCCGAGCCGAGACCCAGCGTCGTCTCGGCCACGGGAAGGTGGAAGAACAGGCGGGCCACCACGAGGTAGAGCACGACGCCCACGACGATGGCGCTGAGCACCGTCAGCAGGAAGGCCGAAAAGAGCAAGCCCACGTCCGCGTGTGACAGCACCGTGAAGAGCAGGGCGGGCGTCGCCACGAAGAACGCCAGCCGGTTGAGCACAATTCCCGCACCGGAACCCGCGATGCGGAAGCGCTCGACCAGGTACCCCACCAGGATGACGAATCCGATGATGCCGAAACCTACAAGTACACCACCCATTCACCTGAGCCTAGGGCTACGGGAACGAGGCCCGTCCCGCCCGCGTTGTGCGGTCGGGGGGTATACCGAGCAGGCGACGCACCACTACGCTCTGAGCATGCCTCACCTCGACGTTCCTGGAGCAGCCCTCTACTACGAGACCGCCGGCCACGTTTCGGCCCCCGCACTGGTGCTGCTGCACTCACCGATTGCGCATCTGCGCATGTGGGACCCCCAGGTCGCCGCCCTCGCGGCTCACCACTACGTCATCCGTTTCGATGCCCGTGGCTTCGGAAAGACCGTGAGCGAAGACGTGCAATTCTCAAACCGGGCCGACACCCTGGATCTGCTCGATCATCTGGGCGTGGAAAGCGCCACGCTGATCGGCAGCGGCCGCGGCGCCACCATCGCTCTCGACATCGCGCTGGAGAGCCCCCACCGGGTGACGGGAATCGTCTCGATCGGCGGTGGCCCCAGCGGCTTCCCGGAGATCCCGCTTTCCGCAGCCGAAGATGCGCTCCTCGACTCCCTCGACGAGGCCTTCACCACCAACGACGCGGAACGTCTCGCCCGGCTCGAGGTGGCACTGTGGGCCGTCGGGCCGCTGCGCACCGAGCAGGATCTCGACTCGGACTTCGTGCGGACGGCCACCGATTTCGCTCTCGACAATGTGGCCAGGGCCGCCGAGCGGCCGGTGCCCCTTCCGCTTGACCCGCCCGCAGCGGACCGTGTCGTCGAGATCGCGGTGCCCGCGCTCATCAGCGTGGGCGAATATGACCTCACACCGGCGCTGGCCGAGTACGAATTCCTGCTGGAAATCATGCCGAACGCCAGCGGTTGCACCTTTCGCGACGCGGCTCATTTGCCCAGCGTCGAACATCCGGCGGAGTTTCAACGAGTGCTCGTGAGCTGGCTGGCCCGCAACGGACTGTAGGCCGAGCGGGTCCTCCCCCGGTCGGATCCCTGCCGCATTTTGCCCATTTCCCGGTGGCGCCCCCGCGTGCGCGATTCGGCACGTAACCTGATCGAACAGGCCGAATCAGGGGGTAGACGATGTCAGGCGCTGATTCCGACGCATTCTTCACCGAGCAGGCCGGGCGAGTGCTGTGGCCCCGCACGCCGGCAGACCTCACCGACACCGCCCGCTGCCCTGCGTGCCAGAGCAGCCTCACGTCGCCGTTGTGCGCGACCTGCGGCCTCGATCTTCGCCATCCCGTGGCCGCCGAACTGCTCGCTGTGTCGACGGATGCCGCGGCGGCCCTCGATCGACGCGTCACCCTGATCGGGCGCATCCGCTACGACACCGACCAGGCGTTCGAGAAGGCTGTCCAGGAGGTCGCGGCGACCTCCGAGCGGCCCCTCCAGGCCACGTCCGCTGCCACGCGGCCCCCGACATCGGCGGTGCCGCCGGCCACAACGCTCCCCTCGACCAGCGCCGTTCCGACAGAACCCGTGCTCAGCCCGCCGAGTCCGCCGAGCGAACCGCCGGCCCGGCGCGACCGGCCAGACCAGCCCACTCCGGCCACTCCGGCCGACCCGTCCGACCCGGCCGACCCGGCTCGACCGAAGCGTTCGAGCGTGCAGATCCTGATGCTGATCGTGGGCGTGCTGCTCGTCGCGGTCGCGGCCATCTTCTTCCTCACCCTGGCCTGGCTGTTCGCCGGTCTCGCCGTGCGTTCCGTGATCGGCGCCGTGCTCACGCTCTCCGCTCTCACGCTCGCGGCCGTTCTGCGGCGCAAGCTGCTGGTGGCAACGGCCGAGGGCATCGGCGCCCTCGCCGTGGTGCTCGTGGTGCTCGACGCCTGGGCAGTTCGACAGAACAACCTCTTCGGCCTCGCCTCAACCGATGCGCTGCTGTATTGGGGCGCTGCGCTGGGCGGCTGCAGCGCGCTGTTCTTCGCCTGGCATGCCCTCTCCCGGCTCCGGGTGGCCAGCATGGCCGGTTTTCTGACGGCGCCGGTCAGCCTCGCCCTCGTGGCCACCGGTCTGGCGTCCGACCTGTCGGACTCGACCCGGTTCTTCCTGGCCTTCCTCGGCGCCGCGATCGGCGCGCTCCTGCACCGGGCGACGTTCCCCTCACGCTCGCCGGGTGCCGCCGGGCGCTGGCCGTCGATCGACCGGGTTCCGGAGCGAATGGCGCTGGTCGGCCTCGGGTCACTCGCGCTGGTATCGGCCGCCATCACCGCGGCGACGCTGCAGCCCGACAGCACTGTCGCCCCGCTGTGGAGCCTCGGAGCCGTTACCGTCGTCGCGGTCCTGCACGTGGCCGCCGTTCTGACGTCCCCACCCTCCCCGAGCACCCGAGTCGACTCCGCCGTGACGATCTACCGTGCCTTCGGCTACGGCTCAGCGGTGCTCGCCGCCGTCGCCGCCTGCACGATCGCGCCCGTGATGGCCGGGCGCGCTGACAGCCTGCCACTGCTCATCACGGCACCGGTACTGGTGTCCGTCACGCTCGCTCTGGCGTTCGAGCTGATCGGCCGACGCCGGGCTGCGTCGCCGGCGCGGCGGGCGTCGCTCGCCGCGGCATCGACGGCCGCCGCCATGGCAGCCCTCTTCGCGATCGTCGTTGTGGGCTTCGCCGTCTTGCCTCTCTGTCTCGCCCTCACCGGCGCACTGACCGGCGGTGGCGACCCGGTGGCCGACCCGTCCACCGAGAACTGGTGGGCACTGTTCACTCTCGCCGCCACGGGAGGCGTCGCCGCCCTGTTCTGGTCCCGCGGCGCGCTGTTCCGTGCGCGTCGCCCGTATCTGGCCTGGCTCACCACCGCGATCATCATCGTCGCCGTTCCCTTCGCCGGAGCCCTGTGGCTCGTTCTCACCCTCTTCGTGCTCGTGGGCTCCGCCGCGTTGGCCGTGCTCCTGCGCGGGCCGCGACATCCACTCGGCTCACTCCGGGTTCAGGTGGTTGCCCTCCTCTGCGCCGCAACAACAGGCGCCTACGTGATCAGTTGGGCAAGCACCGCAACCTGGTGGGTGGGAACGCTTTTCGTGGCGACCGTGCTGATGACCGCCCGCCGGCTCTGTGACGCGGGGACCGAGCAGGTAAACCGCAGCATCCTGCTCTCGGGCGCTCTTGTGGTCTCGCTGAGCGCCGCCGGAATCGCGCCATGGGCTCTCACCCTGGGTCTGAACCCGTCGGGCCAGACCACGGCCGTCAACGTGGTGATCGGCCTGGCTCTGGCCACCGGCCTGTTCCAGCTGATGCTCTCCCTCGCTCCGCGGCGCCTCTTCTCCGACACGGAGCGCTGCTGGGCGTTCTACACCCTCCTGCTGCCCACCGTGATCGTGTTCTTCGTTCCCGTCGCGACGCTGGCCGGCCGGCTCACGACCACCGAACGCGCGAACCTGCTGCTGAGCGTCCCGCCCACCGCGGTGCTGTCCGCGGCGTTGCTCGGCGCCGCGGCAACAACGTGGGTGCTTCGCGCTCCCGAAACCGCGACCCTGCGCTGGCCACGACTCATCGCCGCTGCGGCTCTGGCCCCGGTGCTTCTGCTCGTCGTCGCGGGGCTGGTCGAGCCGACGGATGCCGTGACCACCGCCGCCGGAATCATCGCACCGCTCGTGGCACTGGCGGCCTGTGCCTTTGCGCTCATTCGGGCCACCGACCAGGCCCGGCCTGCTCTGGAGATCGGGGCCGCCCTGATCCTCGTTCCGAGCCTCGTCGTGACGCTGGTGAACGAGCGGCCGTTGGGCTGGCTCGCCCTTCTGATCGCAGGGCTCGCGGCAGCCATCGTCGCTGTGGCGCCCGACGGGCTCTTCGCGTCCCGCTCAGCCAGACGACACGTCGGCTGGCTCGCGATCGGGCTCGGCACGGCGGGCCTGTGGCTGGGGCTGGTGCGCGCGGGCACCGAGGCGGTTGAGCCGTACGTGCTGCCCGTCGCCGCGGTGCTGCTCGGAATCGCCGCCCTCATCCGACGCTTCGGCCGTGTCCCCCGGGCAGACACGGCGAGCCCGGTCGCCTCCTTCCTCACGCTGGTCGGCCTGGTGGTGGCACTCGTGCCGCTGGCTATCGTCGGCCAGTCCGGCTCACTCCTCCGGCCCCTCCTTGTCGGCGCGCTCTCCGCCGTGCTGCTGCTTGGCGCGAGCTGGATTCGATGGACCCCTCCCCGGTCCGGCTACCTGGCCGCCGCGGGTGCGGCCGGAGGGCTGGCCCTGTTCGTCACCGCTGCCGGGCGAATCTTCGGCGGGCTCGGGCAACCGGGAATACCCGACGGGCGGCTGGAAATCTGGCTTCTGGTGCCGTGCGCCTGCGCGGTGGTCGCCGCGATCCTGCTCACGCGGTCAGGCCACTCGGCAGGTCACCGCGTGCGCCCGACCGCGAGCCGCGCGCTCGTGCTCGCTGCCGTCATTCTGGCGACGACCGCGGAGATGACCACGATGCGTGCCGCCCCAAACCCCGCCGACGCCACCCTTCTGGCCCTGCGGGTCGCCCTGCTGGTGCTCGTGCTCAGCGGACTGCACGTACTCGCCCTTCGTCGCCCCGCCGCGCCGCTCGGCGCGGCCGTCGCCTGGTCCAGCATCACGCTCGCCGGGGTCGCCGCGCTCTCCGCCCTGTCGGTCGAGGCGGTGCACCCGTTCGAGCTCCTGACCGTACCTGTCGGTCTGGCTCTCGTGCTGGGCCACCTGGACAGCGCGGGATCCCCCGCCGGCACGGGAGTGACGGCGAACCAGCAACGCGCGGTCGTCGTCACCGCCGGCCTCATGATCGCCGTGCTCCCCAGCGCCGTGGCCGCCGGGGACGGCAGCCTGCTGCGGCCGATCCTGGCGCTCCTCGCGGGGGGCACCCTCGCCATCACCGGGGCGCTGCTCACCCCTCAGGCGCGCTTCAGTGGCATCGCCGGCCCGTTGGCCGGCGTCGGCCTGCTCGCGGTAGCGGTGACCGCCATCGCTCGCATCGGCTCCCTGCCTGCGGTCGCACCCAGCGGCCCCGACGGTCGACTCGAAGGCTGGTTGGTTCCCACGATTCTGCTGCTGAGCGCCGCTGGCGCCGGCCTGATCATCGCAAACCGTCGGGCGCTCACCGACGCGCCTGCTGCGTCCACCCGTGTCGACCCGGCGCGTTCCGCCGTGGCGATTCGGGTGGGCTATGGAATCATCGCCGTGGCACTGGTCGCACTCACGCTCGCCGAATCTTCCGCCCTCGGCTTCACGCCGCTGGCCACGGCACGAGCGGTTACCCTGGTCTGGCTGCTCGCGGGGGTGCACCTGGCCCTGCTCTGGCTGGATCGCAGTCGTGAAGGCCGCCAGCTGGGCTGGATCGCGGTGAGCCTCGCCGGGTGCGCCGCTTTGGCGGGCGTTCTGCACGCCGCGGCCGACCCCCTCGAGATCCTCACGGTACCCCTCGCCGTGGCACTCCTCCTGTCGGGCTGGCTGCACCTCGAGCGCACACCGGCCGCGCGCAGCTGGCGCTGGTGCGCTCCGGGCCTGCTCCTGCTTCTCGTGCCGTCGCTGCTGTCGGATGTGGGCGGCAGCGCTCTCTGGCGCATCGTTGCCCTCGGGGTGGTCGCCGTGATCGTGGTCGTGACCGGCCTGGTACGGCGGCTTCAAGCCCCGTTCGTGATCGGGGCGGTGGTCTTGCTGATCCACGGCACGGCCCAGCTGTGGCCGTGGATCTCGCTGGCCTACGGAGCTGTTCCGTGGTGGCTCTGGCTTGGGGTCGGTGGCATCCTGCTGATCGTGCTCGCCGCGCGCTACGAGCAGCGCATCCGTAACCTCACGTCCATCGCACTGAAGATCTCGGCTCTGCGGTGACCGTCGTCTAGTCCAGCTGGATGCCCTCGGGGGCGAGAGCTTCGCGCCCGACCCAGTCGTCCATGGAACGGTAGACGCCGAAGCCTCGGGCCACCCGATCCCAGAGCGGCAGGGGCAGGGTGCCCCGGAGGGCCCTGCCCAGAAAGACGGTCCACGGCATCATGAGCATGGGCCGGCCGGCGAGCATTGCCCGCCAGACCCGGTCGACGACGTATTCCGGCGTCATCAGCGGGGTGAACAGGGGACCGCGCGCACCATCGAACATGCCGGTCGAAATGTAGCTCGGGCACACCGTTGTCACCTTGACCTGGCCGTAGCCCTGTTGGGCGAGCTCGAGGCGCAGCGAATCGCTCCAGCCGATCAGGGCGGCCTTCGACGCGGCGTACACGCTCATGCGCGGGTTGGACAGCGTGCCGGCGGCCGAGGCGATGTTCACGATGCGCGACTCGCGCCGACCGTTCGTCATCATGTGCGGCAGGAATTCACGCGTGATGTACATGGGCGCCAGGGCATTGATCTTCATCGTGGGACGAATATCGTCGCCACTGGAGTGGTCCCAGAAGAGCTTGCCCCGAATGATTCCGGCGTTGTTGATCACGATGTCGGGGTCGCCCACCTCGGTGCGCACCCGTTGGGCGGTCTGCGCGATCGCGCCCAGATCGGCGATGTCCACGACGAACGGTGTAATCACCGTGCCGCCCTTCGCACGCTGGGTCAGCACGGCGGCCGTGGAGGCCAGGCCCGCGGCATCCCGGTCCCACAGGATCACGGCCTTCGCGCCCTCGGCGACTGCCCGTTCGGCATACAGGCGCCCCATCCCCCCGGCTGCCCCGGTAATCAACACACGCGCTCCAGCAACGGTTCGGCTCATGTACCCATCATCGCAACTTCTGCACCGCATACTGTGACGTTTAGCTTCGCATTTCTCGGCGCGGGGCTTCCTTATGCGTCGGCCGGTCGGCAACATCTCATCGTTTCAGGACGAGAACGCTCCGCGCCGCATCTTGGAGGTTGCGAAGGAGGCTAGACGAACATCAGAACGAAGCCGACGATAGCGGAGACAACACCGACGCCCACGAGGATGATGCCGGTCAGGCGCAGGGCTCGCCCGTCGTGACTCGGGTCATCGGTGCGGCACCGTTCCGGCGAGCGCGGCAGAAACCACACGATGATGTCATCTCCCGGCACCAGCCCGTGCGACTCGTGGGTGTTCTGATGTCCGGCGTGCACGTCGCCCTCCTCATCGAACCAGCGGATGACGGATCCGTTCTTCGACACGGCGATCACGCCGTCGGTCTTGACCCAGCGATGGCTGATCCCGCGCACGATCAGGCCGATGATCAGCAGGGGAACTCCGGCCACGAGGCCCACGAGCGTCAGAATCTCGCTGATGATGCCGGCCATCGAGTTTCCGTCCAACACGTCCGCCATCCCTAGTCGAAATCCGTATGCATTCCTGTGACTAAATGTTATCGGCTGGGCACCGCGCCCGTTTCCGCCGCCGCTCCCGGCCGTCTGCCTGCACCGTAGTCTGAAACCATGCGATTCGGACTGTTTGTACCCCAAGGCTGGCGTCATGACCTCGTTGGCATTGAGCCAGCCGAGCAATGGTCGGCGATGAGCGGACTCGCCGCGCACGCCGATGCGGGGCCGTGGGAGTCGATCTGGGTGTACGACCACTTCCACACCGTGCCGGTGCCGAGTGAAGAAGCCACACACGAAGCCTGGACGCTGATCGCAGCGTTTGCCGCCACCACGAAGCGCGTGCGCCTCGGTCAGATGTGCACCTGCATGAGCTACCGCAACCCCGCATACCTCGCCAAGATCGCGGCCACGGCCGATCTGATCTCAGGCGGACGCGTCGAAATGGGCATCGGTGCCGGCTGGTATGAACACGAGTGGCGCGCCTACGGCTACGGCTTTCCCCGCCCGGGAGAGCGTCTGGCCCGCCTCGACGAGGGCGTGCAGATCATGAAGCAGGCCTGGACCACCGGCACGGCCACCCTTGATGGCGAGCACTACCACGTGGACGGCGCGATCGTGCGGCCGCTTCCCCTGCAGGAGGGCGGCATCCCCATCTGGATCGCGGGCGGCGGCGAGAAGGTCACGCTGCGCATCGCAGCGCAGCACGCCGACTACACGAACTTCGACGGCTCTCCGGAGGGCTTCACCCACAAGAGCGACATTCTGCGGGAGCACTGCCTCGCGCAGGGCACGGACTTCGACCGCATTGTGCGCTCGGCCAACTACAACACCGTCATCGGCGCGACCGAGGCCGAGTCGCCGACCGCCTCGACGTGATCCAGGAGCGGGTCACGCCGCATCTGGGCGAAGCCGGCGCGGAGGCGTTCATGGCCGAGTACCGCAGCGGCGACGCGCAGGGGGTCGGTACGCCCGAGCAGATCGTGGACCGCCTCAGCGGCATGAAGGACCGCGGCCTGGGCTATGCCATCCATTATTTCCCCGAGGCCGCCTACGATCGAACCGGCCTGACCCTCTTCGAGCGCGAGGTCATTCCTGCGCTGCTCTAACCACGCGCTCGGGCCGTGGGGCGGCGAGTGAGATACTCGAATCACGAGTCAGGCAACAACAGGAGCAACCGCAATGCCCAGCACGAACCCCGCCGTCCCCGCCGCGGCCCTGTCAATTCACTGGCAGGAAGACGGCGCAGAACACTCGGCCCTCTGGCGCTCTGAGAGCGGTTGGGCACCGCCGAAACGCGTAGTACTGGCCGACGACCGACTCACGGCCGACGCGGCCTACCGGCTAGCGGCATCCGGCACCGGCATGTTGTGGCGTGGTGACTTCCACAACGCCCGCCAGCTGCTGAGCGCGCTGGCGCGCCGGATCGACCGCGGCACTCGAGCGCGAGACCGAGACCTGACAGCCGCGTTCCGCCGTCACCGCACCGAGGCCGTGCGGCGCGCCCACCTGCTGGGCCTGCTGCTCATTCCCCTCGACGCCGACTTCACCATTCCCCTCCGCCGGGCGCCCGATGCGCGGCAGGCATGCCGGGAAACGTACGGAACGGCATCCGTCGACTCGGTGGTGGCGCTGCGCGAGGTGATGGGTGTCATCGGCGCGCATGAATGGCGCACCAAAGGGGTGGAGATCGCGGCCCTCGGCGAGCGCATCCACCCGCACTACGGCGTCTTCTCCCCCATCCGCGGCGAGTATCTCGACCTGGTGGCGACGGCGCCGCTACCCGGCACCGCGCTGGCCTTCGACATCGGAACCGGCACCGGCGTGCTCTCGGCGATTCTCGCCCGCCGTGGCGTCAAGCACGTGGTGGGTACCGATCAGGAGGCCCGCGCCCTCGCCTGTGCCCGGGAGAACGTGTCCCGGCTCGGCTTCGACGACCGAGTCGACATCGTGGAGGCCGACCTGTTTCCGCCCGGGCGCGCGCAGCTCGTGGTGTGCAATCCCCCGTGGATTCCCGCGCCCGCCGTCACCGCCACCGACTTCGCCGTGTACGACCCGGAGAGCCGCATGCTGCGTGGCTTTCTGTCCGGCCTCGCCGAGCACCTCGAGCCCGGCGGAGAGGGCTGGCTCATCATCTCCGACATCGCCGAGCGCCTGGGCCTGCGCTCGCGCGGCGAGCTGCTCGACCTGATCGAAGACTCCGGGCTTGCGGTCGTGGCCCGCATGGACACGCGCCCCGAGCACGCTCGCGCCTTCGATCAGGCCGATCCCCTGCACGCCGCGCGCTCCGCCGAGGTCACCTCGCTGTGGCGTCTGCGCGCGCTGGCCACGGAATGACGACGACGGACGCTGGGACGGGCCGGTCGGCGCGTCTCGACGCTCTGCCGTTTACCCGCGAGCACCGCAGACTGCTTGTGGGTTCCGGCACCGGTTGGGCGCTCGACGCCATGGACGTGGGGCTCATCTCCTTCGTGCTCGCCCAGCTCGCCGTGCAGTGGCAGGCGACGAGCACCGAGCTCTCGTTCATCGCCTCCGCGGGTTTCGTGGGCATGGCCATCGGCGCCGGCCTCGGCGGGCTGCTCGCCGACCGCATCGGTCGACGACAGGTCTTCGCGCTCACCCTTCTTATATACGGACTCGCCACCGGCGCATCCGCGCTCTCCGGCTCGATAGCCGTGCTCATCGCCTGGCGATTCGTGGTGGGCCTCGGCCTGGGTGCCGAGCTGCCGGTGGCCTCGACGCTCGTGAGCGAATTCGCTCCCCCGCGCATCCGCGGCCGCATCATCGTGTTTCTCGAGTCGTTCTGGGCCGTGGGCTGGACCCTCGCCGCCGTGATCGGTTTTCTCGTCGTGCCGGCCTCAGCGGATGGCTGGCGCTGGGCGCTGGCCATCGGTGCAGCCCCCGCGATCTATGCCGTCGTCGTGAGGCTGGGGCTGCCGGAATCGGTACGGTTCCTCGAATCGAAGGGGCGTCACCGCGAGGCGGAGGCAACCGTGCGCCGCTTCGAGGAGTCGGCCGGGCTGGCCGCGCCGAGCGCCGAGGTACCAGCCCCGGCTCCCGTTCCCGTTCCCGCGGCGGCGAAGTCGCGCGTCTCGGCTCTGTGGTCTCCGGGCCTCCGCCGACGCACGGGGGCGCTCTGGCTCGTCTGGTTCTGCGTCAACTTCTCCTACTACGGCGCGTTCATCTGGCTGCCGACCATCCTCGTGGCATCGGGTTTCTCCCTCGTACGGTCGTTCGCGTACACGCTCATCATCACCGTGGCCCAATTGCCGGGGTACGCGGCATCCGCTTTTCTGATCGAACGGTGGGGCCGCCGCCGCACACTCGCGGTGTTCCTGGCCGGCTCGGCCGTCTCCGCCGTGCTGTTCGGCCTTGCGGGCGACACCATGCAGGTGATCGCCGCCGGCATGCTCCTGTCGTTCTTCAACCTCGGGGCGTGGGGAGCGTTGTATGCGGTGACTCCCGAGATCTATCCGACGCGCATCCGTGCCACCGGGGCTGGCTGGGCCGCCGGGATCGGGCGCATCGCCGCCATTCTGGCTCCGCTCGCGGTGCCGCTGCTGCGCGACGTGGGGGGCACCAGCCTGCTGTTCGCGGTCTTCGCCGCCTTCTTCGTGGTCGCCGCCCTCGGGGCCTTCGGCTTGCCCGAAAAGCAGGGCGAGGCCCTCGAGGACTGACCTGGCGCCGCGAGATGCCAACATCCGCCTCATGAAGAGCAGCACTACCGAGGCAGCACTCTGTCTCATGTGTCCAGGTTGTAGCCGGTGAGGCCGGTGCGGCCGCCCACCACGTAGTCGCCGTCTCCCGCATCGAGGCCAGCCATGAGGATGCCGCCCGGCGAGAACACGGCCGAGTGCAAGTCGCCCCGATTCACGTCGCACGGGTAAATATCACTCCCCGCAGTGACCCTGACCAGATCGGCGGATCCGTCTCCGGGCCGGTCGGCCAAGAATCCGTCCCGATACGTGGAACACGCATAAATCCCCTTCTTGGCGCGAGCGATTGAACGCCGGTCAGCAAATCGAGAGTCACCACCGTTCCGCCGACGTCGACAGGTCGTTGCGTTGAGCGACTGTAAAACGCTGAATCCTTCGCAAAGGCCGCCGTCGGGTCGTCCCCGAGCGGAACCGTCCAGTCAATTCTTCCGGTCTGTTCGTCGACCCCGATGAGATCCATATCAAGATGAGAAAAGGTGAAGTCGGGATTGTCCTTGTCCGCCTTCGTGGAGACAGTCAGTCGACCCGAGTTCCACCGGCACATGGGCACCAGCCGCTTCACGAGTTTGGCCGGCACCGCGGCTGTTATGCATTCACCGACCCCCGCAAGACTCCACACGGTCTCTCCGGTTTCGCGGCTGAGCGCAACAACGCGCTGTTCGGTCAGGTCATAGGAGTACTGCTCACGGTCACTGAGTCCCGGCTCATACGTGGCACCCGACCCAATGAGCAATCCGTCAGGATCGCTCTTCTCCCATGACCAGCCGCCATCGGACGAGTATCCCCGACCAAACACCTCCGTGTAGGGCCGCTGCCACGCCGTCTTGCCGGCAGCGCTGTACCCCAGC
>NZ_JPRS01000080.1 GCF_000738085.1 Cryobacterium sp. MLB-32
TGGTCGAGACCCGGCGAGTCGGGCCGGAGACCGGGCCACGAGTTCGCTGGTCGAGGCGCGGCGAGTCGGGCCGGAGACCGGGCCACGAGTTCGCTGGTCGAGGCGCGAGCTTGCGAGCGATCGAGACCCCGCGAGCCGACGTGGAGACCTGGCCACGAGTTCAAGCGCTCCTTCGTCGCGCCTCGGCCAGCGGGGCGAGGCGCTCGCCGATCAGGAGGCGTCGAGCGAGCGCAGCAGCTTGTCGACCGAGGTCATCGCGCCGCCGAGAACGGCGGGGATGCCGCCGCCGGGGTGCACGGATGCGCCCACCCGCCACAACCACGGACGCTTCCTGCTCGTGTAGCCGGGGCGGTGGAACGGCCCACTCTTCCAGAGGGGACGCCTCGCGCCGTACAGGGCTCCACCGGTGGAACCCCACGTGGAGAAGTGCCCGGGATCGAGGATCTCGTAGCCGCTCATCAGCTCGGTGATGGGACGGGAGAGACCCACGGCGGCGCTGACCCGCTCGACTTCCCGCCGCACGAATTCATCGTCGAGGGTATACGCGCGTCCGTCGGCCGGGGCGGTGAGCAGTACGGCCACGGTGGCTTGGTCGTTCGGATAGACCTCGTGGGGGCGGTAGTAGTTGACGAACGCCATCGTCTGGTCGGGGGTGGCTCCGGCCTCGAGGCTGCGGTGCAGCGACGCCGGATCGTCGGGAAGCACCACGGAATGCGTTGCCGTTGCCGAGGGAAGGAGATCCTTGAGCACCCCGTAAATCGCCACGCCCGAGCAGGACAACGCCGCCGGCGTGCGCGGAACACCGTCGTCGAGCAGGTTGTCCAGAACGCCGGAATCGAGTCCGCTGACAACCATGTCGGCTCGATACTCGGCCACGGCGGTGTGCACGACCCCGGGCGCAACCGACAGAACGGGTTCGCCGACATGAATCTCGGCACCGGCCTCTCGGGCCAGGCGTGCGAGGGCGAGCGGCAGTTCGTGCACGCCGCCGTCGGGCACGAAGACCCCGTCGCGGGACATGACGGCGGGCATGCTCGCGTACAGCGCGAGGGTATGTCGCGGCGAGACGCCGGCGTTCAGGGTGTGAATCGCGATGACCTCGCGTAATCCGACGGGCATCCACGTCAGCCCATCGAGAAAGCGTCGGGTTGTCAGACGCGCACCGTAGCGGCGGAAGACGTCACGCACGGCGGGGAGGGACTTCGGGTCGGCCGGGTCGGCCGTGAGCAGGGCGGCCATGCTTGCCCCGAGTCCGCCGTGCTCGCGCTCGAACCGCACCCAGGCCGCCCGCCACGGGTGTCCTTCCGGCACCGGGAGGGTGGCCGTTTCACCGCGGAAGACGTAACGACCCACCTCGGGCAGGCGCTGCAGCGAGATGGCGGTGATCGCTGCGGCATCCGTTGCCGTTCCGGTTCCGGCCGCCACGGCCAGCGCGTCGCAGCGGTGCAGGAGCTCCTGCCAGATCTGCGGGAACGTCACGAGCGAGGGCCCCGTGTCGATGCGCTGGCCGTTGACGTGGATGCGACGGCTCTTGCCGCCCACGTGCTCCTGCCCCTCGAGCACGGTGACGGAGTGGCCGGCGCTCGCGAGCAGCGCAGCGGCGGCGAGCCCGCCGAGACCCGCGCCCAGCACGACGATTCGTTTCGCGGCGACAGCGGATCGGGTCATAAGAACTCTCCTAGAACGAGGGAAACGACGAGCTGGGCACCGGCGACGGATCCGGCCACATAGGGGAACGCGATGGAGTACCGGTAGAGCCGACGCCCGGTGGCCGGTCGTGGCGCACGGTACAGCGAGACAACGAGCCAGCCGGCAATGGCCGCGTTCACCGCGGCGACCGGCAGGCTGACGAGGGCGAAGCACGCGGTGGACAGCACCCACCATGCCCCGCTCCACACGGCAGCCCCGCGAGCTCCCAGGTGCACCGCCGTGGTGACGATGCCGGCGTCGCGGTCCTCATCGATGTCCTGCACCGCGTCGAAGGTGTGCTTGGCCACGCTCCACGTCATCAGGCCGATCGCCGCGGCCCAGACCGGCTCCTCGCCGAAGGCCAGGGGAACGAAAACCAGGGGGAAGGCGTAGGCGGCGTTGCTGAGGGAGTCCAGGTACCGTCGGGCTTTGAAGCGCAGCGGGGGAGCCGAGTAGAAGATGAAGATCAGAATGTAGGCGGCGATCCAGGCCAGTGCGGGGGCAGGCAGCACGAACAGGAAATATGCGACGAACGGAATGTTCGTCAGGGCAACACCGAGCAGGATGGTCCGTGACTCGGAACCCGCGATTCGGGCCCCCTCAAGTCCGCCCTTACGGCTGTTCTTCGCGTCTGTTTCCTGATCGAAAATATCGTTCACACCGTAAATCAGCAGGTTGAACGGGAGCGTCGCCCAGAGCAGCAGTGGCACCACGTCCCAGCGCCAGAGGTCCCCGACCAACCACATGCCGACGACGGTCGTGCCGATCGTGTTCACCCACAGCACCGGTCGGGAGATCAGTACCAAACGTGAGAACATTTTTTCACTATAACGCGCTCATCCGCCCTCGAACTTTGCGCCCCGCTGTGGCGAGGGCGGCATCAACCCACTGACCGCCGATGCGGTGGCGGGCGGGCGGGTTTCAGTGAGTGAAGGCCTCGGGACGTATCTCCTCCGGCATCGGCCCTTCAAGGTTGTCGAGGAAGGCCGTCTCGTTCTCGATCACGGTCAGCAGGCGCGAGGCGAGGTCCATGCTGAGCCCGTTGCGTACGACGATGCGCTGCACCGTGATCTGGCCCAGGTTGTCCGGCATCGCGTACGCGGGAACAAGCCAGCCGTGGGACCGCAGACGGTCGGAGAGGTGAAACAGGGTCCACTTATCGGTATGCCCCTCTTTCAGCTGCCAGGCAAAGACCGGCAGATCGGAGCCATCGCTCCACAGCGTGAAGGCGCCGATTTTTTCGATTCCGGCGGACAGGTACCGCGCCACGTCCTGGGAGGTCTGCTGCACGAGCCGGTAGCCCTCGAAACCGAGCCGCAGGAAGAGGTAGTACTGCAGCAACACCTGGGCACCGGGCCGCGAGAAATTCAGCCCAAACGTGGGCATGCTGCCGCCGAGGTAGCTCACGTCGAAGACCAGATCCTCAGGGAGCAGATCCCTGGAGCGCCAGACCACCCACCCCAGCCCCGGGTAGACGAGCCCGTACTTGTGCGCCGAGGTGCTGATCGAGTGCACTCGCTCGAGTCGAAAATCCCACTGCAGGTCGGGCTGCAGGAACGGGGCGACCATACCCCCGGAGGCACCGTCGACGTGGATCGGCACGTCAAACCCGGTTTTCGCCTCGATCGCGTCGAGGGCGGCCGCAATCTCCGCTACCGGCTCGTAGATGCCGGTATAGGTCACGCCCATGATAGCTACGACACCTATCGTGTTTTCATCCACAAATTGCTCGAGATTGTGGCCGTCAAGGCTGGGATGGTCGGCGTCGACGGGAACGTAGCGAGCCTCGACATCCCAGTAGTTGCAGAATTTCTCCCAGCAGACCTGTACGGCCGAACTCATGATGAGGTTCGGCTTCTCGGTGGAGAGACCGGCCGCTCGGCGGGCATGCTGCCAGCGGCGTTTGAACGCGAGGCCGGCGAGCATGCAGGCCTCGGATGACCCGATCGTCGACGTGCCGATGGTGGACATGGGTTCGGGCGCGTGCCACAGGTCGGCGATGATCCGCCAGCAGTATTCCTCGATGGCCGCCGTCTGCGGGTATTCATCCTTGTCCACAAGGTTCTTGTCGAAGGCCTCGGAATAGAGGCGTTCCGCGTGATCGTCCATCCACGTGCCGACGAAGGTCGCGAGGTTCAGCCGGGCATTGCCGTCGAGCATGATCTCGTCGTGGATGATCTGGTACGCGGTCTCGGCGGCCATCTGGTCGGCCCCCAACGTGTATCGCTGCGCGACGGTGTCTTCTCCAGGGCGGGCGAACAGCGGATTGAGTTCGATAAATTCCGGCTTGTCGGTCATGGGGGCCAGATTGGCCCAAACGGCCTCGAAAGGGAAGGGAACCGCACCCAATTGCGCAGAGACTCCCCATACGCGCGTTCGGACTGTCAGCATGAGGGTGTCGACGCGTCTCTGTCGACGCACCGGTGTCGACACAGAGGAGCCCGATGTTCACCCTGGCAGACCTGCGAATTCCCGTGATTGCGGCGCCGATGGCCGGGGGCGCATCCACGCCGCACCTGGTTGTCGCCGTCGGCGCGGAGGGCGGGCTCGGATTCCTCGCGGCGGGATACAAGACTCCGGATACCGTGGCTCGCCAGGTATCAGCGGTTCGAGGCGACAGCACGAATCCGTTCGGCGTCAACGTCTTCCTGCCGCAGGCGCCCCCGACCGACCTGGCCGGCGTTGAGCGGTATCGTCGCGCGCTGGAGCCGGCGGCGCGGGCACGAGGCGTGGAGCTGCCTCTCACCGTGGTTGATGACGACTGGTTCGCCGAGAAGATCGATCTGCTGGTCGACCTCCGGGTGCCGGTGGTGTCGTTCACGTTCGGGTTGCCGTCGGTCGATGTCGTCGCCCGGCTGCACCAGGTGGGCACGAGCGTCGTGGCGACGGTCACCTCGCTTGACGAGGCGGTGCAGGCCGCCGGGCGCGGAGTCGACGCCCTCTGCGTGCAGGGTCCGGAAGCCGGCGGCCACCGTGGCACGTTCAACACCCTCGATAGGCCGGAAGCCGTTCCGCTGCCTGACCTGGTTGCGGTCGTGCTGGCGACGGTGGCCCTGCCGGTTGTCGCGGCCGGAGGCATCGGTTCTGGCGAGCAGATCGCCGCACTGCTCGCGAGCGGCGCGACCGCCGTGCAGCTGGGCACGGCGTTTCTGCGCACCGACGAATCCGGCGCTCCGCACGCGCACAAGGATGCGCTCGCCGACCCGAGGTTCACCCAGACCGTGATCACCCGGGCCTTCTCCGGCCGTGCCGCGCGTGGGTTGCTCAACGCGTTCATCACCGAGCACGACGCGAGCGCACCGTGGGCGTACCCGCAGGTGCACCACCTGACGGCTGTTCTCCGCGCGGATGCCGGCCGTCGAGGTGACGCCGACGGCCTCGCGCTCTGGGCCGGTACCGGCTACCGCTCCGCCACCGCGGAGCCGGCAGCGGCTGTGCTCACCCGGCTCTGGCAGGAGGCGTGCGCCTGATTCGACCGACAGTCGGTCGAGGCGCGAGGCGCGAGGTACGAGCGATCGAGACCAGGTGAGACGGTCTCAGGGTCGGCGCGCGGGGTCTCGATCTCGATCCAAGCACTCCTTCGTCGTGCCTCGACCAGCGTGAGGCCTCGACCAGCGTGAGGCCCCGCCCAGCGTCAGGCTCGGTCAGGCGTGCAGGTGTTCGATCTGCCAACCGGTGGCTGTTGCGACAAGTTCAAGCACGTTCTGCGCCGAGGCGCGGGCCTCGGCGGCGCTGCGGCGGCTGTACACGTCGATGGTGAGCGGCAGTGACTCGCCGAACTTCGGGATCTCCACCTCGACCCGGCCTCCGCGGGCCAGACGTATGTAGGAGTGCGCCGTTGCCACGCCCGTCACCGGAATCTTCAGGGCGGCGGCGATGATCGCGAGGGCCTCGGGCTTGGTCTGCTGCGTCTGCGCGACGATGGTGGCCGTGTGCTCCATGGGGTTCCTTCTGGTTGCGTGTGCTGGTCCACCCAGTCAAGCAGCGCGCAGCCCGGGAGAAAACCCCTACTTCCAGACGGTCGTGATCGGCGCCGCTGCCGCACCGAGCTGGCACAGGCCGAACGCTGCCTCCACCGTGTGCAACACCGAGTAGTGGTTTACGTTCGTGGCGTGCTGCCCTGAACGCACGTGCTGCCCTGCCCGCACGTGCTGCCGGTCGAACAGAGTGAGAATCTGGTTTCCGGCGGCGGCGCCGTTGTTCTGATTCTCGAGCACGACGATCACCACGTGGTCGGGACGTGGGGGAGTGGCCGCGCGCGCCTCATAGCTGCCTCTCCTCACGGGCAGGTGACGACCGATTGTCCATGCTGACGAGGGGCCGCCCCTGCGCGATATCCTCGACCTCTAAACTGAGGGCGTGCGCGGCCGATTCTGGGCACGCGGAACAGGGGAGTGCGCGTGAGCGACAGTGGGACCAGCGAGACCAGCCGCGCAGAGATGGGCATCACCATCGACCAGGGTGTGCTCGAGGCGGAGTCGCGCACGACGTCGGCACGCACGCTCGCGAACATCCTCGTGGCCACTGCCGAGCTGCACCCCGAGGCGCTCGCCCTCGAAGACGCGGCCGGTGGCATCAGCTACCGGGGGTTGTTGCGCCTCGTGAATGACCAGGCCACGCACCTGAGCCGCAGCGGGGTGCGCCGCGGCGACAAAGTGGGAATCCGCATCCCCTCCGGCACCCGCGACCTCTACGTTTCCATCCTCGCGACGCTGCTCGTGGGTGCTGCCTACGTGCCCGTCGACGCCGATGATCCGGAGGAACGCGCGCAGCTGGTGTTCTCCGAGGCCGGAGTCGTGGGCATCATCGGCACGGGAGCCGTCTTCGCCGTGCGTGACGCCCTTGACGCCGCCGCCCTCGCCGGGCGCGGCCTGCCCGCCGACGAGGACCCCACCCTGGTCTTCCCTCCGGCCGTCATTCCCACGCCTGAGGATGACGCCTGGGTGATCTTCACCTCCGGATCGACCGGCGTGCCCAAGGGAGTCGCGGTGACTCACCGCTCAGCAGCCGCGTTCGTCGACGCCGAGGCCGGCCTGTTTCTGCGCGACGAGCCGATCGGCACCGGCGACCGCGTACTCGCCGGCCTCTCGGTGGCCTTTGACGCGAGCTGTGAAGAGATGTGGCTGGCCTGGCGCAACGGCGCCTGCCTCGTGCCGGCCCCGCGTTCGCTCGTGCGCTCCGGCGCGGACCTCGGCCCCTGGCTCATCGCCCACGGCATCACTGTCGTGTCGACGGTGCCGACCCTCGCCGCCCTCTGGCCGGAAGACGCCCTCGAACGCGTGCGCCTGGTGATCTTCGGCGGGGAGGCCTGCCCGCCCGATCTCGTGGCCCGCATCGTGGCCCGCGAACGCGAGGTGTGGAACACCTACGGTCCCACCGAAGCCACCGTCGTGGCCTGCGCCGCGCTGCTCGGCGGCGAGGCCCTCGTTCGGATTGGACTTCCGCTCGACGGCTGGAACCTCGCCGTGGTCGACACGGCCGGCCAGCGCGTGGCCGAGGGCGAGGTTGGCGAGCTCATCATCGGCGGCGTTGGCCTGGCCCGCTACCTCGATGCCGAGAAAGACGCCGAGAAATATGCCCCGCATGCCGGACTGGGCTGGGAACGCGCCTACCGCAGCGGCGACCTCGTGCGCTTCGAAGAAGCGGGACTCGTGTTCATGGGCCGTGCCGACGATCAGGTGAAACTCGGCGGTCGGCGCATCGAACTCGGCGAGGTCGACTCCGCCCTGCACGCGCTGAACGGCGTGGCCGGCGGCGCGGCCGTCGTACAAACCACCCCGGCCGGCAACCACGTGCTCGTGGGGTACATCGCCCTCACCACGGCGGGAGCGGTGACCTTCGACCGCGGAGTGGCCATGGACCGCCTGCGCGAGGAACTGCCCGCCGCACTCATTCCCCTGCTCGCCATCGTCGACGACCTGCCCACCCGTACCTCCGGCAAGGTGGACCGGGCCGCGCTGCCGTGGCCGCTGCCCGCCACCGGCGACGAGGGCGCCAGCGGCGAACTCTCGCCCACCGCCCTGTGGCTGGCCGAAAAATGGGCCGCGATTCTCGGTGTTCCCGCCTCCGGCCCGGACGCGGATTTCTTCGAAAACGGCGGCGGCTCACTCTCCGCCGCGCAGTTCGTCTCGGCGGTGCGCGAGCGCTTCGCTGAGACCACCGTCGCCGACATCTACGACTACCCCCGCATCGGCTCACTCGCCGACGAACTCGACGCCCGCACCCCCGACGAACCCGTCGTCACCCGCCAGGTGCTGCCGACCCCCCTGCGCAGCCAGATCGCGCAGACCCTGCTCGGCGTTCCCCTGCACGTGCTCGTGGGCACCCGGTGGCTGGTGTATTTGGCCATCGCGAACAACCTGCTCGCGGCCTGGGGGGCATCCGTCTTCGTTCCCACCGTGTCGTGGTGGGTCGTCGGCGTGGGCTTTGTGCTGTTCGTGACCCCGCCCGGCAAGATGGCGATCTCGGTCGTCGCGGCCCGGATGCTGCTGCTCGGCCTGAAACCCGGCAACTATCCGCGAGGCGGCTCCGTGCACCTGCGCCTGTGGCTCGCCGAACAGGTGGCCCTTCTTGTCGACGCGGCGAGCCTCGCGGGAGCCCCGTGGATCAGCTACTACGCCAGGGCCCTTGGCGCACAGATCGGTCGCGACGTGGACCTGCACACGCTTCCACCCGTGACCGGCATGCTGTCGATCGGCTCACAGGCGGCCATCGAACCCGAGACCGATCTCGCCGGTTACTGGGTAGACGGGGACGTGCTCCGCATCGGCCACGTGCACATCGGCGCCGACTCGAAGATCGGCTCGCGCAGCACCCTGCTCGGCGGGGCACACATCGGAAATGGCGCCCAGCTCGAACCGGGCGCTGCCGTGTCGGACGCCGTGCCCGCCGGCGAACGCTGGGCCGGCTCACCCGCCACCCGCGTGGGCTCGGCGAAGGAATCCTGGCCGGCCGAACGCCCGGCCAACTCGCGCCGCTGGCTCGCGCTGTTCGCAACCGGGTCGATCGCGATGACCGGCATCCCCGCCCTCGCGATCGGTCTCGGGGCGCTCCTGCTCGGTACGGCCATCGGCGATGCCGACACTTTGGGCGTTGCCCTGCTGCGCGCCGCGCTCATGATGCCGTTCGCCGTCGTTGCCGGGGGAGTCTTCTACGGCCTGCTCGTGATCGGCTCGGTGCGTGCCCTTGGCGTCGGCCTGCGGGAGGGCTACTACCCCGTACGCAGCCGCATTGGCTGGCAGGTCTGGATGACCGAACGTCTGCTTGACGGCGCCCGAGACGTGCTCTTTCCCGTGTTCGCGAGCCTCTTCACGCCGGTGTGGCTGCGGCTGCTCGGCGCCAAGGTCGGGCCGGGCGTCGAGGCGTCGACGGTGCTGCTCATCCCGGCACTCACGACCATCGCACCCGACGCCTTCCTCGCCGACGACACCATGGTGGCCTGCTACGAACTCGGCGGCGGCTGGATGCACATCGCGCCGGCCAAGGTAGGGCGACGGGCGTTCCTCGGCAACAGCGGAATGGCCGGACCGGGTCGCACCGTTCCCCGCAACGGGCTCGTGGCGGTGCTCTCGTCGACCCCGCGTAAGGCCAAGCGCGGTTCGAGCTGGCTCGGAAACCCCGCCACCCGCCTGCGACGCACGGTGACGGATGCCGATGAGGCCCGCACGTTCGACCCGCCCCGTCGTCTCAAGGTAGCGCGGGCCCTGTGGGAGCTGTTGCGTCTCGTGCCGGCGATCGTGACCGGCTGGGTGGCGCTCGGGGTGCTCGGCGGTCTGGAATGGTTGTGGTTGGACCTCGGCCTCGGCTGGGCCATCGCCCTGTCGGGCCTTGTGCTCCTCGCCGCCGGCGCGACGGCCGCGCTCGTGACGTCCGTGGCGAAATGGGTGCTCGTGGGGAGGATCTCGGCCACGGAACATCCGCTGTGGTCATCGTTCATCTGGCGCAACGAGGTATCGGACAGCTTTGTGGAGATCGTGGCCCGGCCGTGGTTTGCCGCCAAAGCGGCCGGCACCCCGGTGCTTGCGATCTGGCTGCGCACGCTCGGCGCGAAGATCGGTCGGGGTGTCTGGTGCGAGTCGTACTGGTTGCCCGAAGCCGACCTCGTGAGTCTCGGCGACGGCGCCACCGTGAACCGCGGCTGCGTCGTACAGACGCACCTGTTCCACGACCGCATCATGCAGCTCGACAGCGTCACCATGGCATCGGGCTCCACGCTCGGGCCGCACAGCGTGATCTTGCCGGCGGCATCCGTGGACGAAGGCTCCACCGTGGGCCCGGCATCGCTCGTGATGCGCGGCGAGCGGGTTCCCACCGGTTCGCTGTGGTCGGGAAACCCCATTTCGCCGTGGCATGCACCGCCGTGGAATAGTTGAACCCGACATGCCTCACACTTCTGCCGCCCACTACGGCGCCGCGACTGCCGGTGACCCGTACACTCCGACGAGCGGAAACGGTGGGTACCTCGCCGAGCACTACGACCTCGCGCTCGATTACCGGGTGGCCACCAACCGCCTGAACGCCACGGCCATCATCACCGCGCGCTCGCTCACAGCGCTCGACCGGTTCAGTCTCGACTGCGCGGGGCTGAGCATCGACAAGGTCACCGTGAACGGTGTTCCTGCGCGCAAGATCACGCACGCGGCGCGCAAGGTGGTCATCACGGTGGCCACCACCATCCCGGCCAACGCGCGGTTCGAGATTCTCGTGCGCTACCGCGGCGCGCCGCATCCGGTGCGCAGCGCCTGGGGCGAGGTGGGCTGGGAAGAACTCGACGACGGCGTGCTCGTGTCGGGGCAGCCGTGCGGTGCGCCCACCTGGTTTCCCTGCAACGACCACCCCAGCAATAAGGCTACGTACCGGATCGGCGTGAGCTGCGAGTCGGGGTACACCGTGATCTCCAACGGCACACTCGTGTCGCAGTCCGCTCGCTCCGGCCGGACGAGCTGGACCTACGATGTGCACGAGCCCATGGCGACCTACCTCGCCACCGTGTCGATCGGTCGGTACCGTCGCCGGGACCTCGCGGCGTCGCCCGTGGCCCAGAGCCTGTTCTTTCCGGCCGACATGGCCCGCGAAGTCGCGGTGGATTTCGCCCGCCTCGGCGAGATGCTCACCTTCTTCGGCGAGAAGTTCGGGCCGTATCCGTTCTCGGCCTACTCCGTCGTGGTCACCGACGACGAGCTCGAGATCCCGCTCGAAGCGCACGGTCTGGCGGTGTTCGGTCGCAACCACGCCGACGGGCGACACGGCAGCGACCGTCTGATCGCCCACGAACTCGCCCACCAGTGGTTCGGAAACAGCGTCACCGTGTCGCGCTGGCAGGACATCTGGCTGCAGGAAGCTTCGCCTGCTACGCCGAGTGGCTGTGGGAGGAGCAGCGCGGGGGGCTCACCGCCGACCAGAGCGCGCACGCCTTCCGCAACGAACTCAACACCCTGCCGAAAGACCTCGTGGTGGGCGACCCCGGACCCCACAGCATGTTCGACGATCGCGTCTACAAGCGAGGGGCGCTGGCGCTGCACGCCATCCGCCGCTCGCTCGGCGACGAGGCCTTCTTCTCGGCGCTCGCCGCCTATACGCTCGCGTTTCGGCACGGGCATGTCACGACGGATGACTTCGTCACCTTCTTCTCACAGCACACGGGAAGCCGCGTCGTGGGCAAATTCGTCGACCGCTGGGTCATGCAGGCGGCGCTTCCCAGCCTGTAGACGGGGCGGCTGCGGCATCCTTTGCCGTCGTGGCGCACCCTGCGGAGGTTCGCGCATGGTCCACGGTGCGCCGGCCTCTCTAGCCTGGGCCGTGCGCTCCGGAACGTGAGCCGGACTCCTCAACCTGCGCTGAGGTTCAGGTGCGGGGGAGCGGTGGTGCGCACCGCGACCGTGCCCACGAGCCCTGGGCCCGGGTCGAAGTCGAGCAGGTGAATGCCGGAACGGCCCGAAACGGATGCCGCGGCCCGGTCGAGCGTGACCGTGAGCTCCCGGGGGTCCGCGCGCAGGCCTTCCCCGGTGAGTTTGAGTACGGCCTCCTTGGCCGTCCACAGGCCGGCCCGCGCCCGGTCTGCGGCGAGCCCGGCGAGAGGTCGGAGCATGGTCCGCTCGACGGGGGTGAACGCGACGTCGTCGAAGCCCGCCCGCCGCACGGCGGAGAGGATCTCGATGTCGATGCCGACCGGGCCGGCGAGGGACACGGCGACGGCGAGGAGACCGCCCGCTCGCGCGAGCGACACGTGCACGCGCTCGGCAGCCTTCGGGGGAGACACCACGACCACCCGACCGTGCGAATCCGCGCCGCAGTGATCGCAGTATCGCGAGAGCTTCACGACGGGCTCCCCGGTGACGCGGGCCACGGCGTGGGTCAGGAAGGCGTAGTCGGCCGCCTTGTCGGTGCCGCGCGCGCGAACAAACACCGAGACATCCGTGGCGTGTGTGTTCACGATTCGAGCCTAGGCCGCGGGTGGCAGACTAGACCTCCGAACAGGGAGAACAATGGCGCTGATCGACAACGCAATATACGTGGACGGGCGTCGCGTCGCGACCCCACACACCCTCGACGAGACCTTCGAGGCGATGAAGGCAGACAACGGATTCGCATGGATCGGGTTGTATCGGCCGAGCGAGGCCGAGGTGCGCCAGGTCGCCAACGAGTTCAGCCTGCACCACCTCGCCGTGGAGGACACCCTCGCCGGGCACCAGCGGGCCAAGATTGAGCGCTATTCCGACACGCTGTTCATCGTGCTGCGCCCGGCGCGCTACATCGATGCCGACGAGCGGGTCGAGTTTGGCGAGCTGCATGTCTTCGTGGGCCCTGATTTCGTGGTGACCATTCGCCACGCGGAATCGCCCGACCTCGCCACGGTGCGTCGCCGCATGGAAGAGAACCCGCATCTGCTCGCGCTCGGCCCGGAGGCCGTGCTCTATGCCCTCCTCGACCAGGTGGTCGACGAGTATGCGCCGGTCGTGGCCGGTCTGGAGAATGACATCGACGAGATCGAAGACCAGCTCTTCGACGGCGACCCCGAGGTGTCGCGGCGCATCTACGCGCTCTCCCGCGAGGTGATCGAGTTTCAGCGAGCCACCCAGCCGCTCGTGCCCATGTTCGAGTCGCTGCAACGCGGTTTCGACAAATACAACGTGGACCTCGAGCTGCACCGCCACCTGCGCGACGTGCTCGACCACTCCTTGCGGGTCGTTGAGCGCGCAGATGCGTTCCGCCAGCTGCTGCAGAACGCCCTCACCACCCAGAGCACCCTCGTGGCGCAGAGCCAGAACGATGAGATGCGGCGCCTGTCCGAGACGAGCCTGGCGCAGAGCGAAGAGGTGAAGAAGATTTCGAGCTGGGCTGCCATCCTCTTCGCGCCGGCCCTCGTAGGCACGGTCTACGGCATGAACTTCAGGAACATGCCCGAGCTGGACTGGACCTACGGCTACCCGTTCGCCCTCGGGCTGATGCTCGCGATGGGTGTCACGCTGTACCGCGTATTCAAGAAACGCAACTGGCTGTAGCCTGCGCCACGCCGACCAATACGAGCGAAACCCCGCCCGCCTCAAGCGATTTGCCACCTTGGTAAATTAGGGTATCCCTGTGTGGCACCTCGATAGAAGACAAGACGACGACGACGAGCTGTCGAAGTACGCGGACGTCTCTTCACCTGACCCGCAAAACGCGACCAGCCCGCATGCCCTCAGCCTGGGCGACCCCTCGCTCGTCGCCGGCAATATTGCGGAGCCGGCCTGGAAGCGCTGGCGGGACGAAATCGCCGACATCGGCGGTCGCTCCCCGCTGCTGCACTTCGCCGACAGTCCCCGCACCCGCATCGAGCTCAGCGTCACCCACCCCGGAGGCTTACCGCAGTTCATTTCCGGCAAGACCACTCTGCTCTCCAACCTGATCCGCGACGAGCTGGCGCTGCGCAATGCCCGCCTCGCGGCCAACGAGATCACCCAGAAGGGTATCGAGCTGAGGTCGATGCGCGGCATCGAGTCGGTGAACCTCGGCATCGGCCTGGCCGAATGGCGTTTCAATGACGTGGACTTCCTGGCGCCGGTGCTGCTGCGTCCGCTCGCTATCCGTCGCTACGGTCGCGACTACGAACTCAAGCTCAAGGGGCAGCCGTTCCTCAACCCGGAGCTCGCTCGTGCCCTGCACGACCAATTCCAGATCACCCTGGACGCCGACGCGTTCGTGGCGCTCGCCATCACCAACGGCGCATTCAAGCCGCAGCCCGTGATCGACCGGCTGCGTGGCCTCACCTCGCACCTGCCGTGGTTTCAAGTGGTTCCGCGCCTCGTCGTGTCGTCTTTCGCCGACGTGGGACGGGCGCTCGCCGCCGATGCGAGCAAGCTTGAGCATCCGCTGCTGGATGCCATGGCCGGCAACCAGACCGCTCGACGCAACATTGAGAGCGCTTACAACCCCGTCGTGCCCATCGGCCAGGACGCGCGCCCGCCGGCCACCGACGTGCTGCTGCTCGATGCAGACCCGGAGCAGGAGAACGTGGTGGTGCAAATCGCCGCCGGTAATTCCCTCGTGGTGAAGACCCTCCCGGGCACCGGTGGCACGCAGACCATCGTGAACGCGATCGGCTCGCTTGTCGCTCAGCACAAACGCGTGCTCGTGGTGAGTGCCCGCCGGTCGAGTCTCGACGGCATCGCCCACCGCCTCGTTCAGGTGGGCCTGCCCGGCGTGGCGGTGACCCCGCGCACCCTGCGACGCGACCTGATCCAGTCGATCACCCGCAACGAGAAGGCCACCCAGCCGCGCGTGGGCGATGTGGACGACGCCCTCGTGCGTCTGCGTAAGGTGCTGCTTGACTACCGCGGAGCGCTCACCCGCCGCGACTCGGCCCTCGGCGTCTCGGTGCTCGACGCCCTCGGCGAGCTCGCCCGCCTCGCGCAGCTCTCGCCGCCACCTTCGACCACCGCGCGCCTCGACCGCCACGCGCTCGAACAGCTCGCGCATTCCCGTCCCGCTGCTGCGGCCACGCTCATCAAGGCGGCCGCGCTCGGAGAATTCCGCTACGGGCCCGGCGATTCACCCTGGTACGGGGCATCGTTCACCTCGACAGCCGATGCCGCCGGCGCCCACCAGCTCGCCAAACGCGTTAACCAGATTGAGCTCCCGCGCCTGCTCGAGCGCGCGGCGGGCCTTGTGGGCCAGACCAGGCTTCGCCCGTTCGAGACGATCGCCGAGTTGGGTGTCTACCTGCGGCTGTTGCTCGACATTCGCGAGACGCTCGACAAGTTCCAGCCGGCCGTCTACGACCGCTCGCTCACCGAGCTGATCGCCGCCACCTCCTCGCGCCGCGAGTCCAGCGAGATGACGGGCGCCAACCGTCGGCGTCTGCGCAAGCTCGCGGAGGAGTACCAGCGTCCGGGTGTGCGGGTGTCCGATATGAACGAGAGCCTGCGTCGCATCCAGCAGCAGCGCACCCTGTGGCAGCGCTATGCCGCGGCCGGTGTGACCCCCGAGGTTCCGGTCGGTATCAACGACGTGCACGTGGCCTTCCAGCGCGTCTCGGAAGACCTGAGTCTGCTCGACGTTCCGCTCGGCGCATCCGGCACGACCCGCGCCCTCGTGTCGCGTCCGGTCAAAGAACTCATCTACACCGTCGCGGGCCTGGCCGCCGAAAGCGAGGTGCTCGCTAACCTGCACGAGCGCACCGCCCTGCTGGCGACCCTCCGTGAGAACAACCTCGACCCGTTGATGACCGACCTGTCGCAGCGCCACGTCTCCGAAAAAAACGTGGCCGCCGAACTCGAACTCGCCTGGTGGCAGTCCGTGCTCGAAACCATGCTCAGCGGCGACAAGGCGTTGCTCAACGCGAACACTCAGGTGCTCGACCGCCTCGAGGCCGATTTCAAGCTTGTCGACGAGGCGCATGCGTCGGCGACCGGCCAGTTGCTCGCCTGGCTGCTTGCGGAAACCTGGAAGATCGGCGTGGTCGACTGGCCCGAAGAAGCCGACCAACTGCGTCGTCTGCTGCGCGCAGACCGGGCGACACCCGAGCGTCTCAATGATGTGGCACCGCATCTCGGCCGTGTGCTCGCCCCCGTCTGGCTCGCTTCACCCTATGAAATGGCGGGCATTTCCGACCGCATCGCCTTCGACACCGTGCTGCTCGTAGACGCCGGGGCCACCACCCTCGCCGAGAACGTCGGAGCGATCCGCCGGGGCAAGCAGATCGTGGCGTTCGGTGACCCGGTCACCCAGACCCCGTCTGCGTTCGAAACCGGCATCAGGGATGCCGCGGAGCCCGGCGGCGACTCGGCCGGCGCGACTCCGGCCATCACCGTCGACGCGATGCACGCCGATTCCGCGCTGGCCCGCCTCGGCGAGCTGCTGCCCACGCTCACCCTCACGCGGAGCTATCGAGCCGGCGGCGAAGACCTCGCCGAGCTCGTGAACCACCGCTTCTATGGCGGACGCATCGATTCCCTGCCGTGGGCCGGCAGCTACCTCGGTCACGGCAGCCTCAGCATCAACTACGTGGCCGGCGGTCGCGGCATGCCCGATGCCGACAGCGGTGCGATCGAGAGCGTCGACGCCGAGGTCGTCAAGGTGGTCGAGCTCGTGATCGACCACGCGATGAAGCGTCCCCGCGAATCGCTCATGGTGATCACCGCGAGCGCGCGGCACTCCGTGCGCGTGCATCAAGCCGTGCTGTCCGCCTTCGCGAAGCGCACGGACCTCTCGGACTTCATCCTCAAGGACCGCGCAGAGCCCTTCACCGTTCTCACCCTCGAGCAGGCCGTGGCACAGAGCCGCGATCGGGTGATCTTCTCGATCGGTTACGGGCGCACCCCCCACGGTCGGTTGCTCTCCAACTTCGGTTCGCTGGGCGAGCCCGGCGGTGAGCGCCTGCTCGCGATCGGCATGACGCGTGCCCGTCGTTCCATGGACATCGTGTCGTGCTTCCGTCCGTCCGACATCGAGGTGGACCGCCAGCGTCACGGCATCCTCGCGCTTGCCCAGGTGCTCAGCGAAACCGAGGCGCGCAGCGTCGAGGTGCAGGTGCCCGATGCGACCGAGTCCATGCTCGTCGACCTTGCCGGCCGGCTGGAGCGTCTCGGCCTGACCGTGACGCTGGGACATCGCGGCAAGCTCGCCCTGGCTGCCTCGTACAACGGTCGCGCGATCGTCGTCGAAACGGATGCCGTGGTCGGCCGCTCAAGCCTGCGTGAGTCGCTGCGGCTGCGCCCCGAGGTGCTGCGCCGACTCGGCTGGCACTACCTGCGGGTGCACAGCTTCGAGCTCTTCAGCAACCCGGACGCCGTCGCCGCCCGCGTCGCATCGATTGCCGGCGTGCAGCGTGCTGCCGTCGGAGCGGACGCCGCGGTGCACGCCGACGCCACGCGCCCGACCGTTTAGTGGCCGAGAAGGACCCGGCGGAGCGGCTGGGAACCGAGCGGCGGGGAACCGAGCGGCTGGGCACCGATCGTCAGCCGATAGTGCGCCAGCCGGGCAAGGCTCGGCGTGCCAAACTGCTGCCGGCCCCCGACACCGATCCCAACCCGCATCCGCCGGTTTTGCGCGAGGAGGGTGGTGTCGCTCACAGCGGCAGTGCTCCCAGCGCGAATGACGCCCGCCTCCGGCAGGACCGCCCGCCCCACTGGTAACCAGGTCTGAGGGTCGGCCTACGGAATCTCGATCTCGACAGGCTCGATCCAAGCGCTCCTTCGTCGCGCCTCGACCGGCGAGAGGGGGAGAGGTGCCGCATCTCCTCAGGAGACCGCCCGCGCGGTCGTGACGTGCGTGCTGCCTAGTGCTTGGGCGTCTCGGACGCGGCGTTCTTTGCGAGCAGGTCGCGGATCTCGGTGAGGAGGTCGAGCTCCGTCGTCGGCTCCTCCGCGACGACGACGGGAATGCCGGCCTTTCGGCGACGGTCCTGGGCCTCTTTGAGCTTGTTGAGCGGCATCACGAACACGAAGTACACCACGGCGGCGATGAGCAGGAAGTTGATGATCGCTGCGATGACGGCACCGAGGTGCATGGTGGACTCATTCGCACCGGACCGTAAAACGATGGGCAGCGCCTCCGCCAATGTTTTGGCGTCGAACATCGCGGCGATCAGCGGGTTGAAGATGTTGGTCACGATGGACGTGACGACGGCGGTGAACGCCGTGCCAATGACCACGGCAACCGCGAGGTCGATCACGTTGCCGCGCATGATGAATTCTTTGAAGCCTTTAAGCATGGTGGAGCTCCCGATCAGGTGAAGGTTAGGATGCCGCGGAGGCGCTGGATCCGGAACTTGTGCCGGTCGATGGCTTGGCGGCGGGAGACGACGTCTCCTTCTTCGTGGGGGTGCTGGAGGCACTGTCCGACTTGGCGGGCGTCGAGCTGTCGCTGGACTTATCGCCGGACTTTTCGCTCGGCTTGCGGTCGAGGTTGGGGTTCGCGCGCTTCGAATCCGACTTCGAGTCGTTGCTGTAGAAGCCGGAGCCGCTGAACGTCACGCCGATGGAGGAGAAGACCTTGCGGAGCTTGCCCTCGCACGTGGGACACACCGTGAGCGAGTGGTCTGTGAAGGCCTGCTGAATGTCGAACGCGGTGTCACACTCGGTGCAACGGTAGGAATAGGTAGGCACGAAATCTCCAGCTGGTAAGGCGCGGCAGGCTTTTGTCTACCGGGTGAATCAGATGCAACGTTGAGGGCGATGCGGCGGTCAGAACGCGATGATCTGCGTCGGGGTGACGATTCCGTTG
>NZ_JPRS01000081.1 GCF_000738085.1 Cryobacterium sp. MLB-32
CGAGAACAAATAACTAAATACATTTGTATAGGTTTGTTCGATTCATCGGAAGATGTTTCGGCGGCTATAGCAAGAGGGAAACGCCCGGTCACATTCCGAACCCGGAAGCTAAGACTCTTTGCGCCGATGGTACTGCAGGGGGGACCCTGTGGGAGAGTAGGACACCGCCGGACTTAACTTAGCAACACACTTGAAAGCCACCCCACGGGGTGGCTTTCTTGCGTTAACGCCCTGTCCGCTGGTCGAGGCGTGACGAAGGAGCGATCGAGGCCCCGCGACCTGCGCTTGGAGGCTTGGCTCACCGGGTCTCGAGACACGCCGTAGACGGCGTTCCTCGACCAGCGAACCCCCTGCCCGCTGGTCGAGGCGTGACGAAGGAGCGATCGAGGCCCCGCGACCTGCGCTTGGAGGCTTGGCTCACCGGGTCTCGGGACACGCCGTAGACGGCGTTCCTCGACCAGCGAACCCCCTGCCCGCTGGTCGAGGCGTGACGAAGGAGCGATCGAGGCCCCGCGACCCGAGCCTCAGACCTGGGCTAGCGGTTGGGGAACCGGTGCGGCAGGCCCGTCAGTATCGGCTCGAGGCGAGTCAGGCGCTCCTGCTCAAGCAGGAGCGCCGCATACTCGCGGTCACGACGTACGGCGGCGACGGCCTGCAGGAACGGCTCGGGCGGAGCCGTGGGGATCGGGGAGACGAAAGGAAGGGCTTCCGCAGCGAGGGAGGCAGCGAGACGCTGCCGGGTCGCTGGGGTCAACCTGTCCGACTGGCGCAGGAATTGGGCCACCCGACGTGCCAGTGCGTCCGGCAGACGGGCGATGTCCACGGTCTTCGACCACTCGGCAAGTGGCCCAGGGATACCGTGCACAGGATCCTGGTGGTGCGGCACCCGCTCATGCTGGCTGTAGGTGCCGGCGAGCAGGTCGCCGAGACGTTGGGAGCGACTGTTGAGCAGCGCGACAGTGGCAGCGAGGCCGCCGAGGGTCATGAAGATCTCGAGCAGGCCCGTCAACGCGCGAATGAACGCATGACGGAGCGAGATCGCACCGCCGTCGATGCGTACGATGCGAGCTCCGATGGCGAGCTTCCCCAGTGAGCGGCCTCTGCTCGCGGTTTCGACGATCATCGGCGTGATGATGATCGAGATCACCAGACCGGCAACGGTCACCGCCTGCATGAGCGCTGCGTCGGCGCCCCCGACTACCTGGGAGGCCAAGAACATGATGAGAAGAAAAAGTAAGAGATAGGCGATGGCGTCAATGATGGTGCCGGCGGCTCGCAGAATGAGGTTGGCCGGCCGCACGTCGAGTGCCACCGCTTCGCCGGTCAGGAGCTCGTCGCTCAGGGGCGTATTTGCGTCGGCCGAAACGTGACTTGTGGACTGCACCTGCTGCACCATGTCTACTATTGAAGCAGATGGATCTTGACGCCTATACGGCAGCACATAAGCAGGAGTGGAATCGCCTCACGGAGCTCGGCTCACGGCGGCAGCTTTCGGGCGCCGAATCGGACGAACTCATCGAGCGCTATCAGGCGGGCGCCACCCACCTGTCGGCCATCAAGACCACGGCGGGGTCGACAGTTCAGGGTGACCGGTTGTCGGTGGGCTTATCGCGGGCACGGCTACGATTCACGGGCGCGAGCGCGAATGTGCTCTCCATGCTGCCGCGGTTCTTTGTTTTGCAGTTGCCCGCGGCGTTGTATCGGCTGCGGTGGTTGACCCTGGCCGTGGCGGTTTTCACATTTATCGTTGCGGGGCTGTATGCCGTGTGGGCGCTGGGCAACCCGCAGATTCTGGCGAATATTGGTACGGAGGAACAGCTGGCGCAGGTCGCCAACGAGGACTTCGTGGGCTACTATTCGGCGAACCCAGCGGCATCGTTCACCGGGTTGGTATGGACGAACAACGCCTTCATCGCCGCCCAGTGCATCGCCTTCGGCATTGTGGGCGTTTACGTTCCGTACGTGCTGTTCCAGAATGCCCAGGGGCTCGGGATGACGGCCGCCGTGATGTTCTCGTACGACAAAGGGGACGTGTTCTTCCTGTATATCGCCCCGCACGGCCAACTGGAGCTGACGGCCATCTTCGTGGCAGCGGCGGCCGGGCTTCGCATTTTCTGGGCGTGGATTGCGCCCGGGGCCCGTACACGCGGTCAGGCCCTCGCCGAAGACGGTCGAGCGCTCTTTACCGTCGCCATCGGGCTCGTGATCGTGCTGCTCGTTTCGGGCGTCATCGAAGGTTTCGTGACTCCGGCGCCGTGGCCGTGGCCGATCAAGATCGGCATTGGAACGCTCGGTCTTGGCGCGTTCTTGTTCTACATGATTGCCGTTGGTCGTCGTGCGACACGACTCGGCGAGACTGGTGATCTGGCCGAGTTCGAGGCCGGGAGCACGCGCATCTACGCCGGTTAGCAAGCCGCCGGAAAAGCGAGCGGGGAAGCTCAGCAGGCTGAACGTCGCGAGCTCGTTAGAGTCGGCCGGTCGCCTTGAGCAGAATGTATCGATCGGCGAGCGCGGGAGGAAGATCGGCGGGGGAGGCCGTGACCACCTCGCCGCCAAGCTGACGAATGGCAGCGGATACGCGGGCCACGTCCAGCAGCGCCCGCTCTGCGGCAGCGGCGCGATACACCCCCTCGACGGTCGTGCGTTCACGCGATGCCTGCAGGGCCGCAGGGTCGGTGACGGATGCGACAACCACGGTGTGCCGCTGGGTGAGCTGCGGCAGCATGGAGAGCAGCCCGGTTGAGGCCCCGGCGGCATCGATTGACGTGATGATCACGACGAGGGCGTGCTGGCCTGTGATGCCGCGAACCTGCGCCGGCACGGCTGCCCAGTCCGTTTCGATGAGCTCCGGCTCGATGAGGGCCATGGCGTCGACCATGCGCGCGAGCAGCGCGGCTCCCTTGGCACCCTGCACCCGTCCGCGTACGCGACGGTCGAATGCCAGAACGTCGACCCGGTCTCCGGCGGGTTCCGCGAGCGCGGCAAGGAGAAGACTGGCCTCGAACGCGGTGTCGAGTCGCGGTTCGTCGTCAATGCGTGCGGCGGAGGTGCGTCCAGTGTCGATGAGGATGACGACGCGACGGTCTCGTTCGGGGCGCCACGTGCGCACCATGACGTCGTTGCGGCGTGCGGTCGCCCGCCAATCGATGGATCGTACATCGTCCCCCCGCACGTATTCGCGGAGGGAATCGAATTCCGTTCCGGGTCCGCGAACCATGACGCTCGTGCGCCCGTCCAGCTCCTTCAGCCGTTGGATGCGTGACGGAAGGTGTTTACGTGAGCGGAACGGCGGCAGCACACGAATGCTCCCTGGCGCGCCCAGCGTGGCCTGGCGGTTCCAGAGGCCCAGTGGCCCACGCGCACGAACGGTCACGTGAGCGGTGCGACGCTCGCCTCGCCGGAACGGCGTGAGGGGGAGCGTCACGAGGCGTCGTTCCCGCGGCGGGATCGCTACGAGCGTGCGGTTGTTGCCGGCTCCGGCCGACGGCTGCCAGGCGTCGCGCACCAGGGCGTTGAGACGGCGGGTGCCCGTGTTGGTAATCGCGAGTTGGCTCATCACGGTTTCGCCGAGGCGCACGCGGGCCGGCACGGTGCGCTCGAACGTCACGGAACGCGGCGATGCCGTGAGCAGCAGGTCGAGTCCGCCGAGAAGAAATACGAACAGCATCCACAGACCGAGCACAACGAAGGCACGCGGGATGGTGCCGCCGAGGAGCACGACGGGAATGACCCCCAGCGCGACGAGGACAACGAAACGACCGGTGAACGTCATGGGCCGGCCTAGATCGGAACCTGCACCTGTTGGAGAACCGCTTGCAGGATTGCGTCCACCGACACGCCCTCCAACTCGGCCTCCGGCTGCAGCACGATTCGATGCCGCCACACGGGAAGAACCATGGCCTGAACGTGGTCCGGAGTGATCGAGTCGTAGCCGCTCAGCCAAGCCCAGGCTTTTGTCGCTGCGAGCAGCGCGGTAGTCCCGCGGGGGCTCACGCCCAGACGCACGGAGGGGCTGTTGCGTGTGGCGCGTGCCAGGTCGACCAGATAGGCCAGCACGTCGGCGCTGGAGCCCACGGATGCCACTGCGGCCTGGGCCGCTGCAAGCTCGGCTGCTCCCAGAACGGGAGTCACTCCGGCCCCGGAGAGGTCGCGTGGGTTGAAACCAGCCGCGTGACGTCGCAACACCTCGACCTCGTCGTCCCTGGCCGGCACGTCGAGCACCAGTTTGAGGAGGAAGCGATCGAGCTGGGCCTCCGGAAGCGTGTAGGTGCCTCGTATTCGATGGGGTTCATGGTCGCGGCGACGATAAACGGGGTGGGCAGCGGCCGAGTGGCCCCGTCAACGCTCACCTGGCGCTCTTCCATAGCCTCGAGCAGCGCCGACTGCGTCTTGGGGGGTGTGCGGTTGATCTCATCGGCGAGGAGGATGTTGGTGAAGACCGGACCAGTGCGAAACTCGAATTCTCCTGCCTTCGCGTCGTAAATAAGGGATCCGGTCACGTCGCCCGGCATCAGGTCCGGCGTGAACTGGATGCGCTTGGTGTCGAGGCTCAGGGCATGGCTGAGCGTGCGTACGAGCAGCGTCTTCGCCACACCGGGCACGCCTTCGAGCAGGACATGGCCCCGGGCCAGGAGCGCGATGATGAGGCCCGTGACGGCGCCGTCCTGACCGACGACCGCCTTGCCGACCTCGGCGCGAACCCGGGTCAGGGATTGGCGCAGCGAATCGGTGCTCGTGTCGGTGTCGGGAGTGATCATGGGTCCATTCTGCCGTGTGTCGAGGTGTCGTGCGGAGCGGTGGGGGGCCGCTGAGTCGTACGGGTTGCTGCGACGGTGACCCGCTCGAGGTGCTCAAGGCGTGCGGAGAGGCGCATGAGCTGGGCATCCGTGGTCGGCTCCTCACCCACGAGCACGTCCCGAACCTCGTCGACAGGCAGGCCCGTGTGCGCCGCCACGGCGAGCACAATGTCCTCGAGCGAGGCGCTCCTGCCGAGCCCGATCATGGTCGCAAGTCGCTGTATCGACCCGATGCGGATGGCATCGAGGGCGCGCAGTCGCGTGTTGCCCCGGGCATAGAGACGGGCCCGTCCCTCCATGGTCTCGCTGGCCTTGACGGTCACGGGGAGGTTCTCGGCCACGAGTGGCCCGAATCGACGCCCCCGCCAGATCGCCGCGGCCACGAACACGAGGCACAGCAGGACGAGTGCCGGGGTGAGCCAGCCAGGGGTCAACTCTCCGATCGGTGGCGGCCCTGTTCGGGCAACGTCAGCGAGTGTCGGCAGGTACCAGACCACGGTGCGGCTCGCGCCGAGGAGATTGAGTGCAAGGGCGGCATTACCGTAGCTGCTGATCTGGTCGTTGCTGAACACGGCCGCGTCGCCGACGAGCGTCAGGGTGTGTTCGGCCTCAACGCGTTCGACAACCGAGTAGGAACCGTCGCCGCTCGGAAAGCACCCGGTCAGGGCCCCAGCGCCGGCGGAGACGCTGCCGACCGGGATCCGCAAAGTGTCACCCGACGGAGAGAGGGAGCCGGCGCGCACGGCGGCGGGCACGGCGCAGCCCGCCGGCACGGGTGAGTCGCTCCCCACTCCGCCGAATCCCACCTCGGGTGCCAGCGACTGCACGGCGAGGAAGTCGGGCGAGGCGATGACGGTTCGCGGAGCGAGGGCCGACAATTCGGTGAGGCCCGGTCGATCCAGGTAGCCATCGGCGTCTGAAAAGAACAGCGTGGGATCATCCGCTGCCGATACGGCGGCGCGCGCTTCGCTCAGACTCCCGACCGGTACGACCGTGACGCCCTGTTGCCCGAGAACCTCCGCCAGAGCCCGGGCGCCGGTGGGTGCGGCGCTGTCGGACGCGAGCGGGCGCCCGGCGGACTGGCCACCGGCCACGAGAGCAGCCACGATCGACACGACGAGTACACCGGCACCGGCGGCCACCCAGAACACCGAGCGTCGGGCGGAGGCTCGGAAGGTGGGCGTGATCGACACGGCGTTGCGCGGGCCCTCGTCCTGCGGAACCGGATGCGTGCGGCCGCTCTCGGTCAGGCGGGTCACGAGGCGACCCCTCGCGACAGCGGCTCGAGGCGAATCGGCGTCTGCTGCCGCAGGTCACTTTCGAGGGCGGCGAGAGTCTGAAAATCCACGTCCGCGCCGGCGACTCCGAGGTAGCGCACACGGTCGAACACGTCGGCTGCCGCCCGCAGGCGGGGACCGGCCGCCGGAAAGGCCGCTGAGGCACGTTCGGCGAAACCGTGCGCGGTCGTTCCAGGTGTCAGAGTCAGCACCGTGCGCTCGGAGAGGTCCGCAGCCAGGGCCCGAAAAATCTCTTCGCTCGCGAGGCTCCAGTTCTCGGCCCGGGCGGCGGACTGCGCCGCGCGACGCATATCGTCGGCACTGCGGCGGTCGTCCGCGCCGAACATCTGCACTGCGGTCCCGGCCCGACGATTGCGGCGGGGCGGCCCGTAGATGAGCCACGCGGCCAACGCTGCCGCCAAGACGAGGGCGACCACGATCGCGGGAATCCATCCACCCCAACCGCTACCACCGGGGGCCGTCAGCGAACCGAGCCAGTCGAAGAACGCCTGGGAGAGCGTGTCGAACCAGGTGGGCCTGGCCGCCACGTACGGGGGTTTCGCGAGTTCCTCCTGCAACCAGCGTTGCGCCTCCGGAGCGTCGGGCACGACGGGAACCGCCAGAATGGTCATGCCGTAGGGGTGCTGCGCGGATCGATGACGAGGTAGGGGTCCGGTACGGATGCACCCGACTGTGCAGACTCGACGAATCGCGCGAGTTCAAGGTCGAGGCCTTCTTTGCGCATCCGGAGGTCGAGGTAGATCAGGGCGATCGTGGCCGACTGCACGACGACTGCAATGGCGCCGAGCACCAAACTCACGCCGAGCATGGCAATGTACGTGATGGCTGCCGGCACGTAGGCGTCGAGCGCCGCGTTCGGATCGACGAGTGAAAACAGCCAGCTGAATACGAGGGCGAACGGTGTCGTCACGATCTGCAGGATGGTGTTCACAATCAGCGCGACAAGGGCCTGCGCCCCAAACGTGCGCCAGAAGTACCCGTTCGTCAGCGACCACGAGCGTCGAATGGCGGCCCGAATGCCCAGACGCTCCAGCACGATGAGGCTCGGCACGATGCTGGTTTTCGTGAACAGCCACACGCCGGTGACCGTCAACCCGAGGGCGCCGAACACGGCGGTGACGATGCCCAGTACCATCCACGCGCCGCCGGCGATGGTGACGAGGATCACGACGACGGCCGTCAGCGCGCCAACGGCCAGAAGGGCGATGCCACCCAACAGGAACGTCCAGAGCACGAGCGTCAGGAGCCGCGGGGCGGCCACGCGCCAGAGCTGGCCGAGACGGAGCTTTTCTCCGAGGGTTGCCCGTGCGACCTCCGTGACCATCACGCCCTGAAGCAGCGCGCCCGCGAGCACGCTCAGCGCAAGCGGCACGAGGGCGGAGAGCACGACCGTGACCGAGGCGCCCGCCTCGACGGTGCCCTGCTCGTCGAGGGGGGCGCTCTCGATGCGATTCAACGCCCAGTACGTGACGAGGCCCACCACGAGCACGGTGATGAGTGCGATGGCGGCCTGAACCGCCAGGGCGCTACCGAACGTGGCCTTGGGGTTGCGGCGGAGAACCGTGAAGGGCGCGAACAGCAGTGTGCCGAAGGCGAGAGGACGCAACGGAATGAGGCCCGGCTTCGGTGGCGGCGTCCACGCCGGAGACGAACCAGGAGGGCCATACGCGGGGTTCTGGGCCGGACCTCCGGTCACGGCGGAGGTAGGAGGGCGCCAGTTCTGATTGTCTGTCACGCCTTCAATGCTGGCATACCTCGGCTTCCGGCGCGTTTCGGGCTTGTCTCGACTATTCTTGACGCAGTGAATGTACTACTCACCGGGCAATACGTGGCGTGAGGGGGCGACGTTCCAACGTCGAAACACGATGAACGCACGATGAATGGCAAAGAGAGAGAAATGACTGCACGAATTTTGGTTGTCGACGACGACACCGCGCTGTCCGAGATGATCGGTATCGTATTGCACAACGAGGGGTTCGAACCGAGTTTCTGCGCGGATGGGGCGCTGGCCCTGGATGCCTTTCGAACGGTCAAGCCCGACCTTGTTCTGCTCGACCTCATGTTGCCGGGTCTTGATGGCATCGAGGTCTGCAGCCTGATCCGCGCCGAGTCCGGCACGCCGATCATCATGCTGACGGCTCGAACAGACACCACGGATGTCGTGCGGGGGCTCGAATCGGGTGCTGACGACTATATGGTGAAGCCGTTCAACCCCAAAGAACTTGTCGCACGTATCCGTACCCGCCTGCGTCCGACACCCGTGTCGTCGACGATCAGTCTCCAAATCGGTGACCTCGTCGTGGATGCGGCCGGTCACGAGGTCAGGCGCGGCGACCAGACCATCAATCTGACACCGCTCGAATTCGATCTCCTTCTTGCCCTCGCCTCGAAGCCTCAGCAGGTCTTCACCCGCGAAATGCTCCTCGAGCAGGTGTGGGGATATCACTACAAGGCCGACACCCGGCTGGTGAACGTGCACGTGCAGCGGCTGCGCGCCAAGGTGGAAGAAGACCCCGACAATCCCAAGATCGTGATGACCGTCCGCGGCGTCGGCTATCGGGCCGGGGCGGTGGGCTAGCGCCCCATGGCACTTCGATCCGGAGCGGACGTGACGTGGCGCTCAAGGCTGCACTGGCGCAACTGGCAGTACTGGCGTTCCTGGCCCGGCGCCGTCTCGGCGTCGTGGCGCGCGTCGCTCCACTTTCGCACCGTCACGATCTCCGTTCTCCTGTCGGGAGCCGCGATTCTCGTCGTGGGGGTCTATATGTCGGCGAGTATCGGCAACGACCTCTTCCAGTCACGGGTCAGTCAGGTGCTTCTTGACTCCAACCGCGCCACAAACGCCGCTCAGGGGATTCTCGATGCCTCCGATGCCGTCGACCGCGTGCAGGTGCAGGCGCTGCTCGGTTCCGCTCGCACCTCGATTACCGCCGCGTCCTCAAGTCGATTGATTGCCGTGCTCCGAGTGCCCGACCAGGAATCTTCTGCGGTCGCCCCACAGGACTCCTCGACCTTCGGCGACTCCGGGGCGGTCGTCTCCAATGATCTGCGCCGCCAGGTGCAGGCCAGCTCCGATGAACAGTTCTGGCAGTCCGTCACCCTCACGGACGAATCGGGAACCAGCATCCCCGGGATCGTGGTGGGTTCCCAGCTGACCGTTCCTGTCGCCGGCACCTATGAGCTCTACATCGGCTACAGCCTGCAGGACGCCGAAGCGACCCTGCTGTTCGTGCAGCAGACGCTGGGCTTTGCCGGACTGGCCCTCGTGCTGCTCATCGGCGGCGTGAGCTGGGTGGTCGTGCGATTCGTTGTGACCCCGATTCGCGTCGCCGCTGAAACGAGCGAGCGGCTTGCCTCCGGAGACCTGGAGGTGCGCATTCCCGAAAAGGGACAGGATGTCATTGCCACCCTCGCCCGCTCATTCAACGGAATGGCCGACAGTCTGCAAAGTCAGATCCAGAAACTTGCCGACCTGTCCGAGGTGCAGCAGCGCTTCGTCTCGGATGTCTCCCACGAACTGCGCACGCCGCTGACGACGATTCGGCTGGCCGGCGACGTGCTCTACGACCAGCGGGCGAGTTTTCCTCCGGCCACCGGCCGCACGGCGGAATTGCTGCACACTCAGGTGGAGCGGTTCGAGGTGTTGCTGAGCGATCTCCTGGAGATCAGCCGGTACGACGCGGGGTCCGTCGAGTTGGAGAGCGAACCGACGAACCTCGTCCACCTCGCCGAGGACGCCATCGACGGGCTGCGCACCCTGGCCGAATCGAAGGGCTCAGACCTCAGGCTGGTCGCGCCGGGCGGCTATCTGAATGCCGATGTTGACCCCCGTCGCATCCGTCGCATCCTGCACAACCTCGTGGGCAACGCGATCGAGCATGGGGACGGCAAGCCCGTGGTCATCTCCGTCGACAGCAACTCTGATTCGGTCGCGCTCGCCGTGCGCGACTACGGACTGGGCATGACTCAATCCGAGGTAGCCCACGTGTTTGACCGATTCTGGCGGGCAGACCCCAGCCGCAAGCGGACGATTGGCGGCACCGGCCTCGGTCTGTCGATCGCTCGCGAAGATGCCACTGTCCACGGCGGATGGCTCCAGGTATGGTCGACTCCCGGCCACGGAGCGTGCTTTCGGCTCACCCTGCCGCGTCTGGCCGGGGGAACGCTCATGACGTCGCCGATCCCGCTACCCCCAGTGGATGCCACCGAGGCTCTCGGCGAACTCGGACCACACCATGGCCTGACGGAGGGCACCCATGCGTAGCACCGGACTGTCCACTCGAACGGGCCGCACCGTGGTGGCCCTGCTGGTCGGCGCACTCCTGTTGAGTGGGTGCGCGGGAATTCCGAGGGAGGGGGGAGTCAGGGCCGGACAGCCCGATGTCGTCGACGACAGCCCGACGCAGGTCTTCCTGCCGTCGGGGCCGCAGAGAGATGCCAGCGCCGAGGGCATCCTGCGCGGTTTCATCGACGCCGCGTCGAGCCCGGAGGGCAACTACGCCATCGCGCGTGAATTTCTCACGAGTGATTTCACATCGTCCTGGGACCCCTCTGCAGGTGTCACGGTCGATGACGGTACCGGACGCGTGATAACCGAAGTCGACGCCCAGAACATTGAGGTGGCGCTCACCCCCAGGGCAGAGGTCAGCGCGAGGGGTGAATTCCGTGGGCTCGATCCCCTCCCGGTCAGCCTCGACTACGCATTCCGCCAGGTGGACGGGCAGTGGCGCATCAGTGCGGCACCCAATGGGACCGTCATCGACGAGACGACGTTCAACGACGTGTTCAGTGCATCTGCCCTGTATTTCTTCTCGCCCGGATTCGACGCCCTCGTGCCCGACCTGCGCTGGTTCCCCCGGGGGGCTTCGGCGCCCACCAAGATCGTGAATGCGGTGCTGAGCGGCCCAAGCTCGTGGTTGGTCGGAGCGGTCGCCACAGCCTTCCCGGAAGGAACCGCGTTGACAGCGGATGCCGTGCAGGTCGTCGGTCGCAATGCCATGGTCGATCTCAACACCGAGGCGCTCAACGCCGACAGAATCACCCTGCAACGAATGAAGGCGCAGCTGACCGCCAGTCTGCCTGAGGGCATGCAGGTGGAAATCGCGATCGACCAGAACGCCCAAAATATCCAGGACCTCGGTGTGGGCGACCTGGCCGTGAACCCACGCGTCGACGCACGCGCACTGGTCCTCCGTGACGGTGCGTTCGGCTTCCTGGCTGCCAGTGGGCAGACCGTGACGCCCGTTGACGGGATCAGTGAGGCCGTCACCTCGCTCAACCCGACGGCGGTGACGCTCGCTTCGGGCCAACGGGTGGCGGTGGCGCTGACCGCTGACGGTGTTTATCGCGTTCGCGCCGGGAACGAATCGACGCTCATTGATTCACGGTCGGGCCTGATCGACCCGTCCATCGACAGCGCGGGGTACAGCTGGTCTGTGCCCGCGAAGCGACCGAATGAACTTCTCGTTTTCGGTTCGACGATCGAGTCGATTCCCGTGCTGACTCCGTGGCCAGAGGCAACGTCGATCCAGTCGCTGAAGGTCTCCCGCGACGGCACCCGACTCCTCGTCGTCTATACGATCGGCACCGAAGCTCGGATGGCCGTGGCCGGCATCATCCGCAAGGACGGGGTGCCGGTGGAAATCGGTGCACCGCTTCAACTGACGTTCGATATCGGGACCCCCATTGATGCGGCGTGGATCGATGAGCTCACCGTGGCATCTCTCAGCACGCTCGTCGGCGGCGCCAAGCAGATCACCGTGCAGGGGATCGGTGGTGTCAGGACCGAGCTGGAGTCGCCGACGGACGCCGTGTCGCTTGCCGGCAGCAACTCGCTGCGCGACGTGCGTGTGCTCACGGCCGGGGGAGGGCTGAGCGTGCAGCGCGGAGTGGGCTGGCAGAAGCGTCTCGATGGGGTCTCGCTGCTCGCCACCCAGCAAGGCCTCACCGGCTAGTCAGCTCCTCCACAGGCCGATTGCGAGCGTGTTGCGCACGGTGCCCGCCCACGTGCGCACGGACGTCGAGGTATCCGTGGATCGTGGGTACATGCGACGTCATATCTCTCCCGCTCGCCGCCTGCCCGTGGCGGCATTGTCTCGGGCCCTGCTCGATGCGTGGGCGGTGCTCCTGCCCACGGAGTGCAGCGGATGCGGGGCGGCAGATCGAGCGTTGTGCCCGGACTGCCGGGTGGCGCTGCGGCCGGCGGTGCACCAGGCGGCCCGAGACGGTGTCGTCGTGTGGTGCGCCCTGGATTACTCCGGTGTGGCCCGGCACGTGATTGTGGCCTTCAAAGACGGCGGGCGAACGGATGCCGCGGCGGTGTTGGCCGTGCCGCTGCGCGTCGCGGTCGCCGCCGCGCTCCGCTCCGCGCCGCCACCCACGGTGACAAACATCCACCTCGTGGTCATTCCGTCCTCACGGATGGCCTGGCGGGTGCGCGGCTATCACCCGGTGGAGTTGTTGCTCAGACGAGCCGGACTGGCGCCCACCAGGGCGCTGCGCGCGGTGCGGGCCTCCGTCGATCAGGTCGGGCTCGACAGGACCGCACGCAGCGAAAATCGGAGGGGTTCGCTCGAAGCAGTCCGCTCCTTGGACGGGTTTCGATGCATCATCGTCGACGATGTGCTGACAACAGGGTCCACGCTCCTCGAAGCGCGACGCGCAGTGTTGGCTGCCGGCGGAGAGGTCGTCGGGTTGGCCGTACTGGCGGAAAGACGGCGTCTTTATCCGGCCACATACTGTTCATTCAAAACTGATTGACAAAAGCTGTGACATATCAGCCGCGCGCGGCTACGGTAATAGTCACAGGCGCGCAATGATCGCCCATTTACAGGGCGATCCGCCAGATCAGGAGGTCGTCATGGAAACAAACATTGTTGGACGAAACCTAGGGATCACT
>NZ_JPRS01000082.1 GCF_000738085.1 Cryobacterium sp. MLB-32
AACCTGCGTCAGTGAAGATGCCGAACCTTTTCATTATGGCATACGGCCCCTGCCGCTCGGCGGCGGGTCGGGCGAGGGGGACAGACACGAGGGACACCCGTGTGGTCGACTCCCAGCGGATGGTCGTATTATTTGCTAGTGCACCAGCATTAAACCCGGTGGCGAACCTTTACCGTGTGGAGCGAAGAATTCATGACAACAGGCGGACTGAGCGACAAGCGTCCTTCTAAGAACCAACGGCGCGAGGCGGCGCGGGACAAGGCCAAGCTGATTCGCGTTGAGCAGCAGAAGAAGGACCGCCGCAACAAGTTTCTGCTGCAGGGCGGCATCGGTCTCGCCGCTGTCGGCATCGTCGTGGTCGTCGCGCTTGTCATCATGAACTCGATCCGCCCGGCCGTCCCCGGACCGGCGAACATGGCCAGCGATGGAATCCTCATCGGTGAAGGCCTCACTGCCGTGACCACGCCCGCCCTCCAGCCGGAGGCCACGCCGGTGGCTTCCCAGCCGGATGCCTCGGGTACCGTGGCGAACATCCGGGTCTACGTGGACTACCTCTGCCCGTATTGCGGCGACTTTGAAACCACCAACGGCGACCAGATCGCCCAGTGGGTCGACTCGGGTGCCGCCACCGTGGAGATCCACCCGATTGCCATCCTCACCGGCCGTTCCGCTGGCAGCCAGTATTCGCTGCGAGCGGCGAACGCGGCGGCGTGTGTAGCCAATTACTCGCCCGACAACTTCTATGCCTTCAATTCGGCCATGTTCGTCGACCAGCCCGCGGAAAACACCACGGGGCGCAGCGACGCCGACCTTCAGGATGTCGTCAGGAATTCCGGCGTCACGACAGCGCTCACCCAGATCGACACCTGCATCACTGACGAGACCTACAAGTCCTGGGTGATCGCATCCACGGATCGGGCCACCGCGGGTCCGATCCCGAACTCGCCGTTGACCGCCATCGCCTCCACGCCGACCGTGCTGGTCGACGGCAAGCAGTACCAGGGCAGCCTGGCTGACCCGAAGGAATTTGCGGCGTTTGTGCTGCAGTCAGCCGGGGAGAGCTACTCGACCTCGACGCCCACGCCTTCGGCGCCGCCCGCCGGATAGCCTAGGATGGACTCTTGAGGCTGCAAAGCCTCATGCCGGCCTGGCGCAATTGGTAGCGCACCACTCTTGTAAAGTGGGGGTTACGGGTTCAAGTCCCGTGGCCGGCCCCATTCGTCCGTCTCCGCCGTCGATTTCGACCGATGCATTTCTGTGCTGGCGAGGCACTTCTGTGCTGGCGAGGCACGTCTGTGCTGGCGAGGCACTCGTGTGAGGAATGCCGTGACCTCGGGTGTGGCACGCGCACCGGTCAAACGAGCACCGGTCAAACGAGCACCGAGCTCAGCAACAGGCTTGTTTCGCTGTTCACGATGCCCTCGACCGAGCGGATGCGGCCCAGCAGGCGGTCGAAATTGCCGAGCGAGTCGGTGCGCAGTTCCGCGACAAGGTCCCAACCGCCATTTGTCGTGTGCAGCGCGTGTACCTCCGAAAACCCGCGCAGTTTGCGGATCACGGCGTCGGTCGAGCGCCCTTCCACTTCCAGAAGTGCGATCGCGCGGATGGAAGAGGGGTCGCGATCCTCGCGGACGCGTACCGAGAAGCCGACAACCGTGCCGGAGTGCACGAGGCGGTCCAGCCTGGCCGTGACGGTGGATCGGGTCACCTCGAGCTCGCGGGCGAGACTCGCCACGGACTCCCGGGAGTTCACCCGGAGCAGGGCCAGCAGTCGACGGTCAAGGTCATCCAGGGTAGACATTGCACTTATTGTACAGCGGGTATAAGCAGAGTGCGCGAGTCACTGTGCAAAACAATGCTGATCCGCAATGGCGACCACACATCGCCTAGCCATAGCGTGGATGTACCGACGAGAGAGGGGGCGCCCATGGTGCGCTTCGTAGATGTGGCCAACATGACCCGATGGATCGCCGAGCAGGGCGTGGAGCCCATCATCACCGGCATGGTCGACTACCTCGAGCAGGACTTCCTGCGCTGGGAGAGCTTCGATAAAACGTCCCGAGTGCCGAGCCACTCCGCCTCCGGCGTGATCGAATTGATGCCCGCAAGCGACGGCGACACGTACGCGTTCAAGTACGTCAACGGCCATCCGCTAAACCCGACCCGCGGTTTTCAGACCGTCACCGCGTTCGGTGTGCTGGCGAATGTAGACAACGGATACCCGACGTTCTGGTCCGAGATGACACTCCTGACCGCGCTCCGTACGGGAGCCACCAGCGCGATGGTTGCCAAGCTCCTCGCCCGGCCCGGATCCACGACTATGGCCCTCATCGGCACCGGTACCCAGTCCGAGTTCCAGGCCCTTGCCTTCCGCGCCATTCTCGGCATCACGCAGCTCCGCGTGTGGGACACCGACCCCGCCGCGATGGAGAAATTCGTGCGCAATGTCGAGCCCCTCGGCTTCGACGTTGTCGTGGCCACGGATGCCCGTGACGCCGTGCGCGGCGCCGACATCGTGACCACCTGCACGGCGGACAAGGCCAACGCCACCATCCTCACCGCAGACATGATCGAGCCCGGCATGCACCTCAACTCCATCGGCGGTGACTGCCCCGGCAAGACCGAACTCGACGCAGAGATCCTTCGTAACGGCACCGTCTTCGTGGAGTTCCCGCCACAGACGCGCGTCGAGGGAGAGATCCAGCAGCTCGAGGCCGACTCTCCGATCACCGAGATCTGGCAGGTGCTCGCCGGACAGGTTGCCGGTCGCGCCTCAGACACACAGGTGACCGTCTTCGACTCCGTCGGCTTCGCCATTGAAGACTTCTCCGCCCTGCGTTACGTTCGCGATGCAGTGGACGGCACCGATTTCTTCGAAGAGGTCGACCTGATCGCCGACCCCGCCGACCCTAAGGACCTCTTCGGCCTCGTCGCCGCTGCTGCTCCGGCACTCGTCTAAGCCCGACGGACATGTCGGCTCAGGCTCCGGGTGCGGCCGTCCTCGTTCGGCCGCACCATTTTCATCCGAACCCGCAGACGCAGGCCGATAACTCCTTCCAGAGCGCGGTCGTATCCGGAGCCGACGCCTCGCTCGCCGCGCGAGCGTTCGATGAGGTCACGGCCGCCGCTGCCGCCCTGGAGGCGCACGGCGTCACCGTGCATCTCTTCGACGACGACCGGGATGTGACGCCCGACAGCGTTTTTCCCAACAACTGGTTCTCCACGCACGCGGGAGGGCACGTGGCGCTCTACCCGATGTACGCCCCGAACCGCCGCAGCGAACGCCGCACTGACATCGTCGAGCTGCTCAAGGAGCGCTATCGCGTCCAGGACGTCATCGATTACTCCGGTCTCGAACAGGACGGCATCTACCTCGAGGGCACCGGCGCGATGGTGCTCGACCACGTGAGCCGGGTGGCGTACGTCGCCCGGTCGAACCGGGCCGACCCGATCGCACTCGAACGCTTCTGCACGAACTTCGGCTATGAACCGATGGCATTCGATGCGGTCGACGAGGCGGGTGCGGCCTGCTATCACACCAATGTCATGATGTGTATTGCCACAGACTTCGCGCTGATCAGCCTCGGTATGATCACATCACCGGCCCGTCGGCAGGAAGTGGCCGAACGGCTCGCGGCGCCCGGCCGAACCGTGCTTGGTCTGAGCCACGCCCAGATTCGCGACTTCGTCGGCAACGCCATCGAGCTGCGCGGCTCCGTCGGTCGGGTGCTCGCCCTGTCACGCCGGGCGCTCACCGCGCTCACTGCGGAGCAACTTCGGGTTATTGAGTCGAGCGCCACGGTGGTTCCCCTCGATGTTCCCACGATCGAACTCGCGGGCGGCTCGGTAAGATGCATGATCGCCGGCATCCATCTCGAGGCCCGTTCACGCGCTGCAGCCGCTGCGCGGGTAGAGGCTTCTCCGGTGGATGCTGCGCGTTTAGCTGCTGCGCCGCTGGTCTGACCTCTCGGGTGATCACCTTGCGGGGCGGGCCCAGATACGCCAGAGGCGACCGGTGACGATGGCGGCGGCCACGGCGAGGATGAGCGGCCAGAAGTGCTCAACGGAGTCCGCTCGCCAGCCGATGCCGATGCCGTCGGGGCCGCTGAAGACGGTCACCGGCACGCCGAGGAGTACGGAGTCCGCCTCTCGCGTCCCGGTGGAGGAGAGCACGGCGAGCATGCCGAGCGAGTAGCTGAGGGCTATCGTCCACCAGATCATGAGTACGCCCAGAAACCAGACCGCGGCCAGACTCCATCGGGGACCACGACGCGAATCGGTCGCTGCCTCGTAGCTCCGCGCCAGTTCACGAGCCGAGCCGAGCGAGGTGAGGGCTTGCTCGATCCCGCGGTCGGCGGAGTCGACGACGAGGTTGCCGCGCACCTCTCGCAGGATGGATCTTCTGGTGCGGTGGTCGATCCTGTCATCAAGCCACAGCTCCAGGCGCAGGAGGTAGGTCTCCCGGCGCCACCACGACCTCGTCGTCGAGGGCGCACGTGCCTGAGTGACGGCGTCGGGGATGTCGTGGTTCATTGGTCCTCCTGGGTCTGGGGCTGTGTCGCGGGGGGCAGAGGGGCGAGTGCGGAATCGACGATCGCACCGAGGGTCTTCCAGCGCGTGGCCGAGGCGGCGAGAACCCGGGTCCCGTGCTCGGTCAGCGAGTAGTACTTGCGTGCCGGGCCGGCCGCGGATGCGACGAGTCGGCTGCTCAGCGCGCCCTCGCTCTCGAGCCGCGTGAGGGCCGGATACACGGTCCCGGTGGCGAGGTCGGTGAGCCCGAGACGCTGCAGGCGGACCACAAGCTCGTAGCCGTAGGATTCCTGCCGGGCCACCTGTGAGAGCAACAGCATCGGCAGCACACCGCGCAGGGCCTGGGCGTCCTGCGGTGCGGATTCCGCGGCACCTTTTCTCGTCATGCATGCAGGCTACACCCGGTAGCGGGTGTCGCTACGTAGTAATTCCTCTGTCCTGCGGATGCCGACTCCCAGCCGCAGGCATGCGCCCGTCCCCTAGAATTGCGCGAGTGACTGAGCTGCGAACCCACCATGCCGTGAGCGATCCCGCCGTGTCGACCCGGTCGGTTCTGCCGGTGTGGCTCGCCGTGGTCTTCTCGGTGATCATCGGTGCCCTCTATGCCGTGCAGTCCCGAGTCAACGGCGAGCTGGGCGTGCGGATCGGCGACGGGTTCACGGCGGCCGTGATCTCGTTCGGCTCCGGTCTCGTGCTGCTGTCTGCCGCCATGCTCCTGTGGCCCACCGGCCGGCGCGGGCTCACCCGGGTCGGTGAAGCGGTACGCGGCGGGGAACTTTCCTGGTGGCACCTGTTCGGCGGGGTCTCCGGTGCGCTCTTCGTGCTCTCTCAGGGGCTCGCCGCCTCGCTGCTCGGTCTTGCGCTCTTCTCGGTGGCCACCGTGGCCGGTCAGACGATCAGCGGCCTGCTCATGGACCAATTCGGTATTGGGCCGGGCGGCAAGCGGCCGCTGACGGTGACCAAGGTCGTGGGCGTGCTCGTGGCCCTACTGGCCGTGGCATGGACGGTCTCGGGCCAGCTCAAGAGCGATGTGCCCCTGTGGCTGCTGTGGCTGCCTCTCGCGGCCGGCATTGCGCAGGGCTGGCAGCAGGCGGTGAACGGTCACGTACGCATTCTTGCCCGCAGCGCGCTGACCGCGACCTTCCTCAACTTTCTCACCGGCACGATCGCGCTCTTCATCGCGGCCGTTGTACATGGCCTGGCCGTGGGGTTTCCCACGTCACTGCCGACCGCTCCGTGGCTGTACGTCGGCGGGGTCATCGGCTGCATCTTCATCGCCGGGGCGGCCATCGTCGTGCGCACCACGGGCGTGCTGCTCCTCGGGCTGGCGATCGTGGCCGGGCAGTTGCTCTGTGCCCTGGCGATCGACCTGTTCTCGCCGACGTCCGGGCATCCGCTCACCCTGACCACCGTTGGCGGAACGGTACTCGCGCTCGTCGCCGTGGTGATCGTGGGATTTCGCTGGCGTGTGCCGGGCCGCCGGCGAGGCTAGAAGCGGCGGGCGGGGATTCTCCGCTTGAACAGGAGAACGACCCACACGTAGACGCCCACGAGCTGCCAGAGGCCTCGCAGGGTGAGGTCGGCCGCTGAAACGGGATGTCGTGGAGTTCGGCCGTGGACAACGACGGCGCGATGGCCGCTGATTTCACGCAGTTTTTCGCTCACACCGTGAGGCTACGATGCCTCGGTAACGGATGCACAGCTTCCAGCTGAATGGTTCGTGTCGCCCAGGCGTCCAGTGCACACCGTTTTCAGAGCACGCTCAGGTGGTTGGCCGGGTTGACGACGGCCCGGTTGCCGGCGGTGCAGTCCGCGGGCACGCCGCCGACGTAGAGCCAGCCGAGAAGTTCTTCCGACCGTTCGAGGCGGTGCACGAGGCGCACGGCCTCGGTGCGGACGAGCGGCCCGGTGCGCCACATCACGCCCCAGCCCGCATCGGTCAGGAGCAGGCTCAGCAGATGCGCGACGCCGACCGCCGCGGCATCCTGCTCCCAGACCTGCACCGGGCTGCTGTCGCGGCGGCAGGCCACGATCGCGATGAGGAGCGGGGCTCGGAGCGGTTTCAGTCGCAGCTTGGCCGCCTCCTCGCCCGTGCAGGCGGATGCGGTGACGAGCGCCTCACCCAGGCGATCGCGCGCCTCACCGCGCACCTCGATCAACCGCCACGGACGCAGGGCGGCGTGGTCCGCCGCCCGCGCGGCCGCTGCCACGAGGGGCAGCAGTTCGGCCCGAGTGGGAGCCTCTGCTGTCACCTGGGAATGAGACCGGCGATTCGCGACCGCCGCAAGAGCCCCCGACTCGCGGCCATCGGACAGCATCGTTATTCGGCGGCCGTGAAGTTGAGCGAGATCGAGTTCATGCAGTACCGGTCGCCGGTCGGCGTGCCGAAACCGTCGTCGAAGACGTGCCCCAGGTGCGATCCGCAGTTCGCACAGCGCACCTCGGTGCGGACGGTGCCGAGGGAACGGTCCTCGATCAACTCCACGGCTTCGGGGCGCACCGACTCGTAGAAGCTGGGCCAGCCGCATCCAGAGTCGAACTTCGTGCCGCTCTGGAACAGCTCGGCGTTGCACGCGCCGCAGGTGTAAATGCCTGAGCGGGCTTCGTCGAGCAGCTCTCCGGTCCACGGACGCTCCGTGCCGGCTTCGCGCAGAACCGCGAACTTCTCGGGGGAGAGTTCCTCACGCCACTGGGCGTCTGACTTCGTGACCTCGTGGTCCATGGTGATTCCCTTCGTTCCGTCGGTCGCGCCGAGTGCGACCAGTCGCCTGAAGACGACTACTCCAGACTAAACTCACGCGGTCCCGGCGGCATTCCGCATTCCGTCAGGTTGCGGCGAATCTTCAGGCGAAACACGGCCCGCCCGGAATGGTGCGGCCAACAACCAGCCTCGCTGAATAGGATGACGGTGTTGCACGAGCGCCGTGCCCCGTATGACTGAGTGAAGAGGTGTCCGGTGGAGGGTGCGCGCGATTCGACCGTTACCCACAGCAGTGACACCCCGCAACTGGCACAGCGCGACGCAGCCATCCTCGCCTTCGAAGCCCGGTGGTGGAGAAGTCCCGGTGCCAAGGAAGAAGCCATCCGCCTGGAATTCGCGCTCTCTGCGGCCCGCTATTATCAACTTCTGGCGGCGTTGATCGATTCCCCCCTCGCGCTCGCGCATGATCCTATGCTGGTCAAACGCCTGCAACGGATGCGCGAGGCCCGCGCCGTCGCCAGGGCCGGCCGTTCGCTGGCCCTGCCCGATTGATTCGTCTTCACCCACTGAGAGACCCGACCCAAGGACCGAACCAGACCCACGATGCCCACTCATGACGCACACGATCGATTCGACCATCTTCCGCACGACCTGCAGCGCGTCGGAGCCCACCGTGCGCCCGGCCGCAAGGGTCGAGGCTGGGTGGCGTTCTGGTGGGCTCTGGGCGCGACCGTGGCTCTGATCGCGGCGGGTGTATTCGGTATTCTGTCTCTCAACAATCGCTTGGACATCAGCATCCCGGGCATTTCGCCGTCTGGATCCGCCACGGCCGGGGCGAGCGCCGCTCCGACGGCCGCGCCGACACCGGTCGCCACCGTGGATCCGGCCCTGAGCGTGACCGTGCTCAACGGGTCTTCGTCCAACGGTGTGGCGGCATCCGCTGCCCAGACCCTCGAGAGCGCCGGCTGGACGGTGGGCGCCACGAGCAATGCGAACTCCCAGGACCAGCCCACGACGATCGTCTACTACTCCGATGCAACGCTGGAAGCAGCGGCTCTCGGCATCGTGCAGTCCCTGCCGGGCGCGACGATTCTGCTCTCCAACGATTTCATCGATTCCGGTGCAGACATGACCGTCGTCATCGGCAACGACTATGTGGCTCCCGCCCAGTAGGACGGTTTCGAAAATCCGCGTAATCCCGGGCTCAGACCGATCGTTCTAGTACCGATCAAATCCGTGCGCGTCAACCCCCTTTTCTTCCCTCGCGGCTTCGCTACTGTATGGGTGGTCAAGCGTTTAGTTGGTGCACAATGTGCT
>NZ_JPRS01000083.1 GCF_000738085.1 Cryobacterium sp. MLB-32
CTCGGTTTCGCCTACGACGCCTCCGGCGACCGCAAGCGCGCCCGTCGCTCCATCCGCACGGCCATAGCGCTCGAGCGCGCCCCGCACTAGCCGGAACCACCGGTCGTGAGTCGCTGGTCGAGGCGCGAGGAACGAGCGATCGAGGCCTGGTGGGGTGCTGTCGTGTCGGGTGTGAGCGTTGGCTTGCGGGGTCTCGGTCGCTCCTTCGTCGCGCCTCGACCGGCGGGAGGGTCGCCTTGCCACGAGCGGCGGGAGGGTGGTCGCTACGGCTGGCGGAGCATCCAGTCGATCGCGGTGGCCGGCGTCGGATGCGTGAACACGAACCCGTCCTGGAGCAACTTCGCCGGACTCGCGTTCTGGTCCGCCAGCAACAGCTGGCGGGCGGCGTCCTGCAGCAGGAGCGTGAGCACCTTTTCCGGTACCGGAATCTTGAACGGGCGGTGCAGGGCGGTGGCGAGCAGGCGCATAATCGCGTTCGCGGTAGCGGGAGTAGGACCGACCAGGTTGACCGGCCCAGACAGTTGTGACGTCAGCAGGTGCACGATGGCGGCCGCCTCGTCGTGCAGGCTCACCCACGCCCAGTGCTGCCGTCCGGTGCCCAGCGGACCGGACAGGCCCAGCTTCGTGATGGGCAGTAGCGGCTTGAGCGCACCGCCCTTGGCCAGCACGAGTCCCGTGCGCAGCATCACAACGCGGGTCGAATCAGGGGCGAGGGCCGCTTCACGTTCCCACGCCACGACGACGTCGACGAGAAAATCCGAGCCGGGGAGCGCGGTCTCGTCGAGGCGTTCACCGGGCCGGTTTCCGTACACGCCCACGGCGGAACCGTTGAGCAGAATGGCCGGCGGGGTGGGGGCCTCGCGCATGGCGTTGGTCAGGGTGCGCGTTGCCTGAATGCGAGAGCGCAGGATTTCCTGACGATACTTCGCAGTCCAGGGCAGGCGGGCCAGCGACGCCCCCGACAGGTTGACGACAGCGTCGACCCCGTCGAGCGCGGCCGGGTCGAGGGACAGTTTCGCCGGATCCCAGCGAATTTCGTCCGGGCCGGTCGGCGCCCGGCGAACGAGACGAACGACGTCATGGCCGGCGACTCCGAGCTGCAGCGACAGCTCGCTGCCGATCAGGCCGGACGCTCCCGATATCAGCACCCTCATGAGCGGCTAGGCCAGTTCGGCTTCGATCGTGATCGGAATGCCGGTGAGGGCCTTCGATATGGGGCAGTTGACCTTGGCGTCCTGGGCGAAGGCCTGGAATTCCTCTTCGGTGACACCGGGGATCTTGGCGCTGACAAGCAGGTGACTGCCGATGACGCCCTTGCCCGCGGCAAAGGTCACCGCCGCGGTGGTCTGGATGCTCGTGGGAACGTGCCCCGCGGTGGTGAGCGCGTTGGCGAGGGCCATAGAGTAACAGGAGGCGTGGGCCGCCCCGAGGAGTTCCTCCGGGTTGGTCGTGTTCGCGACGCCTTCGGAGCGCGCCTTCCAGTTCACCGAGAACTCGGCGGTGTGCGAGGAGTCGAGCGTGACAGTGCCGTTCCCGGCTGCCAGGGTGCCGGTCCAGACGGTGGTTGCTTCACTCGTGAGCGTCGTGGTCATGGTGTTACCTCCTGAAGGTGGAGTTCCACCCTATCCGTCGATTCACAGGGCCGCACACGTCTTGTCTGGGAAACCCCTACACGCGAGCGGGCCGCGCGCGCACCACAAGCAGGTAGATCTGGCACCCAAGGCAGTAGTCGAAAACGGCGTTGAGGAACGCGGCCACGAAGGCGACAGCCGCGGCAATTCCCACGGCTTCCGGCACTCCGAGGAGGCCCAGAACCACGCCGACCAGGGTGACGGCGAGTCCCACGGCTTGGGCGAACGTGGGCGGTGCCGCTTTCTCCAGCTCGAGCGGCGGCGCGAGACGCGGGCGAACGAACGTCTTGAACAGCAGGCCGTACGGGTGACGTCCCGCCCCGAAAAGAGCGCCCCACGCGAAGAGCGCGGTGATCGCGATCAGCAGCCCGAGTGCGGCACTGGGCGCCCCGACGAGGGCAAGGAAAACCGTCGTCAGGAGCAGGGTCGCCGTAATGGCCGCACCAAAGCGCGGTCCGCGAGGATCGATGTCCGGCCGCGCCGCACGCTCAGACAAGGCTGCCCGTGAGCTCGTCGAGGTGGCGGTGAATGTCGGCGGGGGTCGGTACCCCGCCGACCCGGGCGCGAACGCGGCCGCTGGCGTCGAGTATGAGGGTGGTCGGCGTCTGCATGATCGAAAAACGGCTGGCGAGATCGGCGCGGTGGGAGACATCCACATCGAGGTGCACCACGCCCGGGCGTTCGCCGGCCGCGCGGGAGAGCAGGCGTCCGGTTCCCGGGCACCGGGCGCACCACTGGGTGGAGAACTGCACGAGGGTCGCGTGGGTGCCGAACGAGACGTCGCTCGCGACATCCGTTGCGGTGATCACGTCGCCGGTGACCAGCGAAACACGGCCCTGACGGCTGCGCCAGACCAGACCGAGTGCGGTCGCGACAGCGACGAGGCCCATGAGCAGGGCGGCGGCGACAAGAGGATCCATGGCGGCAACTTTACGTCGGCAACCTCGGATTCGTCGCACTGTGACGACACGTTACGTAGCCGTACCCGAATTGCCCGACTACAATTCAGTCCGTGCCTGAAATCGAATTCCGTTCCGAAATGACCGTTGAGCTCGTGCGCTCGAGTGCCCACGATTCCGACGTGTTGTTTGCTGCCCGCGTATCCACCCTCGGGGAACAGACCCTCGAAACCAGTCAGCTGGACGGAGCGGAGACCGAAGCCGACGAGAAGCGCAGCACCGGGCTCATCAATTACCTGATGCGCGACCGACACGGATCGCCGTTCGAGCACAACTCGATGACGTTCTACGTGCGCGCTCCCATCTTCGTGTTCCGGGAATTCATGCGGCACCGGATCGCGTCCTACAACGAGGAATCGGGGCGCTACCGCGAGCTCAACCCGGTGTTCTACGTTCCCAACAGCGACCGCAACCTCGTGCAGGTGGGCAAGGCCGGCGCGTATGACTTTCTGCCCGGCACGGCCGAACAGACCGCGCTCGTGGAGCAGCAGACCCGCGCCGCGGCCGTGCACGCCTACGAGGCGTACCAGCGCATGTTGGAGGCCGGCGTCGCCCGCGAGGTCGCGCGCATCGTGCTTCCGCTCAACATTTACTCGTCGATGTACGTCACGCTCAACGCCCGGTCGCTGATGAACTTCCTGAGCCTGCGCACCAAGCGCGAGGGGTCTGTGTTCCCGTCATTCCCGCAGCGCGAGATCGAAATGTGCGCCGAGCAGATGGAGACTCACTTCGCCGAGCTCATGCCGCTCACCTACGCCGCGTTCAACAAGAACGGCCGCGTCGCGCCGTAACCTGGATTCATGGAGAGCCCGTGGGAACGCGTAGGCGATAACCTGTATGTCGTGAGCTCTCCTACGAATCCCTTTGGCCAGGTGCTAGTCGCCCTCGTCACCCCTTTCACGTTCGACGGCGAAGTGGACTGGGCCGGGGTGGAGAAGCACATCGATGATGTGATCAACGCCGGCGCGGACGGCATCGTCGTCACCGGGACCACCGGCGAAACCAGCACCTTGACCGACCCGGAAAAGATCCGGCTCGTCGAGGTCGGCAAGTCCGTGGCCGCCGGTCGCGCCAAGATCATCACCGGCGGCGGATCCAACGAGACCGCGCACGCCATGCAGCTCGCCCGGCAGAGCGAAAAGGCCGGCGCCGACGGCAACATGATCGTCACGCCGTACTACAACAAGCCGACCCAGGCCGGCATCCTCACGCATTTCCGCATGATCGCGGACGCCACGGATCTGCCCGTCATCCTCTACGACATTCCCGGACGCACCGGCGTTCCGATCAACTACGAGACCATCCTCCGCGCGGCCAAGCACCCCAATATCCTCGCGGTCAAGGATGCCAAGGGTGACTTCGCGCAGGTCAGCCGCGTGCTCAACCAAACCGACCTGCTGTACTTCTCCGGCGACGACGCCAACGTTCTGCCGCACCTGTCGATCGGTGCCACCGGACTCATCGGTGTCACGGCAAACATCACCGCCACGCCCTATCGCCAGATGGTCGACGCGGTCAATGCGGGCGACCTGGCCTCGGCGACCGCCGCGCACATGCAGCTGGAGCCGCTGGTGCGTGCCGTCATGACGCACGTGCCCGGCACCGTCGCGGTCAAGTACATCCTGCATGGTCTGCGCCGGATCGGCAGCCCGCGCGTGCGCCTGCCCCTCGTCGGCCCGGAAGAATCCGAGGCCGCGCAGATCGAGGCGGAACTGGACCACGTGAAGAACATTCCCGGGGTAGACTTCAGCAACTTTCGCCCCGATCGGAACGCGGCAGCCGGTGGCTCGCTGCCCAAGGTTGCCGGCACCACGCGGTAGCCGTCGGGCCCAGCACGTGAGGAGAGACAATGGCCACCATCGTCTTTGCTCCACCGGACCTGCCGACGGGAACCCTGCGGGTGATTCCGCTCGGCGGGGTCGGCGAAATCGGCCGCAACATGACCTCCTTCGAGTACGAGGGCAAGATCCTCATCGTCGACTGCGGCGTGCTCTTCCCCGAGGACCGGCAGCCTGGCGTTGATCTGATCCTGCCTGATTTCACTCCGATCCGGGAGCGCCTCGACGACATCGTCGGAGTGGTGCTGACCCACGGACACGAGGACCACATCGGGGCGGTGCCCTATCTGCTGCGCTTGCGCGCGGACATCCGCCTGATCGGGTCGAGGCTCACCCTCGCGTTGCTGCAGGCGAAGCTCCAGGAGCATCGAATCGTACCGGTCACCCTTCAGGTGGCCGAGGGCGGACACGAGCGGATCGGCCCGTTCGACCTCGAGTTCATCGCCGTGAACCATTCCATTCCCGATTCCCTCGCGGTGGCCATCAAGACCCCGGGTGGCACGGTCCTGCATACGGGCGACTTCAAACTGGACCAGCGTCCATTGGACGGACGCGTCACCGACCTTGCGGCCTTCGGGCGGTTGGGACAGGAAGGGGTCGATCTGCTGATCGTGGACTCCACGAACGCGGATGTGCCCGGGTACACGGCGTCCGAGCGCGTCATTCGCCCCGTGCTTGATGACGTGATCCGTCGGGCTCCCCGCCGCGTCATTGTGGCGAGCTTTGCCAGTCACGTGCACCGGGTGCAACAGGTGTTGGATTCCGCGTTCGACAACCACCGGAGGGTCGCTTTCCTCGGGCGTTCCATGGTGCGCAACATGGGGATTGCCGTGCGGCTCGGGTATCTGCACCCTCCGGACGGTGTTCTCGTGGATTTCCGGAAATCCGCCGGCATCCCGGAGAACGAGATGGTCTACATGACCACGGGGTCGCAGGGGGAGCCGATGGCCGTGCTGAGCCGAATGGTCAGCCGGGAGCACGAGATCGTGGTTGGCCCCGGCGACACAGTGTTGCTGGCGTCCGGCCTCATCCCGGGCAATGAGAGCGCGATCTACCGCATCATCGACGGGCTGACCAAACTGGGTGCCCATGTCGTGCACAAGGGAAACGCCGTCGTGCACGTCTCGGGCCACGCTGCTGCGGGGTCGCTGCTGTTCGTGTACAACATCGTCAAACCGCTGAACGTGCTCCCCGTGCACGGTGAACCGAGGCATCTGTTCGCCAACGCCGAGCTCGCCATCGAGACCGGTGTGGCGGCCGAGAACGTGTTCGTGGCCGAAGACGGCATCGTGCTCGATCTTCGCAGCGGTCGGGTGACCCAGGTCGGCCAGCTTGACATCGGCTATGTGTTCGTCGATGGGTCCACGGTCGGGGAACTGACCGAGGCCGACATCAAGGACCGACGCATCCTCGCCCAGGAGGGTTTCATCTCGGTCATCGTCGTGGTGGCGGTCGCCACCGGAGCCGTCATCGTGGGACCGGAGATCCACTCCAAGGGCTTCGCTGAAGACGAATCGGTCTTCGATGAGGTGAAGCCCCTGATCGTTGCGGCCCTGGTCGAGGCCGCGGTCAACGACGTGCGGGACATGCACGCGCTGTCCCAGATTGTGCGCCGAGTCGTGGGCCGCTGGGTGAATGTCACGTTCCATCGTCAGCCGATGATCGTGCCGCTCGTCATCGAGGCCTGACCGGCGGCCGAATGTCCCCCATCGGGGGAATAGGGTTTCCGCTACGATCGTGGGAACGGCCGGCCATGGCTGGTCGGCGCGAATTCGGGGGAATCAGTGAAACTGGCGCGAACATGGATATTTCCGATCCTGCGGTTGCTGGTGATCTCGCTGATCGCGGTGGCGCTGGTCAAGCTGGCCTTCTTCCCGGATGGTGCCGAAGCGGGCGGAGATCCGACCCAGCCCACCGGCCAGATCACCGAACCGCAGGTACCGGTCGCGCTCGGCACCATCACGAACAACGTGACGCTCACCGCCACGGTGAGCGCGGATGCCGCCCTGCCGGTCAAGGCAACGGCTGTCGGCACGGTCGATGAGCTGTTCGTGGCGGCGGGGGCCCCGGTGACCGCCGGTGACAAGATCTATGACATTCGCGTGGAGACGATCAAGGATCCGGTCGAGACAACGGATGCCCTCGGTCAGGTCACCATGACCCAGCCCAAACCTGTCGTCACGTTCTCCAAGGTGCTCGCCCCCGCCACGGGCCTGCTGAGCTCGCTCACGGTGATCCATGGGCAAGCGGTCACGGTGGGCGATGCTACCGGGCAGGTCGCTCCGCCGAGCTTCTCGGTGAGCGGTTCGCTCAGCCCCGACCAGCAGTATCGCCTGCAGACCCGGCCGACAGAGGCATCCGTCACGATCACGAACGGACCGGCGCCGTTCACGTGCACCGGACTGGCCGTCAGCACGCCGCTGGCCGGCGCGGCAGCCGACCCCGCCGCCGGTGCGGTGCTCCCGCCGCAAGCGGCACGACGGTGGCCTGTGCGATCCCGGCCGACGTGGTCGTGTTCTCCGGCCTGGCCGCGACGATCACGATCGCAGCCGGACAGGCCGATAACGTGCTCGTGGTTCCGACGACGGCGGTCAAGGGCTCGGCGGCGAACGGCGTGATCTGGCTGGTACTGCCGGACGGCACGACGGAGGAACGCCCCGTAACGCTCGGCATGACTGACGGCACAAGCGTGCAGATCCTTGACGGTCTGGCCGAGGGTGACCTGGTGAACGAATTCGTGCCCGGAGCCGTCGATCCCGCGCCCGATGGCTGCACCACCCAGCCGGACGGCAGCGTGATGTGCATGGGCGGCGGGTACGCGCCGTGACGCTGCTGCACCTCGAGGCGGTGACGCGCACGGTCGATCTGGTCGACGCCCCGCCGCTGACCATCCTGTCGGGCGTGGACCTCGACGTCGACGACGGGGACCGGGTGTCGATCGTCGGTCGTTCCGGATCGGGCAAGACCACTCTGCTCAACCTGCTCGGGCTGCTGGACAATCCCACGACCGGTGTCATGCTCTTCGACGAGCGTCCCGTGCAGTCCTTCTCGGGCGCCGAACGCGACCGGGTTCGGGGCCGCCATGTGGGTTTCATCTTCCAGCAGTTCAACCTGCTGCAGGGACGCACGGCTCTCGAAAACGTGATGACGCCCCTGCTCTACGCGCAGGGCCGCCAGTTCTGGCAGCGTTCGCGGATCGCCGCCGAGATGCTCGAACGGGTGGGTCTGGGCGACCGGCTCGACACCATGCCCGACCGCCTCTCGGGAGGTGAACAGCAGCGCGTGGCGATCGCTCGCTCGCTTGTGCGCGGCCCCCGGCTGATCCTTGCCGACGAGCCCACCGGAGCGCTCGACCTGGAAACCGGATCGGCGGTGATGGACCTGATCGACGAGGTGGCCCTCGCCTCGGGCGCGGCCCTGGTCACCATCACGCACGACCCGGCCATCGCCGCGCGAGCCACCCGGCACCTGCGCCTCGACCACGGCGTTCTGCAGGCGGCCCCGATCGTTCCGGTGGCCGCGTGAACGGCCTCGTCACGAGCCTCGTGGGCTCGTTTGTGGAGGCTTGGCAAGAGCTGCGCATCCACCGCACCCGCGTCATGCTGTCGCTGATCGGAGTGGCCGTGGCCGTGTGTGCGATCACGACGGTTGTCGGCCTCGGCGCCGTCGCCCAGCAGGCCCAGATCGAGCAGAGCGAACGCCAGAGCGGGCGTCCGGCGAGTCTGTCCCTCTACGCCTCGATGAACGACGGCACGGCGCCGCCCGAGGCGGCCATGCAGGAGGCCTGGACGAGCGTGCTCGCCCGGTACCAGATCTCCTATGCGACCCGCGTGATGAACTCCAGCAAGACCGTGCAGTTCGCCGACGGTGCGGCGCCGGTGAACATTCTCGGCGTCGACCAGCCGTACGGCACCATGCACCGCATGCAGCTCAGCGAGGGAAACTGGTTCACGCAGAGCGATGCGCTCCGGCTGGCTCCCGCCGTGATCGTGAACTCCGTGTTCTACGATCGCATTGGGCGCCCTGACCTCGCCGACCACCCGACGGCGACGCTGGTCGGAGCGCAGAACACCACCGCCGTGATCACCGGCGTTTACCCGTCTTCCACGTGGGACACCGCGCCGGCCATGTATCTGCTGTACGACACCGTCACCGCGCTGTCGGTCGACTCTCCCCAGGACCCGATGAATTATGGCAGTCCCGCGCCGCAGTATGAGATGTGGGTGCCACCCGAGCTCGCCGACGAACTCACCCTGGCGGTGCAGCGTGACGTGCAGGCCGCCCTCGGGAGTGGGGCGAACGCCCAAATGAATCGGCAGGACTACGCGAGCTTCAACGGGGATCCGTACCTTCCGCTCCAGCTCGTGGTCGGGGGAGTCGCCGGTCTGGTGCTGCTTCTCGGGGCCCTCGGCCTCGTCAATATCGCTCTCGTCACGCTCAAGCAGCGCATCCGAGAGATCGGCATCCGGCGGAGTTTCGGTGCGACGGCCGGCCGGGTGTTCTTCGCCGTGATGATGGAGAGCGTGGTCGCGACGGTCGTTGCCGGCTTCGTCGGCGTGATCGCCGCGGTGCTCATTGTGAAGAACCCGTGGCTTGAGGGTCTGATCGGACAGGGGCAGGTCACCGAATTTCCGCCCTTCCCCGTCGAGGCCGCGATCCTCGGTCTGGTCTGCGCCACGGTCGTCGGAGCCCTTGCGGGTCTGGTGCCGGCCCTTGTGGCCGTGCGGGTGAAGGTGATCGACGCCATCCGCTACTAATACGGCCCGCAACCCGCGCGGCACCGCGGCGTCCGGACCCGGCCACGATGCCCATCGGGCGGGTGCCCGCCGATGACGGCGCGGTGGCAAAGCGGCGGCGTGTCGTTCCCTCGACCCTGCGGGCATCTGTCTGGCGAACCGGATGCCCGATGGGCGTGGGCTCACCGGGAACCGGCGGGTCAGCGGTACCGTGGAACCATGGCAACGAGCACGAAATCGACCGGTCGAACCCGCAGCACCCCTGCGCGGGGAGCACCGGCGCGCAAGCCTGCCGCCAAAACGCCCACCGCCAAGACGGTGAAGTTCACCGAGACCGAGGTCAAGCCGAGTGTGGCGGCACGCATGTGGATGGGTCTGGCCCACGTCACCGGCGGTGCCGCGCGAGCGCTCGGCCCCGAAAAGCTGTCCAAAGACGAACGTCGCGACGGCCTTCCTTTCTTCCTCGTGCTGCTCGCCATCGTCGGAGCCATCGTGGAGTGGTTCCTGATCAACAATGCCGTGGCCCAGAACCTGGACGCCTGGACGTTCGGCGGGCTCTTCGGCCGCGTCGCCTTCGCCCTGCCCGTCATCATGCTGGTCTTCGCCGTATGGCTCTTCCGCAAGCCGAGCTCGGTGCACGACAATGGCCGCATCGGCATTGGCCTGACCCTGCTCCTTGTGTCCGTGTCGGGTCTGTGCCATATCTTCGGCGGGCAGCCCGAGCCGAGTGCGGGCATGAACGTACTCGCCCTGTCCGGTGGCGTGATCGGCTGGATGATCGCGGCCCCTCTTATTCTGCTCACGACCGCGGTCGGCGCGTCGATCGTGGTGATCCTGCTTCTCATACTGAGTCTCTTCATCATCACCAAGACCCCGCCCAACCGCATCGGCGCACGGTCTCGGGAGCTCTACACGTGGCTCTTCGGTGCCCAGCTTCCCGATGAGGAGGACGCCACCACGACCGCCTCGTCACGCAAGACGGCCAAGACGGCCAAGACGGAGAGGATCGGCAAGACCGAACAGGTCGAACTCGACGGCGTCGACGGGGATCCGGCTGCCCTGCCCTGGTGGCGGCGCAATACCAGCCAGCGTGAGGAAGACCCCGATTTCAGCAGCGCTGTCAGCACCGAGAAGGGTGGGGCCGGCGACGATCATACCGCGGACCCGCTTGGCGTGCTGCTCGGCGGCGACACGTCTCGCGGCGGGTTTGACACACCGCTCGAGAACGCGGCGGCATCGTCGCCGGACGACCACTACGGCACAGAGGTGCTGGAAGACCTGCGTCGGGCCGAACGTGCCGTGAAGCGATTCACGGGAGAGATCGACCTGACCAAGGAAGTGTCGACGGGACTGCACTCCGACGACCCTGCCGGCCTCACGGAGGTCATTCCCGATTACGCCGCTGCCGCAGCTGCCACCGCAGCGGCATCGGAACCCGACGAGGCACAGGCGCCGGGCGAGCCGGAATCGACCGCCCCCTACGTCGTGCCCTCGGCATCCACTTTGACCGCGGGTCCGCCCGCCAAGGCGCGGTCGGCCGCGAACGACGTCATCGTCAAATCGATCACCGAGGTGCTGCGCCAGTTCGGAGTGGACGCGAAGGTCACCGGCTTTTCCCGCGGGCCTACGGTCACCCAGTACGAGATCGAGCTCGGCCCCGGCGTCAAGGTCGAACGGGTGACCGCCCTGAGCAAGAACCTGTCCTACGCGGTCGCGTCGAACGAGGTGCGCATCCTCTCGCCGATTCCCGGCAAGAGCGCCATCGGCATCGAGATACCCAACACCGACCGTGAGATCGTCACGCTCGGCGATGTGCTGCGGTCTCCGGTGGCGACCAACAGCACCCATCCCATGACGATCGGTGTGGGCAAAGATGTCGGTGGTGGATTCGTGCTCGCGAACCTGGCCAAGATGCCCCACCTTCTCGTCGCCGGTTCGACCGGTTCCGGTAAGTCCAGCTTCGTGAACTCGATGATCACCAGCCTGCTCATGCGTTCGAAGCCGAGTGACGTACGAATGGTGCTCATCGACCCCAAGCGCGTGGAACTCGCGGCCTACGCGGGTGTTCCCCACCTCATCACGCCCATCATCACCAGCCCGAAAAAGGCCGCGGAAGCGCTGCAGTGGGTCGTCAAAGAGATGGACATGCGCTACGACGACCTGGCCAGCTTCGGCTTCCGCCACATCGACGACTTCAACAAGGCCGTCGTCGGGGGCGAGATTGTGCTGCCCGTCGGGAGCGAGCGCAAGCTCAAGCCCTACCCGTACCTCCTGGTCGTGGTGGATGAGCTCGCCGACCTGATGATGGTCGCCCCGCGTGACGTCGAGGACTCGATCGTGCGCATCACCCAGCTCGCCCGAGCATCCGGAATTCACCTCGTGCTGGCGACCCAGCGACCCAGCGTGGACGTGGTGACCGGCCTCATCAAGGCCAATGTGCCGTCGCGACTGGCCTTCGCCGTGACGAGCGTCACGGACTCTCGGGTCATCCTCGACCAGCCGGGAGCCGACAAGCTCATCGGCCAGGGCGACGCGCTCTTCCTGCCCATGGGAGCCTCCAAGGCGATCCGGGTACAGGGCGCTTGGGTGACCGAGGACGAGATCGAGAAGGTTGTCAAGCACGTCACCAATCAGGCCCGCCCGGACTATCGACCGGATGTGGCGATGGTCGTACCCCGCAAGGAGATCGACTCCGATATCGGGGATGACCTTGAGGTTCTCCTCGCAGCGGCCGAACTCGTGGTATCGACGCAGTTCGGATCGACCTCGATGTTGCAGCGCAAGCTGAGGGTTGGTTTCGCCAAGGCCGGACGGCTGATGGACCTGCTCGAGTCCCGAGAGATCGTCGGTCCCTCGGAGGGGTCCAAGGCCCGCGACGTGCTCGTGTCGGCCGAGCAACTGCCGAGCGTGCTCGCCCGCCTGCGCGGTTCCGACGAGGAGCAACATCTGAAGCAGGCGGCGGCACCCGGTAACACGCTGCCCGACCCGCGATACGCTGACGATCCCGTACAGAAAATGTCACAGGGGTATCCTGAAGTAGAGGGCAGCTCAGCAGACGAAGATGCCTGGAATCTAACCGACAGGGACTGAGCATATGGCGTCACCGCACGATCCCCTCGTTCGCCCCAGCAACTGGAATGTACCCAACGCCATCACCGTGGTGCGCATTCTGCTGGCACCGCTTTTCATCTGGATGCTCTTGGCCGACGGGGGAGCGGATGGTGCCCTGCGCTGGGCCGCCGCCGTTCTCTTCATCATCGCCATCGCCACGGACGGCATCGACGGCGCGATCGCACGAAAGCACAACCTGGTCACGGACCTGGGCAAGCTTCTCGACCCGATCGCCGACAAGGTCCTCACCGGCGGCGCTCTCGTCTGCCTGTCAATTCTCGGCGAGCTGCCGTGGTGGGTCACCATCGTGATCCTGGTGCGTGAAGTCGGCATCACCGTCTTCCGCTTCGTCATGCTGCGGGACCGCGTGATCCCCGCAAGCCGTGGCGGCAAGCTCAAGACCCTGGCTCAGTCCGTGGCGATCTCCGTGGCCCTCCTGCCCCTGTGGCTCATCTTCGGCGATGTGCCGATGCACTGGGTGAACACCGTGCTCATGTCGATCGCCTTCGTGCTCACGGTCGTGTCGGGCATCGACTACCTCGTGTCAGCGTGGCGCGAGAATTCCAAAAAGGGCACGAGTGCCTGACGCGGCTCCACAGGGGGACCCGACTGCCGACCTGATCGCCGAACTCACCGCAGCTCACTACACCATCGCCGTTGCCGAGTCGCTGACGGGTGGACTGCTGGTGGCCGAACTCGTTCGGGTGCCCGGCGCCTCCGTCGTCGTGAACGGCGGCGTGGTGGCCTACAACACCGAGCTCAAGAAGACCCTGCTCGGCGTTGATTCGAGTGTGCTCAACGTACACGGACCGGTGCACCCGGACGTGGCCAAGCTCATGGCGATCGGTGTGCGGAACCTTCTCGCCGTCAACGGTGACCGGGCCTCGATCGGCGTGTCGACGACGGGCGTGGCCGGTCCGGGTCCGCAGGGTGGACATGAGGCAGGAACGGTGTATATCGGTTTGGCCAAGGGCACCGGCGCGTGGGCGATTCCGCTCCAGCTGACGGGTGATCGTGCGGCGATCAGGGCCGAAACGGTCACGAAAGCGATCGAGGCTGTGCGTGAGCTGTTAGCCCGGGAAGCGCCGGAATAGATCATGTTACGTCTGGGTTACATCGAGCACATTAACAAGTAAAGTCCAGTCCTCCTCGATAGTCTCGTGTTGTCATAATCGCCAAGCGGCGTAAAATGACCGAAGATGCACCAACCGTTGCTCTCGAGTATGTGGACAGGCCAAAGAAGGAGGTTCCGATGATTCTTGTTCGTCAGGAAATCGGCGATGTGCTCAGGGACTTCCGCCTGCAAAAAGGTAGAACTCTGCGACAGGTCGCAAGTAAAG
>NZ_JPRS01000084.1 GCF_000738085.1 Cryobacterium sp. MLB-32
GGCTGGCCAAGCAGCCCGACGTGTTGATGCTCCTGTATCTATTCTCCGCCGGGGAGCTGCGCGGTGTGTTGAGCGAGATGGGCTACAACTTTCCGCCCGAGGCCGTGCTGCGCACCGTCGATTTCTACCGTGAGAGATCCACTCACGGTTCCACACTGAGCAGTGTCGTGTATTCCTGGGTGGAAGCGCGCCGCAACAGAGCGGACTCGTGGAGTTACCTGCTGAAGGCGCTCGATTGCGACTTCGGAGCCGTGCAGTTCGGCGGCACGAACGAGGGCATCCATCTCGGCGCTATGGCCGGTTCGGTCGACATGATCGTGCGGTGCTATACCGGGCTCGAGATCCACGACGACATGCTGTGGCTGCACCCGATACTGCCGGAGGAGTTGCGGTCGGTTGACTTCAAGATCCGCTTCCGCCAACAACCCATCCGGGTGCATCTGACGCACGACACCCTGCGGCTCCAGCTGCTCCCCGGCGGGGCAGCGCCCATCCGGGTACGAGTCGATGGCCAGGAGGCCACGCTCGTGCCCGGACAAGCCCGGAGTTTCGCCCTGCGCTCGCTCACACCGAGCTAGCGACTACTCCTCGAAGGCCTCGGGCGGCGGGCACGAGCACATGAGGTTTCGGTCACCGAAGGCGTTGTCGATGCGCCGAACCGGCGGCCAGTACTTGTGGCTCACCAGCGTGCGCAACGGATACACCGCGGTTGCCCGGTCGTAGGCGTGCTCCCACTCCCCCTCGATCACCGATTGCGCGGTGTGCGGGGCATTGTGCAGCGGGTTGTCGTCGGTCGGCCAGACACCGGCGCCCACGGCATCCGCTTCCGCACGGATTGCCATCATGGCGTCGATGAAGCGATCGATCTCGACCAGGTCTTCGCTCTCGGTGGGTTCAACCATGAGCGTTCCGCCCACCGGAAAACTCATCGTTGGCGAGTGGAAACCGTAGTCGATGAGGCGCTTGGCCACGTCGTCGACGGTCACACCGGTCGCCGCCGTGAGCGGGCGCAGGTCGAGGATGCATTCGTGGGCAACGAGTCCGTTCTCGCCCGAGTACAGCAGCGGGAATGCGCCGGCGAGGCGTTTGGCCACGTAGTTGGCCGCGAGAACGGCCGCGCCGGTGGCCTGTTGAAGGCCGTCGGCACCCATCATGCGCACGTAGGCCCAGGAAATGGGCAGGATGCTCGGGCTGCCGTAGGGGGCTGCCGAAACGGGGCCGCCCTCGTGCCGCACGATCCCCGACGTTCCGTCGCCGGAGAGCAGGTAGTGCTCGTCGCTCTGGGCGAGCGGATGCCCGGGAAGGAACGGCGCGAGGTGTGCCTTGGCCGCGACGGGACCCACGCCCGGTCCGCCGCCACCGTGCGGGATGCAGAACGTCTTGTGCAGGTTGAGGTGCGACACGTCGCCGCCGAAGTCGCCGTAGCGGGCGAAACCGAGCAGGGCGTTGAGGTTGGCGCCGTCGACGTAGACCTGTCCGCCGGCGTCGTGCACGGCGCGGCAGATGGTCGCCACCTCGTGCTCGTAGACGCCGTGGGTGGACGGGTAGGTAATCATCAGCGCGGAGAGATCGTCGGCATGCTCGGCGATCTTGGCGTGCAGGTCGCCGAGGTCGACGTTGCCGAGGTCATCACAGGCCACGACCACGACACGCATGCCGGCGAGGGCAGCGGATGCGGCATTGGTGCCATGGGCGCTCGACGGGATCAGGCACACGGTGCGTGCGCCCTCGCCGCGGGAACGGTGATAGCCGGTGATCGCGAGCAGGCCGGCGAGTTCGCCCTGGCTGCCGGCGTTCGGCTGCAGCGATACGGACTCGTAGCCGGTGACATCGCAGAGCCAGGTTTCGAGCTGGCGAACGAGCTGGAGGTAGCCCCCCACGTCGGCGCGCGGTGCGAACGGGTGCAGGCCGGCGAACTCGGGCCAGCTCACCGCTTCCATCTCGCTCGCGGCGTTGAGCTTCATGGTGCACGAGCCGAGCGGAATCATGCCGCGGTCAAGCGCGTAGTCGGCGTCGGCGAGGCGCTTCAGGTATCGCATCATGCTCGTCTCCGAGCGGTGCGTGTTGAACACGGGGTGGGTGAGGTATTCGCTCGTCCGGGTGAGTTCCGCGGGCAGCCCCTGCTCGGCGTGCCCGAGGGCTGCGGCGGCCTCAGCGGCCACGGCAACCTGAGCGACGGCGGCCGCGGCAAAGTCCACGTGACCGAAGGCATCGGAGCCGCCGAACGCACGCAGCACGAGGGTGAGGTCAGCGAGCGTGGTTGTTTCGTCGACGGAGATGCCCAGCGTGTCTGCGTCTACGATGCGCAGGTTCAGGCCGACGTCGGCGGCGCGGCGGGCGATGTCGTCGGCACGTCCGTGAACCGACACCTGAAGGGTGTCGAAGAACGTGTCATTCAGAACCGTGACGCCGGCATCCGTCATTTTCTCCGAGCGCAGCGCCGCTGCCAACTGGCCCGCACGCTCGTGCACCTGGGTGGCGATCGCTTTCAGGCCGTCTGGCCCGTGGTAGACGGCATACATGCCCGCCATCACGGCCAGCAACACCTGCGCGGTGCAGATGTTGGAGGTGGCCTTGTCGCGGCGGATGTGCTGCTCGCGCACCTGCAGGGCGAGGCGGTAGGCCGGGTGGCCGGCCGCGTCAACGCTCACGCCGACAAGACGACCGGGAAGCTGGCGTTCGAGTCCCGTACGCACGGCCATATAGCCGGCGTGCGGGCCGCCGAAGCCCATCGGTACGCCGAAGCGCTGGCTCGTGCCGACGGCGACATCGGCGCCGAGCTCTCCGGGCGAGGTGATCAGGGTGAGGGCGAGCAGGTCGGCGGCCACGACGGCGAGGGCCTTCTGCTCGTGAGCGAGGGCGATCACGCCCGCGGGGTTCCAGACCCGACCGGATGCCGCGGGGTACTGCACGAAGATACCGAAGTACTCGCCCAGATCGTCCGCGGTGGTGTTCTCATTCAGCGGCAGCACGGCGAGCTCGATGTCGAGCGCGTGCGCACGGTTTTCGAGAAGCGCGTGGGTCTGCGGCAGGGCGTCGGCGTCCACGATGAAGCGGCGGCTTGCGGCCTTCGAGGCCCGACGTGCCAGGAGCATGCCTTCCACGACGGCCGTCGACTCGTCCAGCATGGAGGCGTTGGCGGTGGTCAGGCCCGTGAGATCGGCGACCATCGTCTGGAAGTTGATGAGCGCTTCGAGGCGCCCCTGCGAGATCTCGGGCTGGTACGGCGTGTAGGCCGTGTACCAGCTGGGGTTCTCGAAGACGTTGCGCTTGATCACGGCGGGCGTGAACGTGTCGTAATAGCCGAGGCCGATCATCGACCGCTTCACGGTGTTGCGGCTCGCGATCACTCGCAGCTCCGCGATGGCCTCGGGCTCTGTCGCGGCGGGAGGCAGGGTGCTGTCACCATCGGTGCGAAAGAGATCGGAGTGGATCGCGCCCGGCATCGCCGCGGCCACGAGGGCCTCGACGGAGTCATAGCCGAGCGTGGCCAGCATGTGGGACTGCGCGGAGGCATCCGTGCCGATGTGGCGCTGGGCGAAGGCCGGCGAGCCGGACGTCTGTCGGGTGGTGGTATCAGTCACGATGAGCGTCTCCACGGATTATTCGCCCGTCAGGGCGGCGTACTCGGTGAAGGAGAGGAGCGGCGGAAGCTCGGTGAAGGCGATCTTGATGAGCCAGCCGTCGCCGAAGGGGTCGCTGTTCACGAGCTCGGGCGCGTCGACGACGGCCGAGTTGGTGGCGGTCACCGTGCCGTTGACGGGCGCGAACAACTCGCCGACGGACTTGGTCGACTCGATCTCACCGACGACGGTTCCGCCGGTGACGCTGGTGCCCACGTCGGGAAGTTCAACGAAAACCACGTCACCGAGCTTTTCGGCGGCGTAGTCACTGATGCCGACCGTGGCGATGTCGCCCTCAATCAGCACCCACTCGTGCTCGACGGTGTACTGGAGTTCAGATTTGTCAGTCATGGGAAAACCTTTCGAAGAGAGTCGGGCTACTTCTTGCGTGAATAAAAGGGAAGGGACGCCACGGTGGCGGGAATGCGGGTTCCACGCACGTCCATGTACACCTCGGTGCCGAGTCGGGCGAGGGCCGGCGTGACGTAAGCCATGGCGATGGGATAGCCCAGGGTCGGCGACAGGGCGCCGCTCGTGATCTCGCCGGACGGTTCGGCCGCATCCACGGTGCCGTAAATGTCGTAGCCGGCCCGACCGGCCCGCTTGCCCTGCGCGATGAGGCCGACGAGCACGGGCGCCGTGGCGCTCGGCCCTTCCTCGCTCGCCGCGCGACCGATGAAGTCGGTGTCCTTGGCCAGGTTGACCACACGGCCGAGACCGGCCTGGGCGGGGTAGGTGGTGAGGGTGAGCTCGTGTCCATAGAGCGGCATGCCCGCTTCGAGCCGAAGCGTGTCGCGGCTGGCGAGACCCGCCGGCACGAGGTCGTACGCCTCTCCGGCCGACATGATCGCTTCCCAGAGGGCGAGCGCATGCGCGACGGGCACGTATACCTCGAAGCCGTCTTCGCCGGTGTAGCCGGTGCGCGCGATGAACAGCGGGGTTCCGTTGAAGGCGCCGTTCATGGCCCGGTAGTAGCGCAGGCTGATCATGTCGCCGCCGGCCGCGAAGCCGGCGGTCTCGTTGAGGATGCTGCGTGAATTGGGGCCCTGCACGGCGATGAGGGCGACGTCGTCACTCTCATCGACGACGGTCACGTCGAATCGCGCGGACCGTGCCTGCATCGCCTCGACCGCGGGGAAGCGGTTGCCGGCATTGGCCACGACGAGGAACTCGGTGTCGCCGAGGCGGTAGACCACGACGTCATCGATGATGCCGCCCGCTTCGTTGAGCAGCAGGCTGTACTTGGCCTGCATGAGGGCGATCGCCGAGAGTTGACCCGCGAAGGTGTAGTCGAGGTACGTACCGGCGTCCGGGCCCGTGACCCGAATCTCCGCCATGTGGGAGAGGTCGAAGATTCCCGCGTTGGTGCGCACGGCGTGGTGCTCGGCGAGGTCGCTGGAATACCGCACGGGCATCTGCCAGCCGGCGAAATCGGTGAAGCTCGCACCGAGTTCGACGTGTGCCTGATGCAGGGGTGAGAATCGCGCTTCCGCGTGGGGATCGACCGAGGTCATGAGTTCTCCGGGACAAGCCGGCCGAGGCCGGACGAGGGTACCGAGGCTCGGTTGAGCCTCGTGGGAACTCCCCCTCTGTCGCTGAGGCCTGAGAGCTTCACCATGCCCGAGGGGCATGACTTTCACCATGGGCGGAATTGACGGCGTTGGTCTCGACGATCTCGACGGGCTCGATCACCGAGTCCTGAATTTCGCTTCGCTCAATTCACTTTTCAGAGTGGCCAGTTCGATGCGGTACGCGTACCTGAGAGATTGTCGGGGAGGATTGCTCCTTCGGTGTTCGCTCGTCTTGCGACGTCGAACTCTCCCGCATCGACCTTGATGGCCCAGTATTCAGTTCTGGTATGTGGCTCAAGCCTAGACCCACACACCCGCACGGACACGACCGATGATATTATTCGCGCGATACAGGCCCTTGTGACGGAGGCATTCCTATGGATGGGCTGCGCAAACCGTTCTTCATCGCGGCGATCATCGTGGCCGCCCTTGTCGTCTTCGCCGAGCTCGGGCTCTCGTTCTTCGTCGTGAACGCCGCCGTCATCCCGCCCGGTGCCGGGGCCACCCAAGACCTCGGTGTACCGGCCGGGATCGCGGCCGTGAACGCCGCCAACGGATCGGATCCGCCGGGTTCCGGCATCGCTTTTCTGGCCCTGGTCGACGGTCTCGTGCTCTTCACCGTGGGCATGCTCGGGCTGAGCCTGATCGTGCCGCTGCGTCTCTACGGCAGGATCCAGGGGATCGTGACCCTGATCGTCTCGTTCCTCTGGATCATCATGTGTTTCCTGTTGCTGATCGTGGGATTGATTCAGCTGTTTCTGATGATCGGCCTTCTGGTGGCCATTCCATTCGGCACCGTTGTCTACGTCGCTATCTGGGGCTCGTTCCCGGTGGGAGCCGCCGCCGCGGTGCTCGGTGCTGTTTTATTGCTCAAGATCGTCTTCGGCGTGCTCCTGGTGGTCGCGCAGCCGCGTTTTCTCCGCGTCAAGGGACTCGTGATCCTCGTGCTGCTGTCGGTCGTTCTGCAACTCGTCCTGGGTTTCATTCACGGGTTCCTGCCCGGTGTCGTCGTCTCCATCGGGGACCAGTTCTGGGCCCTGGTCACCGGCGTCGTCGCCCTCATCTGGGCGCTGATCATGCTGATCGTGTCGATTCCCGCCATCGTCAACGCGATCAAGGCCAGCGGATCCGTCACTGATTGATGTTCATCCCCTGGAGGTTGGGCAAAATCTGGCCCGTATCAAACTTCTCGGTGAACTGATTCTGGTCGAAGAAGACGCAGGCCGACGGATTGACGATGCAGAAGTTGTCGACGATCACGCCGCCGCCATCGGTGGCCTGCGGAGCGACGTACTCGAAGATCGCCACCCCGAGTTGCTTTCCGTCGCTCTCGACGACCAGAGGCACCTGCCCAGCCTGCGCCGCAGGGGGCGTGCTGAATGTCACTTCGGTGGGACTCACGAGAGTTGTGGCAACGCTCGTCTCACCCACGGTGACGACCGTCGGATCGGCGAACTGTCCCGTCAAGGTCACGGTCGTGCCCCCCTCCACTCCGCCCTGCGACGGGGTAAAGGAGGTCAGTGACAGCACGACGGCGGGTGGGCGGGTGAGGAGAAACGCGGTCGCGCCGCCGCCGAGGATCACCACGGCAGCGGCGACGGCCACGATCCACCACGGGAATTTCTTCGTCACCACCGGCACGACCTCGGGCACGACGAGCTGCACGACGAACCCGAGCTCGGCGTAGTCCTCGGGGGCCTCGTCCGCGCTGTACGGAATGAGCTTGACCTGGTAGGTGCCGGGCAATGCACCCGTCGTGTTGAACGCGACCTCATACTGCACGGTGGCACCCGGATCGATGGTGCGGAGCGGCTCCTCGATCGTGGCCCCGGTCGATCCGGTCAGGCCGTTGGGCGGGCCGACCGGGAACGCCCCCAACACCACGCGCTCGGGTGCCGCGGAGGCGTTCGTCACCGACGCCGTGAGTGTTCCCTTGCCACCGGTCAGCGTTACCGTCTGCGAGCTGAGCGTCATGGACAGTTTCTTCATGGGGTCCTCCTCAGGGAATCCAGAAACTACAGAACCGCAACGTGGATGGTACTCCCGAGCCACACCTGTTGGCCGGCGGGAGGGTCTTGCGAGAACACGGTGCTGTTCGTGCCACCGATGAATTGGATGTCGAGCACGAGGCCGGTCGCGGCGGCCAGCGCCTGCGCCTGATCAATCGTCAGTCCTTGAAAAAACGGCGTCACCACAAGCGGCGGCTCCGTGTACTCGAATGTGACGCTGCCGAGGTTGTGTCCGGCGCTGGTCACGCCGAGTTCGATGCCCTGCGGATGCGAGGTGGCGGGCATCACGAACGTGTACTCCGTGTCGCTGACCCGGGTGAGCGGTATGTCCGAGTCGTGCATCTTGTCCACGAGCGTTGTCGGCTCATCGAATCGGCCGGTCATGGTCACGGTCGTTGCCGTGTTGAAGAAGCCCGACGACGGCGTCATGGCTGTGACCATCAGGGTGGGGGTTGGCGCCGGCGTCGACCCCTGCGAGGTGGCCAGCACGACCGCCACGACGATGCCGACCACGACGAGTGCTCCGATCAGAATGAGGATCCACCACGGCTTCGCTTTCGGCGGTGGCACCGGCGTCTCGATCACCGTGATCTCCACCGAACGACCGAGCTCCGCATAGTCCTCCGGCGCGTCGTCGGCGGAGTACGGGATGAGCTTGAACGAGTATGTGCCCGGGGCGGCGCCCGTGGTGTCGAACGCCACCTCGTACTGCTCCACGACCCCCGTGGGGATGGTGCGCAGCGGCTCCTCGACCGTGGCGGACGGGACTCCGGCCCCGCTACCGCCACTCGGGAAGACTCCCAGCACGACGCGTTGCGGGGCCGCCGAGGCGTTCCCGACGGATGCCGTCACGGTTCCTTTTCCGTTGACGAGCGTGACGTGCGCGGAACTCAGCGTCATCGAGAGTTGCTTCATAGCGGACTCAATTGCAGCTGGCAGGAGGTCAAACCAGGGCAGGCAAACGACAGCGAACCGCCGGACCGGCCCACCGTCAGGTCGGTCGAGTCGCCCTGATTGAGGTTCTGGGAGGCATCCGTTCCCTCGATCTGCATGGCCACCGTGACGTCCCCGGGAGCAGACAGCACGGTGAGTCGTCCTCGCTTCGTGACCGGTCCGAGATCGAAGGTGCCGCCGAAGGCCGCGATCGTGAAGGTGCAGGCCTGCTGTACCTGGATGGACTCTCCGCTGATGGCACAACGCCCGTCGCTGAGCAGGAGGTCGCCGGTGTGCAGCGGTGCCACCGGGCCGATCCCGGCGAGCCCGGCGACCGTGTCCCGTTGCAACGGGCGGTCCCCACCGCCGAATCCGACACCGAGCACGAAGAGCAGCAGAACCACGCCGGCCACGACGCAGGCGATGATGATCGGCTTTCGATTACTGTCGCTCATCGTCGTTTCCTCCGGTCACGGTTGACGGCACGGAATCGACGGAGAGCGCGTGGGTGATGTGGGCCGGTTTCATCACGGCGACGATGCGCTGCACCAGATCGACGCGATCGGCGGCATCCGCCGGCACGTGCACGACAACGTGAAAGACGCCCGGATCGTCATCGACGGCGAACCCGCCAACGCCGGTGGCCAGCTGCAGAAACCGCACGAGCCCCGCGGGGGTGCCGCGGCGCGCCGACAGGTCGGCGGCGTTGGCGACAAGGTCCCGTTGCCGGGCCGCCTCGACCCCGGATCCCTGGCCGGGCGTCATGCCCGTCAGCCAATCGAGATCGACCCAGGAGGCGAGGTACGTGACGAGCTGGTCCGGCGCCCGATACGGGTGAACGATCGTCTCCACGGCATCGAGCACGTCAAGCACGGGTTGCTGCAGGTCGGCGGTGACACCGATCAGGGCTCGTAACGGCGCGCTGCGCGCGGCGGATACCTGGAAGACCTCGGGCAGGATCCCGAGCAGCAGGGCATCCGGTTGATTCTGTTCAGGCATCGGCACGCACCACCTCAATACGGTGCTCCCCCGAGCAGAAAAGCCACGTGGGCGGCAGGGTGATGAAGGTGTCCACCGTGCGGGCCGTGCACGTGCTCCACGTCGAGGCTTCATCCGTCGAGCGGAAGATACCCTCCGGTCCGGCGCCGAGCACGAGGGGCGCGCCATCGGACCCGAGCGCTCCCGAGACCGACCGCACGGGTTGGAACCTCGCGCGGTCACGCAACGGGAGACCGCAATTGACGTCGCGCTGGTCCCAGGCGCGTTTCTGCCCGGCCGCGAGCGGCAAACGCAGCACGCCCCCGCTCTGCGTCGCTGCATACGCCGAGTCCCCCGTCACGTGCACCCCCCAGCAGCTGCCGCCGCCCCAGCCGGTGCCGAGTTCTTCCCAAGACGCCATCAGGGCGTCGTCGAACGTTGTGCGGGCAAGGTCGTCGATACGCAGCCGGGCGCACCCTGTTCCTGACCCTTCCGGCACCGCGCGCCCCAGCCACAGATACGTGGCGGGGCCGTCGTATTGAACGGCCAGGCAGCGGATATCCTCCCCCGCCGCCCGTACGCGCTTGAAGGATTCCGGGGCGCCCGCCGTGGGCGACATCCAGACACCGGCCGCGGCCTCCGCCGTGATGATGACGCCGGTCTGGCCCCGCACGTCCGTGAACGAATCGATCGCGTAGAAACCACGGTCCGGCTGGGCCGGGTCGACGAGGTTCTGCACGGGGATGGCGCCCTCGGTGTCGGCGAGTTCGTAGAGTCCCTTTTCTCCGGCCAGCAGCAACACGGGCCTGCCGAGCCGGTCCACCCAGGCGAGATCCGCGAGCGTGAAACCCAGTTCCGCCCGTCGTCGCCAGCTCTCGCCCAGGTCGTCGCTCACGTACACGCGAGAGCCGTCACCGGCATCCGTCGCCACCGCGACCATGCCCGGATGCGTCGTGGCCGATCCCTGGCCCAGGCGGAACGGAACGATCGAGCGCACGTTCTCGCCCCGCGAATTCCGCGCAGGCCTCCCAGCCGTCCCCGAAATTCGTGGTGCGAAAAAGGGTGTCTCCCTGCGCGACGAACCAGGTGCCGGCCTGCCCCTCGGCCTGGATCAGCGAGGTCGCGTCGGTGTCGGGCACCTTGTCCAGTTCGAGCCGCACGCGTTCCACGTACTGCACCCCCGGCTCTGACTCCTCCATGGCTCGGTAGAGATTGGACGCACGCAGCGGGCGGCCGAAACCAAACCCGTAGCCGATGCCCCCGGCGCTGCCTGCCGCCCCGCTGGGAAGAGGGTTGATCGCCTCGCCGAGCCGGCGAACGATGCGTTCTCTGACCGCCACCGGGTCCTCATCGGGGCGAACGACCACCCGAGCGTCGACGAGCACCTGCTTGTAGAGGGCCCAGCGCACGACGGGCGTCGCACCGATGGTGGCGCGATCGCGGAGGTACCGGTCGACCTCGCCGCGAACATCGTCGCGGGCCTGGGCAGCGAGTTGATCGAGGGAGACACCGCCGTTCGCGCGCGCCGACACGGGAACGTGGGGCACAAGCACGACCTCCACCTCTCCGGGGCTCGCAAAAGACCAGACATCCCTTCTCGTGAGGGCATGTGCCCGGGCGACACCGCCGTGCCTCGCGGCCAGTACCTCGTAGTCGCGCCCGGTCACAGCTCGATCACGCGACTGGAAATCCTGCGGTGCCCGACGGAGCGCATCGTCGAGGGGCTCCTGGTCGCGGCCACCGGTCGCGGGCGCGGGGTTGCTCACCCGCATCCCCGGCAGCGAACTGCGCAGAACGGTGAGGGTGCCGGCGGAAACGTTGCCGCGCTCGCCGCCGCCGCTGCGGAACCACGCCCGCACCTGCGCGCCCGGTGCCGGGACCGCGGGCACGGGAGCGATTCCCGGGCCGGCGGAGTCTGTGCCACCACGCTCACTCCACCAGGCGAAGATCACCGTGCCCGACGAACGGTCGACCCGCACGACGGGTTCCCCGTCCTCGGCATCCGCGAAGGCCTCCACCTCACGGCAGAATCGGAACGGCTTGCCGTCGACGAGCACCGCCTCACCGCTGGCGAGGGGCGACCCGGCCGGTACCTCGATTCCGATACTCAGCCCCGGCCCGGCGACCGCCGGCGCGCTCGGCAGCATGAAGATCTGCCCGGGTCGGCCGGTGCCGACCCCCAGCAGGGTTGCCTCGACGGGCGTGGAATCCACGGCATCCGCGGTCACGCTCGTTGCCCCCGCGGCGAGCACGGCGTCGGCGAGGGTGCAGAATACCGGCAGGGCAACGCCGGGCACTGCCGGCGGCGGGCTCACCTGCGTGCCGCGGGGAACCACAAGCTCCGGCCCGTCGGCGGCGGCACGGGTGAATTCGAGCGTGACCGTTGCCGCGCTCGGCGGATACACGGCGGTACCGAGCAGATTGAGGTACACGGCATACAGCTTCTCGGGTACCCGGTTGAGGCGGTAGATCAGCAGATCCGTGAGGTGAGCGAAGGCCTCGACGAGCACAATGCCGGGGTCGTGCACCGAGAGGTCCGTCCACTCGGGATCGAGCTGGCGGATGCGGTCGCGCGCGCTGTCGACCAGCTCTACGAAACTGCGGTCGTCGAGATTGGGCACGGGAATGCTCATGCGGGGCCTCTCTCGGTCGTTCGGCTGGCGGCGACCGGCCCTGCGCCCGAGACGGGAACGGCCACGGCCATCTCGTCTTCGTGCTGGGTGGCCTTGACTCGGTAGCGCAGGCGCACCTCGAGCAGCGCAGGCTCTTCGGGGGCCCGCGCGGCATCCAGGGACAACACGCTCACGCGTGGTTCCCACCGTTGCAGGGCGCTCGCCACGTAGTGAATGGCAAGCCCGGCCGTGGTGTCATCGGCGGGCGCGAACGCCAGCCGAAACAGGTGGCATCCGTAATGGGGCCGGTTGACGCGCTCACCAGGCCGGGTGCTGAGCAGAAGCAGCACGGCCTGGCGCACGGAGGCGTCCTCCGTGACCGTCGCCAGACGTCCGTCCGGCGTGAGGGTGAAGCCGGGAGCCCCTGCGGAGGCATCGAAATCCGGGTGCACGAGGGCGATGGCACGGTAGCGCGGCGCGGTCATGTCGCCGCCTCCACCAGTTGCTGGCCTGGCGAGCGCACCGTGTATTTCACGGCGCCCGGCGGCGTTCCGTCGGTGTATCCCTCGACCGAATCGAGGCAGATCGCCTGAGCGCCGATGCGAATGAAACTCGAGTAGCCTCGGTGCACGACGAGGGTATGGGTGCAGGGCTTGATGTTGATGCCGATGTTCGGGCAACCGTTGATGTCGCGGCCCTGGGGGTCGTTCTCCACCAGCACCGGGGACGTGAGGATCTTCACCCACTGCTGCGACGCCACGTTCTTCACGATGCCGTCGTGCCCGCAGCGCAGCACGCCCTTCTCGACGAGGATCTTCATGTCGCCTCCTCGAAATCCACCGTCTTGGCCCGCACCGTGAGGGCTCGTCCGGGCGCCTCGATCATCAGGTCGGTGGCCGAGTGCAGCGTGAACAGATCGGGGGTGAGTGATATCGACGATCCGTGGCCGTCTTCCACGCGGATGCTGTGGCTCGCGCCATCGAGGACGACCCGTTGCCCGTCCGCGGTCGCCACGGTGAAGCGTCGGCCCCGGTCACCGCCGAGATCCGCGTCGGGAACCCGCTCCGGGCCGAAGAGCCCGCCCAGCACGACAGCGTCGCCCGGGTCCCCGGCCACCAGCAGCACGAGCACGGAATCGCCGGTGTTCGGCAGGATGACCGCTCCCTTGCCGGTGCCGGCCCCCTGGGTGAGCACGGGCGCCCAGCCCGTGGTGACCTGGGGATAGGCCGGGAGGTCGACCTGCACCCGCGCGCGCTGCTCCGGATCATCGACGTCGACGACGAGGCCCAGCGTCGTGACGTCCGCTGGGCGGGCGCTCGGTTGCGCCGCAGGGATGGCGGGAGGTCTCGTGCTGATGGTGGTCTCGTATCCGCTGCCCTCGACCGAGTGCACGACGTCGCACACCGTGTACGTGCCCTCGAGGGCGGCCGTCACGCCGGTGATCTTCACCCGCCCGCCCACGCGGATGCGCGGGTCGCCTTCGGCCACGAACACTCCGGTGATTTCGCCCGCCGCCCGCACGTCGAGCTCGGACTGGGCCAGGTCGGTGGCCGCCGCGTCGTCGGCGAGCGCGTCGTTCTGGCGCAACAGCGCTCCGCCTCCGCCGACGCTTTGCGGGGCGGCGTCGGCGCGCACGCCGGCCCTGGCCCGGTTGTCGTCTGACTCGCCGTGCACGATGGCCGCGGAGTTCGGGTTCCAGCCGGTGACCGAGGCGCTCAGGAAGGAGGGTTCCTGACTGATTTCGAGTTCGGCGGAATGCAGGGTGGTGCCGAGGTTCAGCTCGACCGGGTCGCCCTCGCCCTCGAGCCCGACGAGCCGCAGCGCGGAATCGTCGACGACCGGGTAGAGGCCGGCCCGCCGACTCGCCTCCACGAGCAGCCCCAGATCGGAACGGGCCAGCTGGTAGGTGCGCGCGGGACGGCCGGTGCCGCCGACGACGCTCAGCCCCGTTCCCGCGCAGAGCGCTGTGGCGAGCCCGTTCAGATCGACCTCGTCGTGCACCCGGGTGAACTGCCGTTTGCGCAGCCGGTGCAGGGCGTCGTAGGCGCGCACCCGGATCTCTTCGGCCAGGTCTGCGCCGTAGCTGTGCTCGACCACGGTGACTTCCCCCACGAACAGCGCACGCCGAACGCCGACGACTTCCACCCGCAGCGCGTCACCGGGAGCGGGGTCGACCCGGCGGCCGGCGTCGAGGGTGAGCCAGGTGATGCTGCACCGGGCGGGCTGCGCGAGAGCGGCATGCACCTCGATCGAGGCGACGGATGCGGCCTCCGCCGCCGTCAGCCGGTCACGGCCGAGCGTGATGATGATCTCCGGGAGCCCCTGCACATCGGTCATCGTGGCTTCTCCCCGAGCGGCGGAATGGCGAGACGTCCGGCGAAGTGCAGGGGGTCGTCCACGTTACTGAATTCGAGGATCTGCTTCACGAGCAGCGGTGTGCCGTAGCTGAGCATCGAAATGATCCCGTATTCGCGGGTGGGCGTCAACGGTCTGGGCACATCGGTCTCTGGAGTGTCCGGAGCCAGCGCCTCGAAGCCACCATCCCCGGACACGGCGACGGTCTCGACGGGGGGCGCCGTGAGATCGACCACCGGCAACCGCTGGGCGAGCTCATAGTTTTCGCCGCCCTCCTCATCGGCGCTCTGGCCGACCCGCACGAAGACGAGCCGCATCCAGGAACGCAGAGGCGAGCCATCCGGGGCGAATCGGTCAAAGCGCTCGGCGACCTCGGTGACGATACCGGGCATGTCCCACGCGCGTCCCCAGAGAAAGTGGACCCCGGGCGGGCGACGCTTCTTGTCGACCTCCGCCGAGTTTTCGGCGAGCTTCCAGATGGGACGGGTCATCTGCCGAACGTCGGTCACCTGCAGGTTGGCCGGCGCGAGGTCGACGTCGAAGAGCAGGTCGAGGCGCAGCTCGGTATGGCCGCCGCCGGTGAATAACAGCGGGTCGTCGGCGAGACCGGCACCGGTCAGCCGCCCGCCCGCCGAACGCCGCGGTTCGACGCCGGCCGTGCGGGACATGACCACCGTTTCCGGGTTCAGCAGGCACCCGAAGTGTTCTCCGGTGTCCTCAATGAGAAAGGCGACCCGTTCCATGTCACACCCGGGATTCTTCGAGGGCAAGTCGTCGGGCCCGGGCAAGGTCGAGCCTGACACGGTAAGTGGTCGGCCCATCGGCCTCGGGGTGCGGGCAGCGGCGAGTTCGGGCCACGGATGCGGGCTCGGGGCTGCCACCGGCCGGGTCGGCCCGGCCGGTCTCACCGGCGCCGGCCACTCGACCGACGGGGGGTACCGCGTGCCGCGGGTATCGGCCCACGAGACAGCGGGTGCGGCGGGTACCCGGGCAGGTGCGGGCGCGAACGTAAGTGTCGGTATCGGTATCGGCGTCGTTGTTCTTGCTGTCGGTGCCGGTGCTGGCGGCTGTGCTCGCGGCGGTCGAGTGACCGTCCGTCGGGCGGCCGCGCCTGCAGGAACCGTCGGGGTACGGTCCGACTCGTGTGTCGTGCCCGGCAAGCGGATAGGGCCCGAGGGCGTTCTCAGGGCGCCTCGTACACCCACCCCGTTCGCGGCATGCGGCGCGGCGGCCGGTCGCAGCACCAGGCGCGGCAGACGAGCGGACGCGACGGTCTGACCGACCGCACCCGCGTGCCCCGGTACCGTGTCGCGTTCGGGTGGCGGTCCCTGGACTATCGCCGGGCCCGGATCGCCGATCTGGACGTCGTCTGGCCGGCCGTGTCCTGCACCCTCGCGGGTCTCGACCGGTCGAATGCTCAGCCGGGCGATGTGCACTCTCTGCGACCACTGGCGCAGCAACGCTCCGTGGGGCACAGCGGCGGGCGCCCCATCCCGCTCGGGTCGCCGCTGACCCGAACGGTCACGATTGACGTCGCTCGACCCGGCCGCGCTCGCTGCGGCCGCGCTCGCTGCGCCCGTGACGTCGCCCCGGGCCCCGACAGCGACGTTCCGAGGCTCGGGGGTTGCACCGCGGGAGACGCGGGCCGCGTCCGGCACCCGAGTCGTCGGGGCGTCATATCCGCCGGGCTCGACGATCGGCCGGCCGGGGCTCGGTTCGTTCGTCGGGAGAGACGCGAGCCCACGGCCGTACGGCTTCGCCTCGCGCACACGACGGATCCAGTGCTCTGGCGCCTCATCCAGCGTGCTGATCCACGAGAGATCGCCAGCACGACCGGCACCGAGCTCGGCGCCCACGCCGAGGTCTTTGAGGGGATCTCTTCCGGGATCGGTGGGCTCATCGGCGCGCGCACCCGTTGTCGCCGCGCCGTCGCGCGGGCTCGATGCACGCGCAGTCACCGGGCCCTCCGGTGTCGACTCGAGCAACCGTGCCAGCACGCGCAGGCCTCGTCCGAGGCGGCTACGAAGGCGGGGTCGCGGGGGCATCGTCGAGCTTCAGCCGGTCATAGGCAAGGCTGAGCGATTCGATGGCCAGCTCCTTGCCGAGGGCGTCGAGCGGAGCTCCGGACCACTCGCACGGCCAGGCTCCGATGAGGTTCCAGCGCCGCACCTCGGCCGACCCGGCATCGTTCAGCATGGCCAGCGACACGTTGCGACGCTCCACCGTGCCGTCAACGGCTTTGAAGAGCCACCGCAGCAGCTCTGTCGAGTCGGTCAGGCCGTACCGCAGGGTGACCGGCGGATACTCGACCGGCCCGGGCATCGTGCGAACGACCGCGTTTTCGCCGCCCTCGCGCCACAGCAGGCGAGGGATCACCATGCCGAGGCCGTCGACCCGAGTGAAGTGCCCCTGCACCACGCTCTGGATCACGAGCTTGAAGTTGTACGCGCGATACGGGTCGACCACGTTTCCCGGCTGCGCCTGCGGAGGCGGGGTGGCTGCTGTTGCTGCATCGGACATGTCAGGCTCCCAGGTTTTCGATCTCGGTGGTGTCCACCGACTGCATGAGTTTGAACACGATGAACTCTGCTGGCTTCACCGGCGCGAGCCCGATGATCGTCACGACCCGGCCGGCGTCCCGCACCTCGGGCGGATTCGTCTCGGCATCGCACTTCACGAAGAAGGCCTGCTGAGGCGTGGTGCCGAAAAGTCCGCCGTCGTGCCAGACATTGGTGAGGAAATCGCCGATGTCGCGTCGCAGGGAGCGCCACAACTCGTCTTTGTTGGGCTCGAAAACCGCCCAGCGCGTGCCGTCCTCGATCGATTCCTTGATCATGTTGGTGAGCCGTCGCACCGGAACGTAGCGATATTCGCTCGCCTCCGGCGCCTTGGTGCGTGCACCCCAGACCCGGATCCCCTCGCCCGGAAAATAGCGGATGCAGTTGACCCCGGCCGGGTTGAGCACCTCCTGCTCGCCCCGGCTGATGCGCTGCCGAAGGTCCAGCGCGCCCTGGATGGGTTCGTTGGCGGGCGCCTTGTGCACCCCGCGGCTGGCGTCGACCCTGGCCCAGACCCCGGCGATGTGACCGGAGGGAGGCTGGGTCACTTTGAGGCCAGACACCGGGTCCAGCACCACGAGCCACGGCACATAGAGGGCGGCGTAGCCGCCCGGCGACTCCGGCGGGCCGAGAGAGAGCTGCGTGTCGTCGCGCTTGCCGGTTCCTTTGGGCGCGGGGTCGGTCTCAGCGTCACCGCCGACCTTGGTGGGAACGCCCGAGGTCGCCACCCTGGTGAGCGCCGACACGTCGGATCCCCAGTCTTCGACGGCATCGAGGATGGCGACGCGGTCCTGACGCAGCGGATGCTCACAGTGTTCGAGCAGGGCGGCATAAGAATCTGCGTCGGCGTAGCCGGGCGCGGCCACGATAGAGATGTCGTCGACCTTCTCGAAATTTCGCAGTCCTGTGGGGTGGGCTGCCGTGCCGAGCAGGGTGCCGCTGGCGCCGATATTGACCACGTAGCAGCGGCCGCCGCCATTGTTGAAGAAGCCATAGACCGCGTTCGACAGTGGCGTGCCCACGGTTGCGGTTCCCACATAGATATCGACGAATTGCGTCCAGTTGTCGAGCACCACGGTCTCGTCGACGCGGGCCGCGGCATCCGGTGCGATGCCCACGAACCCGGCGATGCTCGAGTTCACCTGCCCGATGGCGCGGGCTCCGCTCGGGACCTCCTGCACGTACACGCCCGGAGCGAGGTAGTTGGGCATGCTGTTCTCCTTTCACCTGTCTTGAGAAGGGTTGTTTTCAGTTGGGCGCCCACGTGATGACGAGCGCGGGATCGACGGCCGCGGTCACGAGCCGAGTCGTACCGCGATACTCCACGGTGAAATCCTGAACCGGATCCGAGGTCGACAGCAGCGTGAAGCGTCCCGCCCGATCGCTCGCCACCGCGACGGCGGAGGCCCGCGCACGGATGCTGGCACCGGCGAGTCCATGCCCGTCCGACCCCACCACCACTCCCCGCAGCTGTCGGCCGATCACGGTGGTCACCTGCAGGGGCTCGAGGATGGGCGGACCGCCGGGCTCCGTCAGTCGCAGATTGACGGGCACCCGCACCAGAAAGCCCACGGCCCCGGTGGCTCGCAGCTCGGGAGTCAGCGGCGCGACCGAATAGCGGGAGAGGTTCTCCAGCGCCACCATCATCCGTTCCAGGTTGTCGAGGGTGTGCTCCCCCGTGCACGCGACGGCGGCGGACAGTTCGAGGTCGAGTACCGGGCCGTCCCGGCGGGAGCGGCCGATGCGGTCGAGAGCCACGACCCGCACCAGCACCGGATCGGTGGGTGCCGCCTCGGTCTCCGGTTGTCCGCCGTGCTGCACGCCGACGGAATCGGGCACCACGGCGTCGGCAAGCACCGCGACGAGGTCTGACAGTGACGAGCGCACCACGCTCACGCTGAACCTCGCTTCCCCGAGTCCCGACCGGAAGATGCAGACACCATACCCCCGCCGCTGCCGGGTGTCACCGGCTCGCGGGGCATTCCGGGCGGAACTCGCCGCACGGGATTATGCTGTCCGCACAGATCGCACCTTTGACTGAACGTTCAAGGACACTCCCATGGCTACACACCCCCGTGCGCGCCGCGGCTCGCTCTCACGTGTCACGGCCGTGCGTCGTGTGTAAGGTTCCGGCCCGCCGGTGGACGGACGCCTTCCCGCCCTCCCGCGTTGTTCTGGTGATTCTCTCACTCGCGCTGATCGCCGTCGGCATGCTTGTCCGCGACGTGACGGGGCTCGTACTTCTCGGCCTCGGTGCCGTCGCGCTGGTCACGGCGGTCGTGTTTCCGGTCATCCGCGCGGTCGAGTTCGGTTTCCCGACGGGGGTCAGGGTCACCACCGCACTGCGGGATCGCGATCAGGAGCTGCAGACGGCATTCCTGGGGCAACGCGGGGATCTCGGCCTTTATACCCAGCTCATGTGCGACGACCCCGCGCTCGCCGGCAAGCTGCTCGAAGCGGCCTGGGCCCGAACCGCCGCCGTATGGCGCGGGCCGGTCACGGCGGACCTGCGGTCATACGTGCTCTGCGAATTCGTTCATCTTCTCACCACACACGCCCGGTTGGGGGTCGCCACCCGCCCACCGGTGAACGGCCCGACCATCGAGCCGTCGGTGCAGAACGCCCTGTCCGCGCTCCTTCTGGCGGCGAGGATATCCGTCGTGCTCCGGGAATTCGCCGAGCTGCCCGTTGCCCGAATCGCCTCGCTGACCGGGCGCCCGCTGGCCGAGGTGGTCAGCGAACTCACCAGATCGGATGCCGTGCTGGCGGGCTTCGTCGCCAGTGGGGACAATTCATGAACCCGCAGCTGCGCCGCCGCCTGCTGGCCACTGCCGCCGTGAATTCCCACGCGAACCCCGCCATCGTGGACCGAGCGCTCCGCTCGGGTTCCGGCCGGTATCGCCGCCACGTGGCATCCGTTTACGCGATCACACTGGTGGTCTCGGCGTTGGTTTTCCTCGCCGTCGTCCTGGTTCATCCCGCCGCGCGCGCGGCCGTAGACAGCCTTTCGTCCGGAGCGACGTCGGAGCCGACCACCACTTCCCCGGCGCCCACGACGTCACAGCCGGCAACGGGCAATCCCGCCCTCGTGCTGGCGAGCATCAGCATCGTTCCGGGCGCGGTGACTCTGCCGGTGGGAGGCACCGCGCAGCTCACCGTTGTGGGCAACTTCAGTGACGGTTCCAGCGGGCCGACGGCCGGCGTTCCGGTCTGGGTCTCGAATAACGACACCATTGTCAGCGTCAACCCCGACGGGCGCGTCACCGGTCTGTCTCCCGGCCAGAATGCCACCGTCACCGCGTCCCTCGCGGGATTGATCGACAGCACGGTGATCATCGTCACCGAGAAGGCGCTGACGCGCATCAGCATCCGGTCCGTGCAATCCAGTTCCGACACCTTTCAGAAAGATCTGGAATCAGACGGTCAGGCCGCGTTGCCCGTGGGCGGTGACGCCCAACTGGTCGCGGACGGCGCCTACAGCGACGGAACATCCGGCACCCTGGCCAATGCCACCTGGGCCTCCGACCAGCCCGGTGTCGCGACGGTCGATTCCGCCGGTCGTCTCCGCGCGGTCGCCGCGGGAACAGCCCACATCACGGCGTCGCTGCAGGGCAACGTCGCCACGATTTCCCTCGACGTGAGTGATGGCCCGGTCGTGGAGTGAGCCGAAAGCACCTACCGCCCGCGCGCACGCCTCACGAGCGTCGAGGGGGAGCACGCCGTTACGAGGAAGGACAACCATGACTCATGTCGGAACGGCCGGGCACAACGCCGTGTCGCGGCCGGATCACGGATCTGGCCAGAGCGCGATCGACGTGACCGATGTCACCAAGAAGTTCGGAACGAACCTGGCCCTCACGGGCGTGAGCTTCACGGTGGCTCGCGGCAGCGTGTTCGGAGTCATCGGACCCAACGGTGCCGGCAAAACCACGCTGATGCGCACACTGCTCGACATCATCCGCGCCACGTCAGGGCACGCGAACGTTCTCGGCACCGACTCGCGCAATGCCGGGCCCGAGCTGCGCCGACGCATCGGATACCTTCCCGGGGACCTCATCCTGGAAGGCCGGGTCAGCGGCGAGCGCCTCCTGCGTCACTATGCTGACATTTCCGGACCGGTTCGGGAAGGTCGCATCGAACAGCTCGCTGACAGGCTGAGGCTCGATCTGAATCGTCCCGTTCGCAAGATGTCCAAGGGCAACAAGCAGAAGCTCGGGGTTATCCAGGCGTTCATGCACGAGCCGGAGCTGCTCGTTCTGGACGAGCCGACGAGCGGTCTCGATCCGCTGATGCAGCAGGAGTTTCTGAGTATGGTGCGGGAGGCCAGCGAAGGCGGCCAGACCGTCTTCCTCTCCTCACACGTGATCAGCGAGATCCAACAGGCCGCCGATGAGGTGGCCATTTTGCGCGACGGGCGAATCGTGACCGTGGCGAGCGTGGACGAGCTGCGCAGCTCCGCGATCCGGCACCTGCGCATGAGCGCGACGGGCCTCGGGCCCGCGGAACTCGCCGGGCGACTGAGTGACCTGGTCGGCGTGGGAGACCTCGACTGCACGATCACCACTATCGGCGCAACCGAAGCCACGGCCACGCTCCGCGGGGAGATCCAACCCTTTATTCAGGCGATCTCGACCCTGACGGTGACGGACCTCGTACTCGAGGAGCCCGACCTCGAGGAGTCCGTACTCAGGCTGTATTCCTCACCCGAGGTCGAATCGTGACCGAACCCGCGCTGCGGCAGCGCCCCGCGCATCCGGCCCCCTTGCTACGCACGGCGCGCATCCCCCTGTTCAGCAAAGTCTTCAGCGACAGCTGGCGTTCTCTGGTCGGCTGGGGCCTCGGGCTCGTGGCCGCGACCTCGCTGTACCTGCCGATCTATCCGAGCATGGGCGGCAGCGCCCAGATGCAGGATCTCATCGACACGCTGCCGAAAGAACTGGTCCGCAGCCTCAACTACGACCAGATCGGCACGGGCCCGGGATACGCCCAGGCCACGATCTTCGGGCTCATTGCCTTCCTGCTGCTGAGCATCGCCGCCATCAGCTGGGGCGCCTCGGCCCTGGGCGGTGATGAGGAATCCGGGCAGTTGGAACTGACTCTCGCGCACGCCGTCACGCGCGTGCAGGTGGCCGTGGCCCGGTTCGCGGCCCTGGCCGTGCGAGTGATCGCGCTCTCTCTTCTCCTCGGAGCGCTCATCCTGTTCTGGAACTCCCCGGCACAACTTGAGATCGACGCCGTCAACCTGTTCGGCACGAGCCTGCTGTTCGCCGGGCTGATCCTGCTGAGCGGATCAGCGGCGTTGCTCTGCGGAGCGGTGGGCGGTCGCCGCGTCTGGGGCATCGGCGGCGGCGCGGCCGTGGCCGTCGGCGGCTACGTCTTCAATGCCATCGGCAATCAGAGCGCCGACGTGGAGTGGCTCCACACGCTCTCCCCGTATTACTGGGCATTCGGCCACAACCCCCTCTCGAACGGTGCCAACTGGGCGACAGTGGGCATCTTCTTCGCTGTGTCCCTCCTGCTTGCCGCCGCGACGGCGCTCGTGATGAGACACCGTGATGTGGGTGTGTGACCCACTCACTCGCTCGGACGCGTAGCCTTGAGGGGTGACCGTGACTTTCGCGGAACTCTGAAAGGCCTGTCGTGGACACCATCCAGCTCCAGCACTTCGCCGCCGTCGCGGAGGAGCTGAACTTCACTCGCGCGGCGAAGAATCTGAACGTGCCCCGCATGACCGTGAGCCTGTCCGTGAAGAACCTCGAAGCGGAACTCGGGTACGCCCTCTTCGACCGCAGCACCGACGTGACCCGACTCACGAAGGCCGGCGTCGCCCTGCTGTCAGACATTCACTACGAGGCCGAGAAGAACGCGCCGCCGCCCCCGCCACCAGGAGGCAAGGCGAAGGCGTCGAAGGGCAAGGGCCGTACGCCCGCCGTCAAGGGTGTTCCCCGGGTCGGCAAGAAGCGGCAGTCCCGCTAACTTCGACCCGCTGGTCGAGGCGCGACGCACCCGGAGGCACGCGGAAGCGCCCGCTGGTCGAGGCGCGACGCACCCGGAGGCACGCGGAAGCGCCCGCTGGTCGAGGCGCGACGAAGGAGCGATCGAGACCCCGCGAGACATTCCTCACGCGCGAGCCAGGTTCGAGGATCGGCTCAGGCGGTCTCGAGACGCGCGCCAGCGCGCACTCCTCGACCAACGGACGGGTCGAGCCGGGTCTACGGATCGGCTCGCGGAACGGCGACTACAGCTCGGTGACCTGGCCGGCTCGCACGTGCCAGTGGCGGTCCGTGTGCACGTTGTCGAGCATCCGCCGGTCGTGCGTCACGAGCAGAAGCGTGCCCTCGTAGGAATCGAGGGCCTGCTCGAGCTGCTCGATGGCGACCAGGTCGAGGTGGTTGGTGGGCTCGTCGAGCACGAGCAAGTTGATGCCCCGCGCCTGCAGCAACGCGAGCCCGGCGCGGGTGCGCTCCCCCGGTGAGAGCTCGTCAACGGGCCGGTTCACGTGGTCGGCTTTGAGCCCGAACTTGGCCAGGAGTGTGCGCACCTCGGCCGCAGACATCTCCGGAACAAGCTCTTCAAAGCTCACCGCGAGAGGTTCCACCCCGGCGAGCAGGGTTCTGGCCTGGTCGATTTCACCGATTCGCACGCTCGCACCCAGGCTCGCGGTGCCGTCGCTCGGCGTCGCGCGTCCGAGCAGCGCGCGCAGCAGCGTGGTCTTACCGGCGCCGTTGGGGCCGGTAATGCCGATCCGCTCCCCGGCGTTCACCTGTAACGAGACCGGACCGAGCACAAAATCGCCCTGCCGAACCACGACGTTGGTGAGGGTCGACACCACGGCACTCGATCGCGGCGCCGCCCCGATGGTGAATTCGAGTTGCCATTCCTTGCGCGGCTCCTCGACCTCCTCCATGCGGGCGATGCGGCTCTCCATCTGACGTACCTTCTGCCCCTGCTTCTCGCTCGATTCCATCGAGGCCTTGCGCCTGATCTTGTCGTTGTCCGGTGCCTTCTTCATCGCGTTCCGCACGCCCTGGCTCGACCACTCGCGCTGGGTTCTGGCCCGGCCCACGAGGTCGGCCTTCTTCGCGGTGAACTCGTCGAAGTCTTCACGCTTGTGCCGCCTGGCCGTCGCGCGTTCCTCCAGGTAGGAGTCGTAGCCGCCGCCGAACACCCGATTGGCACCCTGAGCGAGGTCGAGCTCAAGCACCCGGGTGACGCAGCGGGCGAGAAACTCACGGTCGTGGCTCACGAGCACGACGCCGCCGCGCAGGCCGCGCACGAAGGCCTCGAGGCGCTCAAGGCCATCGAGGTCGAGGTCATTGGTCGGTTCGTCAAGCAGCACGATGTCGAAGCGCGAGAGCAGCAGCGCCGCCAGGCCGACCCGTGCGGCCTGGCCGCCCGAGAGCGACGTCATCAGGGCGTCTCCCGCCACATCGGATCCGAGCGTCAGGCCCAGCTCGGCCAGCACAACGGGCAGCCGGTCATCGAGGTCGGCCGCGCCGCTCGCGAGCCAGCGGTCCAGCGCCACAGAGTACACATCCGCCGGGTCGAGGCCGTCGGGCCGCGGGGCCGTGTCGCCCAGTGCGGATGCCGCGGCATCCATCTCACGGGTCGCCTCGGCGCAGCCGGTGCGCCGGGCGATGAAGCCCGACACGGTCTCGCCGGCCAGGCGCTCGTGCTCCTGCGGCAGCCAGCCGATGAAGGCATCCGTCGGCAGCAGGCTCACCGTGCCCTCCTGCGGGCGCAGGATTCCCGCGAGAACGCGCAGGAGCGTGGACTTGCCCGCGCCGTTCACACCCACGACGCCGATGACATCTCCAGGTGCGACCGTCAGATCGAGCGAATCAAAAAGCGTGCGGTGCGCGTACCCGCCGGCCAGGCCCTTGGCCACGAGTGTTCCGGTCATCCTCTAATGTTCTCACCGACCTCACGGTCTGGCTGACCGGTGCGGAGTTCGGCCGCGCGGCTCATTCACCCGGCCACTCGTCTCCCAGACTTGCCGATGCCAGAACGGTGAGATCGATCACCGCGGTGAGCAGCGCCTCCGCCGTCGACGACTGCAGCAGGGTGATCTGGTCGAGGGCGCCCACCGGCGCGATGGCCGCGAGTTGCCAGATGGCCGCCACCGGGTCGTGGGACAGCTCGACGTCTGCGGCCCATTGCTGGTCGACGAATTCGCTCGCACGGGCGAGGGCCCGTCGAACGGTCTGCTCCGCCTCCGTGCGCAGGGGCAGCAAGCTGTCGTCCCACTCCAGGTCGGCGACCTCGCGCACCTCCGCCAGCGGATGAGGATCTTCCGTGAGCCATTCCACCACCTCGACCCGTCGGTCGCCCTGAGCCAGGAGGGCAACGACACTGCCGTCGGCACCGACCTGGGTGATGCGCGCCACCGTGCCATAACGAAAACGGTGTTCCCCGCCGCCGACTTCCTGCCCGCGCTCGATCAGCACCACACCGAATTCCGCAGGTTCACTCTGCAGCACGCGGGAAAGCATCACGAGGTAGCGCTCCTCAAACACGCGCAGTTGCAGCGGCATATAGGGGAAGAGCACGGATCCCAGCGGGAACATCGGCAGGCTTGTCATGCCTACAGCGAACCACACCCGCCCGCGCCCGCCAAGGGCATCCGCTTCACGGGAAGCTCACGACGTAACTCGGAACTCCGACGGCCCCCGAATCCACCGATGTTGAGAACCTGGCCGACGCCAAATTCCTGAAGCAGGGCATCGACGGCTACCCGGAAGTCCCCTACGATTCTTCTCGCTTCACTGGCGGCCGGCGGTGAGACTGCGGGTGAGGTCGAGCCCGGCAACCGGAGTATTCAAGAATGCGACGAGCGGAACGAGCGCCTGAAACCGCTCCGTGACCACGTCGATGAATTCCGTGCTCTCGGCCTGAATGCCGGGCAGCGTCGAGGTGAACGCCCACCGTCGATGACGCAACAGATCGGCCGCGGGGTGCTCGGCGGGGAAGCCCCGCGGCGCCCGAATCAGGCGGTCACCGTCGAGGGGATCGAACAGCCCGGTGTTGTTCACCGCCGCGAGCAGCGAGCGGAGCTCTTCGTGATGGTCGAGCAGGTACTCGCGAATGGCCAGCAGCTGCGCGGGGCCTGGGCTGTACGAGCCGCCGGCGATCATGAGCTCTCGAGCCCCGATCTGAAGGAAGAATCCCGCGCCGGCCGCCTTCTCCAGACCCTGCCGCGGCCAGTAGGCCCCCATGTGGGTCTTGTACGGGCTCTTGTCGTTGGAGAATCGCACATCCCGATAGATGCGCATCATGGCTTTCGCGGGCGGGCGGACGTGGTCCGGGGCGAAGGCGGCGAGGCGTTCGTTGATCGCCGTGGCAACCTCGAGCATCCCGGCCTTCAGCTCAACGTCGTACGTGGCCTTGTGCTCTGCAAACCAGTCACGGTCATTGTGCTGTTCGAGCTCGTCGAGAAAGTCGAGGGCGGCCGGGGACAGGTGCGCGTTCGGGTTTACAACCATGAGGACTTGAATTTACACCCATTCCACCGCCTGCGTTCCGACGTCATTCGAGCCATTGACCGCGCCATCAAACCGCGCGACACTCACCCCCAAATGGGGAAACAGCGGTCGACCCACGACACATCGACAGATCCACAGAGGAAGGGTTTATGCGAGCATCAATCCGGCGGGGTGCCTTCTGGGCGGCCGTCCTCTCTCTCACACTGGCATTCAGTGTCGTGCCGAATCTTCCGGCAGCCACCGCTGCCGGCCCCTGCACGGTTCCCATCCAGAACCCCATCGCGTGCGAGAACAGCAAGGCGGGAAATCCTGCCTCGCAGTGGGACGTCACGGGTTCTGGAAGCTCGGCCATTCAGGGTTTCGCTACCGACATGAGCGTCAACCTCGGTGGCCGCCTTGGTTTCAAGGTAAACACGACTGCGGCTTCGTTTCGCATCGACATCTACCGCCTGGGGTTCTACGGCGGATCGGGCGCGCGGTCCATCGCGACCGTGTCGAGCACGGTTGCCCGCCGCCAACCGGCATGTCTCAATGAATCCGCGACCGGTCTGATCGACTGCGGCAACTGGAGCGAATCCGCGTCGTGGACCGTGCCGGCAGACGCCGTGTCCGGCGTGTACATCGCCAAACTCGTGCGCACGGACGCCACCGCGGGGGCGAGCCACGTCGTCTTCGTCGTTCGCGATGATGCGAGCACATCCGATCTGCTCTTCCAAACCTCCGACAGCACATGGCAGGCCTATAACCAGTACGGCGGGAACAGCCTCTACACCGGTTCCCCCGCCGGCCGCGCCTACAAGGTGAGCTACAACCGACCGGTCACCACTCGGGGTACCGGCGCTGAGGATGCCGTATTCAATGCCGAGTATCCGATGATCCGATGGATCGAAGCGAACGGCTATAACGTGAGCTATTCCTCGGATATCGACAGTGACCGGCGCGGTGCGCTGATCCGCAATCATAGGACGTTCGTCTCCGTTGGCCATGACGAGTACTGGTCGGGGAATCAGCGCAGCCAGGTGGAGGCCGCCCGCGACGCGGGCGTCAACCTCGCGTTCTTCAGTGGCAACGAGGTGTTCTGGAAGACCCGCTGGGAG
>NZ_JPRS01000085.1 GCF_000738085.1 Cryobacterium sp. MLB-32
AGCTTTCCGCGGTGACGGGAAGACGATAGAGACGTCATGACAACGATGGCCGCACGTTGCCGGGTGTTCACGTCTTGCTCATAGTCTCGAAAGGTTCTCAGTTACCGACACAGAAAGATAGATATGCTCAAGAAGATCGCCACTGGCGCAGTTTTTGTATCTCTCATGCTCAGTCTCGCTAGCGCGGCTCACGCAGATTCCGCCCGGTCCGAGGACGGCCCGAAGCACGACGACCGGGGTCATTCGCGGGATCAGCACTCGTCCGACAAGGACCGCACCGACGGTAAGAAAGACCACTCCGACGACTCCGAGCACGGTCCGTTCTCGTTCGCGGCCCTCGATGCCTCGGCATACGGGCAGGCCAGCAGCGACTGGACCGTTCCCTACCTGGTGCCCTCCGGATTCACACAGTCCATGGTTCAGGACGAGACGGTTCTCGATGTCTACCCGGGCGTCTCAGACCTGCATGACATGAACACACAGAACGAGACCGGCCGTGAGGCGGGTCGCTACCTGTACAACACCTACGAGGTCAACGACAACGGTGCCGTTGCCGTGACCGACCTCAAGACGGGCACGGCTACCGTCATCGCCCAGCGAGCCGACTGGAATCGACTCGACGGAATCCGCTGGACGTCGTGGGGCACCCTGCTGGTCACCGAGGAAACGCCGGGTGGCAAGGTCTACGAGCTCTTCCTCGACGAGAAGGACCTCACCAAGGTCACCAAGATCGAGGAGCGCACCGCTCTGGGCAGCCTGCGCCACGAGGGCATCGACGTGGACAAGGCCGGCAACGTGTACGTCATCGACGAGCTCAACGGCGGGTCGATCTACAAGTTCGTGCCGACCACCCGGGGGGACCTCTCAGCGGGCCAGCTGTACGCCCTCAAGCTCACCGATCTCGCCGACGCCGACCAGCTCTGGAACCAGGCCACGTTCACCGACAAGGTCGGGGCTTTCGAGTGGGTGACCCTCGACCAGAATCAGGTCGTCACGGATGCCGACGTTGCGTCGAACGCGGTCGCTGCGACGGAATTCGGTCGCCCCGAAGACGTTGAGGTCATCGGCAGCACGCTCTACGTCGCGAATACCTCTGAGGACCGAGTGATCGCGATTGACCTGAAGAAGAACGTGCTCACCTCGTTTGTCGAGGCCGGCGTCAACGTGCCGGTCGAAGACCAGGCCGCCGGCGTGACCGGTTTCAACAGCCCGGACAACCTGGCCGAAGGACCCGATGGTGCCCTGTGGATCGTTGAAGACAACAGCTTCAGCGACGTGTACCGCGCCGACAAGCGCACGAATTCCGCCGGTAACTCGAAGAGCGTCGACCTGTTCGCCTCCCTCACCGACCAGGGAGCAGAGACCACCGGGATCTATTTCGGTAAGAACCCGAAGGAGCTGTTCGTGAGCGTTCAGCACCCCGACAAGGCGCTCGCCGACGGCATCTGGAAGATCACCAAGGACTGATCAGAACACACCCACGCGGGGCCGTCGCCGCTTCCGCCGGGAATTGCCGTCACCGGCATTTCTCGGCGGGGGCGGCGATTGTGGTGCGAGTGCGATACCCCCATTGACAGGCCCCCTCACGTGGGTGATCCTCGACAGCGCATGTTCCTCGCGAAATCCCCGGTCGGATGTCGAACGAGCACCGCCGTCGTGTCTGACCCTGAAGGCCCCGCAGGGGCCGGAGAGGCACCCGCCCCGTGCTGCAGACAGCGAACGACCGGAGGTTGACCCGCTCATGATATTTCCACCGATTGCCGACTACGCCTTTCTTTCCGACTGCGAGGTGAGCACCCTCATCGCGCCGGACGGATCGGTGGAGTGGCTGTGCCTTCCCCGCCCGGATGCGCCGAGTGTGTTCGGTTCGCTGCTGGACCGAACGGCTGGGTCGTTCCGGTTCGGCCCAACCAATTCCACGGTTCCTGAGCAGCGGCGCTACCTGCCCGGCACCATGGTGCTCGAGACCACCTGGCACACACCGACCGGTTGGCTGACCATCCAGGACGTTCTCGTCATGGGTCCGCTGGAGGACCACCGGCGCGCCGGCTATCGGCGTTCGCCCGGCGACGCGATTTCGCAGCGCACCCTGCTGCGCATTGCGACCTGCTTCGACGGGCGTGTTGAGGTTGAGGTGAATTGCCTGCCGCTGTTCGAGTACGGCAAGACCCAGGGGGAGTGGCAATTCGACGGCCCCGGCTACGACCGGGCGAAGATGGTGCAGGGAGACCTGTCACTCATCCTGGGCGGCAGCATTCCACTCGGGGTCGTCGGTGCCCGCTGCACGGGGCGCACCACCCTCGAGGCCGGTGACTCGGCCTACGTCGCGATCTCCTGGGACAACGGCGTGCCGACCGGTCTTGACGACGCCCTCGGTAAACTCCGCCACACGGAGGAGTACTGGCGGGACTGGCTGAGCATGGCCAGTTTTCCCGACCATCGCTTTCGCCCCTATCTCGAGCGCAGCGCGCTTGCGCTGAAAGGTCTCAGCTATGCGCCGACCGGGGCGATCATGGCTGCCGCGACGACATCGCTGCCCGAGACCCCGGGTGGCGAACGCAACTGGGACTACCGGTACACGTGGATTCGGGACACGGCATTCATGCTGCGCGCCCTGCACGGGCTCGGGCTGAACTGGGAGGCGTTCGATTACTTCGCCTTTATCCTCGATGCCATGAGCGCGGGGAAACCGGGCGCACCGTGGGACCTCCAGATCATGTACGGGATCGGCGGGGAACGTGACCTCACGGAACACACTCTCGACCACCTGTCGGGTTATCGGGGTTCTCGCCCCGTGCGCACCGGAAATGGAGCCTTCGACCAGCACCAGCACGACGTCTGGGGAATGCTCCTCGATTCGGTCGAGGAGCACATCCGCGGCGGCGGGCAGATCACGCCCGGGGTGTGGGCGCACCTGGCCGAGCTCGTGGACACCGCGCTGGAACGCAGCGCCCAGCCCGACCAAGGAATTTGGGAGATGCGCGGAGAACCGCAGCATTTCGTGGCCTCCAAGGTGATGTGCTGGGTCGCGGCCGATCGGGGCGCACGGATCGCCGAGGGACGGGGCGATGCCGCGCACGCCGCTCGGTGGCGGGCAGCGGCCGACGCCCTCAAAGCGGACATCTGCGACCGCGGAGTGAGTGACCGCGGGGTATTCCGGCAGCACTACGACACGACGGACCTGGACGCGTCGCTCCTGCTGCTCCCGCTGATGGGGTTTCTGCCGCCCGACGATGTGCGCGTGCGCGCCACCGTGCTCGCGATTGCGGACGAGCTCACGGAGCAAGGACTCGTTCTGCGCTATCGGGTCGCCAGTACGGATGACGGGCTGAGCGGAGAGGAAGGCACCTTCAGTATCTGCTCCTTCTGGTTGGTGTCCGCCCTCTCGATGATCGGCGAATTCGACGCTGCCTCTGCTCTGTTCGAGAAGCTGCTCTCCTTCGCCGGGCCCCTCCACCTCTACGCGGAGGAGATCGACGCGTCGACCGGGCAGCATCTGGGGAACTTTCCTCAGGCCTTCACGCATCTCGCGTTGATCGACGCCGCCACCCGGCTGATCGAGGCGGAACAGGTGCGTGCAGCCACGCGGTTGGACGACGGGATCGAAGAGTACATGCGGTGAGGCCGACCCCGTCGCCACGCCGCGTCTCAGCGGAACGCGGGAAGGCCCGTGATGTGGTTGCCGATGACGAGGGTGTGCACCTCGTCGGTGCCCTCGTAGGTGCGCACGCTCTCGAGGTTGTTCGCGTGACGCATCGGTGAGTAGTCAAGGGTGATGCCGTTACCACCGAGAATGGTGCGTGCCTCGCGGCAGATCTCGATCGCCTCGCGGCAGTTGTTGAGCTTACCGATGGAGATCTGGTGCGGCCGGAGGCGCCCGGCGTCTTTCAACCGGCCGAGCTGTAGGGCGAGGAGGGTGCCCTTGTTGATCTCGATCGCCATGTCGACGAGCTTCTGCTGGGTGAGCTGATAACCGGCGAGCGGCTTGTCGAACGGCATCCGCTCCTGAGAGTAGGCCAGTGCCGTGAGGTAGCTGTCGCGTGCGGCACCCATGGCTCCCCAGATGATTCCATAGCGAGCCTCGTTGAGGCACTCGAATGGGCCGCGCAGGCCGGTCGCCGTGGGCAGGATGGCGTCGGCAGGAAGCCGCACATTGTCGAGCTCAATCTCGCACTGGATTGACGCGCGCATCGATAACTTCTGGGTGATGGCCGTGGCTGTGAAACCGGGGGTGTCGGTGGGCACCACGAAGCCGCGCACGCCCTCCGTGGTCATGGCCCAGATGATGGCGACCTGGGCGACCGTGGCCAGGCCGATCCAGCGCTTGGCTCCGGTGATGACCCAGTCGGTTCCGTCTCGGCGGGCGAAGGTGCTCATGCTGCCGGGGTCGGATCCCGCGCCGGGTTCGGTGAGGCCGAAGCAACCGATTGCCCGACCGGCGGCCATCTGAGGCAGCCACTCGTTCTTCTGCTCCTCGGAGCCATGCTTGTGGATGGCGCTCATGGCGAGCGAGCCCTGCACGCTCACAAAGGTGCGCAGCCCGGAATCCCCGGCCTCGAGTTCGAGGGCGGCCAGCCCGTAGTCCACGGAGCTGCGTCCGGGGCAGCCGTAGCCCTCGAGGTGCATGCCGAGCAGCCCCAGCTCGGCCATCTGCGGCACGATCTCAAGCGGAAAGACAGCGTCTTCGTACCACCGCGCGATATTCGGCTTGATCTCGGCGTCCACGAAGGCGCGCACGGATGCCCGCAGCGCGATCTCATCCCTCGTGAGCAGGGAGTCGATGTCGATCAGGTCGGCACTGTCTGTGAGGTCGGTGCCGGTTGCTGGGCCAGTAGTGTCGGTGAGGTCGAGTACGCCGGTCATGGGAGCTCCTTCTGGATGGTGGGTAGCGGGGCCGTTCTCGGCAGGATTGCGTGTGTCCGGAGCGTGTGTGTCCGGGGTGCATGTGTCCGGGGTGTTTGTGTCAGGAGTGCGGGTTCCGGGCTGCGTCGGCGATGTCATGGTAGCGGGACGGGCATGAGCAGGCCGTCGATGCGGCGGGGTACCTGCCACGGATTGCCGGGTTGCAGTGCTGGCGGCAAGAGGTCAGACGGCGCGTTCTGCAGCGCGACCGGACGAACGAACCGCCCGAGCGCGCCGGCGCCCACGCTCGTGGCTTCGGGCCGCGACGTGGCCGGCCACGGTCCGCCGTGCTGTTGCGACCAGCTCGTGGCCACCCCGGTGGGCCAGGCGTTCAGCGCAACCCGGCCGACCCGGGGCAGCAGGCGGCGCACGGCGGCGTCCCCATCGGCATCCGTTGCCTCGCCCGTGAAGACGGAGGCGGCAAGGGCGGGCTGCAGGCGGGAGATGGCGTCGAGCGCGCGGTCGACGGTGTCGTATTCGCAGACGAGCGCCACGGGGCCGAAGCATTCCTCGAGCAGTCGGGACCCGGGCTGCAGGTCGTCGAGAAGCACAGAAAAGACGCGGGGGGCGACGGTCGGCGTCTCTCCCGGCGTGGATTCCGAGGTCGTGCGGGCGGCGGCCGCGAGCTGATCGATTCCCGAACGGTAGCCGGCGGCGATTGCGGTCGTCAGCATGGGGGCGGTGGGCAGGAGGGCCAGTTCGCGGCGCACGGCGTGCAGGATTCCGGAACCGGCAGGGGTGAAGAGCAGACCGGGTTTGGTGCAGAACTGGCCGACTCCGAGTGTGAACGAGGCGGCAAACCCCGCGGCGATCTCTTCGGCGTGATCCCGAGCGGCGGCCGGGGTGACAAACACCGGGTTGACCGTGCCCATCTCGGCGTACACCGGGATGCCGCGAGCTTCGGCGCGGCGCCGGATGGCCATGCCGCCCGCTTGGCTGCCGGTGAAGGCGACGGCCTGCACTTCTGGGGCGTCGATCAGGCGCAGGCCGGCGTCGAAGCCGACCACCCAGGAGTAGGCGCCGTCGGGCGCGCCGGCCTCCACGAGGGCTTCGCCCACGAGCTCGCCGAGCCGAACGCTCAGTCGAGGGTGCGCCGGGTGCGCCTTGGCGACCACGGGGCAGCCGGCGCCGAGCGCCGACGCGACGTCGTGCCCGATCATGCCGAAACCGAAGGGGAAGTTGCTGGCGCCGAACACGGCGACCGGTCCGATCGGAATGTTCCACCGCGCCAGGGTGCTGTCCTGGGCGAGGGTTTCACTGCTCGCCCCGAGGTAGCTTCCCTCGAGCGCCACGTCCGCGTAGAAGCGCAGGCTCGTGACGGCCTTGGCGAGCTCGGAGCGCAGGCGGTCCGCGCCCAGTCCCGTCTCCTCGCCAGCGATGTGCACGAGCTCCTCGCGGTTGATGGTCAGGCACGCACCGATGGTGTTCAGCCAGATCGCGCGGGTCTTAGGGCTCGTTGCGGCGAGCAGAACGGCGGCAGCGTGGGCGGAGCGGAGAATCACGTCAATGGCATGCGGGGTGGTGTGGGCGACCTCGCCCCGGCGCTCGCCGGTGGCCGCGTCCATGCTCGTGTCGGTGCCTTCGGTGCCTTCGGTGCCTTCGGTGCCTTCGGTGCCTTCGGAGCCTTCGGTGGCGACCGTCGACCGAGGACCGGGAGATTCGTCAGACACCTGACGCGTTCGCTCACGCAGCTGTGTCTCAAGCTTCTGGGTATCCATTCGCTCACCGTATTGACCCGGGGAGTTCTTGACATCAGACATATCATCCTCAAGGCCGCATCGTTCTGGTTAGACTGACCAGCAATCGTCCGAAGGAGGGTGCATGGTCAGTCTCGCCCAATTGTGCGACAGGCTCGGAGCGGACCTGCGCTCCGCTGACGGCTCCGGCATCGCCAGTCGCAGCGTCACGGGCGTGCACATCTCCGAACTCGAAGACCCGACGCCGTATCTGCAGGGCGGCGAGCTGCTCCTGACCACGGGTATTCCGGTGACCGGCAGCGCCGACCGCATCGACCGGTACGTGCAGCGACTGGTGGACCGCGGCGTGCACACCCTGGGGCTGGGGCTCGGCGCGGGAACGGACGACGTGCCCGTCGAACTGCTTGCCGCGTGCCGGACGCACGGTGTTCAGCTGCTCATCGTGCCCGATGGCACCCCCTTCATGGCCGTCTCGCGCGCGTATTGGGACGTGGTGAACCACGACAAACAGACAGACTTCTCCGCGGCCTTGCGGCTGCAGACCTCGCTTGCGCAGGCCGTGGGACGGCCGGAATCGGCGGCATCCGTGGTGAAGGTTCTCGCGGAGGCCCTGGGTGGATGGGCCGCGTATCTGCCCGCAGATGGGGGCACGGAGACTATCTGGCCGGAAGCCGAGAACCACGTGCTGCCGCAGCTGCGCGAAGAGAGCAAGCGAATGAACCTGCAGGGGATGCACGCGGCCGCAACGTTTCCCCTCGACGGCGCTGACGTGATCGAGTATTCCGTTGTGGCGGACAAGCGCACGGCCGGTTTTCTGGCGGTCCGGGCGGGGCGGCCGTTCCGGCCTGCGGATCGCCAGCTCATGCTCACCGGGTGCATGTTGCTGTCCGTGACGGCCCAGCAGCAGTGGGAACGCGCGCGATCGCGCGCGGCTCGGGGGGCGGCCGTGGCGGCGCTGATTCTCGGCGGCCATGTGGAGGCCGCCCGGCTCGCGGCCGCCGAGCTGGGCTGCGACCAGCCGGGCGAGCGCGTGCGGCTGCTCGCTGCGCGCGGCGACGGGATCGACCGGCTGTCGACCCTCGAATTGTGCGAGCTCGTGGCGGCGATGGCAACCGGGGAGTCCGCGCAGGAGCTGCGCCGCAGCATCCGCCTGTCCGATCTGCGGTGCATGGTGAACGGGCTTTGCTATGTGGTCCTTCGGGATCGCGCGGAGGAGCCCTCGGTCGCCGAGGCGCCGTCCGTCGAAGACAGGCGGTATTCGGCCGCGATCAGTGGTCAGCTGACACTTGCGCAGGTGGAGGCGAGCGTGCGCGAGGTCGGCGGGGCGTGCATCCGGGCTGCGCCGGGGCGGCTCGTGGCCGTCGACGGTGCCCGAGAATCGGAGGCGCAGGCCTGGGTCGAGGCCCTGCGAACCTATGCGCGCGCCGATCTCGTGGAGACGGTGCGCTGCTACCTGCGCAACCGGGGCCAGTGGGAGGTCACGGCGCGCGAACTCGGCCTGCACCGCAATTCGCTGCGGCATCGCATCATGATCGCATCGAGGCTGATCGACGCGAACCTCGACGATCCGGATGTTTCGGCCAACCTCTGGCTGGCGTTGCGCGCTTAGGCCGGTTTCTCGGCCTGCAGCCAGTCGCGCACGGCGGCGCTGTGCTCGCCGAGCCCCGGGGGCGCCTGGGTGCGAGGTTCGAGCGGGGGAGTCCAGGTCACCGGGTGGCGGATCTGCCTGCCCACCGTGATGCCGGACGCGTCCTGCACGTCGATCGTGGGGGCCAGGCCGAGCGAGTCGGCGAGGGCGATGCCGTCACCGATCGTGCCGACCTGGCCGGCGGGCACCCCGGCCTGCGTGAGCCTCACCTGCCACACGGCGGCGGCATCCGTTGCCAACCGCTCTTCCAGGGCCCGCACCAGGGCGGGGCGATTGTGCACACGGGCGCGGTTGGTGGCGAAACGCTCGTCGGATGCGAGATGCTCGGCACCCAGCGTGACAGCGAGCTTGGCGAACTGGCCGTCGTTGCCGCAGGCCACTGCGAGAAGCCCGTCGGAGCATTTGAGGGTCTCGTAGGGAGCGATCGACGGATGCGTGTTGCCCAGTCGGGAGGGGGAGACATCGGCACCGAGGTAGGCCTGCGCCTGGTTGGCCAGTGCCCCCTGCAGGCTTGAGAGCAGGTTCACGTCGAGCCGAGCGCCGAGGCCGGTCGTGTGGCGGGCGTTCAGAGCTGCGAGCACGCCGATCGTGGTGTCTTTGGCGGCGAGCACGTCGATGAGGGCGACGCCGGCCTTCATGGGCGCACCCGTTTCTTCGCCGGTGATGCTCATCAGACCGCCGACCGCCTGCACCATGAAGTCGTAGCCCATCAGGTGGGCGCCGCCCGTGGTGCCGAAGCCAGAGATTGACGCGTAGATCAGGGCGGGGTTCTTCTCCCGCAGGGTGTCGTAGCCGAGGCCGAGTTTGTCCATGCCGCCGGGCTTGAAATTCTCGAGCAGCACGTCGGCCTTGAGCGCGAGTTCGAGGGCAACGGCGAGGTCGGCGGTATCGGTGAGGTCGAGGCAGATCGACTCTTTGTTGCGATTGACGCTTTCGAAATAGGTGGACCCGGTGCCGGAGAACGGCGGGCCCCAGCTTCTCGTGTCGTCACCGACGTGTGGCCGCTCGATCTTGATCACGCGGGCGCCGAGGTCGGCGAGGGTCATCGAGGCGAGCGGGCCGGCCAGCACCCGCGAAAAATCGACGACCAGGATGCCCTCGAGGGGGCGTGACACGGTGGCGTTCGAGTGTTCCGGCATGGGGCTCCGTTCGGGTGGCACTTCCCGAACCTACCGGGTTCGCTCGGCTCACTCCGGGACGATTCATCCCATCGCTTGTGCAGACTGCCCCAGCTCGCCCGCCCCGCACAAAACCGGTGACTTTCGCGACACGCCGTCGTTCGTGGCGGATCGTCCCGGTGTGTCTCAGATTCGCCGGTTTTAGGATGCGGACTGCGGACTGCGGACTGCGGACAGGGGCGCGTGCGGAACGTTCGGGGTGGCGGATGCCGAACCTTACGGGTGGCGGATGCCGTCCCCGTTCAGGAGGGCCCGATACCCCTCCTGGTAGCTCGGGTAGCGAAACGTGAAGCCCGTGCCGAGCAGCAGGCGGTTGCTGAGGCGCTTGTCGCCGCCGCGCTGGCTTTCGCGCCGGGCGCCATCGGTGCCGATCGTGACGGCGGGATCGCTGGAGGGCACCGGGAGTCCCATTTCGGCAGCGAGGAAGGTGATGACCTCGTTCATGGTGACCGGAGCACGATCAACACCGAGGTAGAGGGGAGCCGGAGCGTCGTCGCGCAGCAACAGATGCACGATCGCGGCGGCTGCGTCGTCCCGATGGATGCGGTTCGTGTGCCGCGACGGGGCCGACAGGCGCGCCGCGCCGTCGCGCACCTGCGTGATGAGGCGCTCGCGGCCGGGGCCGTAGATACCGGCGAGGCGGAGCACCGTGGCGGTGGGAATGCGGTCGTGCAGCATCTGCTCGGCCTCGAGCAGAAGTGCGTCGGTACCCGGTTTCGGGGTCGCGGGAGTCTGCTCGTCGACCCAACTGGCGTCGTTCACGTCGTACACCGCGGTGGACGACACCAAGAGCACCCGTCGCGGTGCGGCGCCGGCTTCGTCGAGGGCATCGAGCAGATTGCGAAGGCCGTCCACATAGGCGGCCCGGTATGCCTCGGGGGTGGGCCGTCCAGCGGCGATGGCGATCACGACGAACTCGGTATCGGCCGGTATCACGGGCCTGGCGATGCTGAGGTCGACGGACTGGCCGGTGATGGCGGCGGGGAGCCGATCGGCGCTGCGGCGCAGTCCCACCACATCGTGCCCGAGTTCAGCGAAGCGCAGGCCCACCTCTGTGCCCAGGTCGCCGCATCCTGCGATCAGTACCGTCATGTGACTCCTTCGTTGTCTGCCACGCTAGCGGCCCGAGCTGGGCGGCGGATGTCGGCCGTCGGCTCCCGCGCGAAAACGAAATTGTCGGCACGCACGGCTCTGTGCCCCCGAAACTCGGTCGGATTCTTCCGTATCCCTCAAAAACTCCACTTCTTTTCGACCCGAGTTCGAATTTACGAGCGAAATTTGCTCAAGACTGCACGTACGTACCTGAAACAAAAATCGTAGTAAGACAACTGAGACTCTGGAGAAGACCATGAAAGTAGCGGTATTTCGAGAACGAGATCCGGGGGAGCGGCGCGTCGCAGCAACCCCCGAATCGGTTCGCCAGCTCGTGAAGGCCGGACTCGACATTGTGGTCGAGTCCGGTGCGGGCGATGCGGCAGGGTTTCCTGACGCGGCCTACAGAGACGCCGGGGCCTCCGTGGAACCGAGAATCAGCCTGACCGAGATCGATGTTCTGGCGCACGTGCGCCCCCTCAATGTTGAGGTGATTTCTGCCCTGCGGGAGGGCACGATCACCGTGGGTCTCGCCTCGCCGGCCAACCACCTCGATGTGGTCACCCAGCTGCACACCTCGGGCATCACAGCCTTCGCGCTCGAACTCGTTCCCCGAATTTCACGTGCTCAGTCGATGGACGCTCTCACCTCGCAGGCACTTGTGGCTGGATATCGATGCACCCTCGAAGCTGCCATGCGCCTGCCGCGGTTCTTTCCGCTCTTCATGACGGCCGCGGGAACCATCCCGCCGGCAAGGTGCTCGTGCTCGGCGCCGGGGTGGCCGGATTGCAGGCCATCGCCACGGCCAAGCGGCTGGGTGCCAAGGTGTCTGCGTATGACGTGCGCGCGGCATCCGCTGACGAGGTGCGCTCCATGGGCGGCACGTTCGTCGATCTCGGGCTCGACACCGCCGAAGGAGGGGGCGGCTATGCCAAGGAACAGGCCGACGACCGGGCGAAACGCCAGCAGGAACTGCTGACCCCGTACGTCTCCGACGCTGACGTCGTGATCACGACCGCGGCCATTCCCGGACGCCCGGCCCCGAGACTGCTGACGAGCGAGATGCTGCTCGGGATGCGTTCCGGTTCGGTCATCATCGACCTTGCGGCCGAGAGCGGCGGCAACGTCGAGGGCAGTGTCGCCGGAACTGACGTCACGATCGAGGTGGCCAGCGGCCGCGTCACGCTCGTGGGAATGAAGGACGTCGGCTCATCAATGCCCTTTGACGCGTCACGCCTGTACTCCAAGAACGTCTCGAATCTCATTGAGCTGATGACGGTCGACGGAGTGGTCGCTCCGGATTTTGACGACGAACTCGTGCGGGGCGCCTGCCTCACCCGCGACGGCACTGTTCTGCACGAACCCACCCGGCAGTCACTGGCCGCCCTAGCCACGCAGGGAGTGTCGTAATGGAACCCATGAGTCTGCTGTCCATATTCGTGCTGTCCGTCTTCATCGGCTTCGAGGTCGTCTCGAAGGTTTCCAGCACGCTGCATACGCCGCTCATGTCGGGCGCCAATGCCATCCACGGAATCATCCTGGTGGGTGCCATCGTCGTGGCCGGCCAGGCCGACAACGTGGGCATTCTTATCTTCGCCCTCGTCGCGGTGCTGCTTTCCACGATCAACCTCGTGGGTGGATTCGTCGTCACCGACCGCATGCTGGAGATGTTCGCGGGCCGCAAGACCACCGCCCCGCAGGGAGGGAAACGATGAATATTCTCTCTTCGGAATGGACCACGGGCCTCTATCTCGTGGCCGCGGTGTGTTTCATCCTTGCGCTGAAGGGCCTGGGATCGCCGAAGACCGCCCGTCGCGGCAACGCGATCGGTGCGGTCGGCGCCCTCATCGCCCTCGTCACCGTGTTCCTGTCGACGCAGCTCGACAACATCCTGCTCATCGTCGGCACCATGGTGGTCGGTGCGGCGATCGCCGCACCGTTGTCTCGCCGGGTGCAGATGACGGCCATGCCGCAGCTCGTGGCGCTGTTCAACGGGGTCGGCGGTGGAGCGGCGGCCATCGTCGCACTGCTCGAACTGCCTCACGTTGAATCGGCTGGCGCGTCGCTCGCGGTGGTCTTCACCGTGCTCGTGGGTGGCGTTTCATTCTCCGGTTCATGCATCACGTTCGCGAAGCTGCAGGGGCTGATTCCCACCAAGCCGTTGATCTTCCCGGGTCAGCGCTGGGTTATGGCGCTCGTGCTCGTCGCGGCGGTTGCCCTCGGTGCGGTCATCGTGACCAACTCGTGGATTCTCGGTGCCACCATCCTGCTTGCCGTGGGTCTGATCGCGGGTGTTCTCCTGGTCAACCCGGTCGGTGGTGCGGATGTGCCGATCGTCATCTCCCTGCTCAACGCGTTCACCGGTCTTGCGGTCGCCGCGTCGGGGCTCGTGCTCGGCAACGTGCTGCTGCTCGTGGCGGGCACGCTCGTGGGTGCCAGTGGAACGATCCTGACGCGCGCCATGGCATCCGCTATGGGGCGCAGCGTCAGCGGGATCATCTTCGGCGCGTTCAAGGGCGGGTCCACGGCCGGTTCCACCGAGATCTCCGAGCGTCCCGTACGTTCCTCGTCTGCGGAAGACGTGGCGATCCTGCTCGGCTATGCCCAGCGCGTGATCATCGTTCCAGGCTACGGTCTGGCTGTGGCGCAGGCGCAGCACACCATGGCCGAGCTCGTCGTGACGCTCGAGAAGATGGGTATCGAGGTCATCTTCGGAATCCACCCTGTGGCCGGACGCATGCCCGGGCACATGAACGTGCTTCTCGCCGAAGCCAACGTGCCGTATGAGGTGCTGCAGGAGATGGACGAGGTGAACCCGCAGTTCAAGACCGCCGATGTGGCGCTCGTGGTGGGAGCGAACGACGTCGTCAACCCGGCGGCGAAGTCGAGCCCCGGGTCGCCCATCTATGGCATGCCCATCCTCGAGGTGGGCCTCGCACGCCAGGTTGTTTTTCTCAAGCGGTCTATGCGTCCCGGTTTCGCCGGAATCGAGAACGACTTGCTCTACGAAGACCAGACGACCCTGCTCTTCGGTGATGCCAAGGACTCGCTGACCAAGGTGCTGACCGCCGTCAAGAACCTCTAGTCGCGGTTGTTCGGAGGAGGCGCCCTCGGTGATGAACCGGGGGCGCTTTCAGCGACGAGGACTGTCTCCTGCTCGCTGAACCGACGGGCCATCGTTTACCGTGGCGAGCTTCGGGGCGAGCTTCGTGGCGTACTTCCTGCACGACAGCGGGCACCACCTGCACCACCTGAACGACGTGGCTGGCGTCTAGCCTCCGCCCCCACAATGTGCGCCGCGAGTGGGGGCGAACCCCGCTCCCGGTGCGCAGTCCCTTCTCACGTTCCTCGGCTTGCCCTTCCGTGGTGGTGGTGCGCGACGATGTTAATCGTTCGTCGCGTTCGTCGTGGGCGTTAGAACGGTGCTGTGTTGAGGCCGGTGTTGGGGATCTTCCAGGGGTCGAGCCAGGTGTTTGGTTTCGTTGCTGGTTCGGTCGTGGGGATGGTGGGTCTGATTCGGGTGGCGGGGTGGGTGGCGTAGTGCTTGCCGGCCGGGCTGGTCCAGTTCAGGGTGCCGTCGGCGCCTTGTTCAACCGCCCACCCGGTTTCGTGTTTGACCCGGTGGCTGCGTTTGCAGAGGTTGGCGAGGTTTGAGAATACGGTTTCGCCGCCTGACTCCCAGGGGATGGTGTGGTCGATGTCGCAGTCCTGCGCCCGCCGGTTACACCCGGCGGCGCGGCACGATCCGTCGCGGAGCTGCAGCCAGCGCCGGAGTTCATTGGGCACCTTGTACTTGGTACGTCCGAACGAGAGCACCGCGCCCGTCTCCGGGTGGATGAGGATGCGGGTGAAGCTCGATGCGGTGCCGGCGATCCTCCGGGCGGTTTCCGGGTCGATCGGCCCGAACCCCTCCAGAGTGCCGGGTTCCTCACTCTTACCCATCAGGGTGAGCACGGGGACGGTCACGTAGACGTTGCCGCGGATGCCGGCGCCGAGCCCCGTCGCGGTGACGCCGCCCAAAAGCAGGTCGACGGCGACGTCGGTGCGCAGTTGCGGGAGCGTGCGGGGTTCGTCAGTCAACTGGAGGTTCTTCGCCATCGCTTCAACCCGGTCCCTGATCGCACTGGCGTCTTCATTGCTCAGGGTCATTTCGAGGTACGCCATGCCGTCACGGCCCGGGCCGACAAAGAAACACCGATCAGCCAGGGCGCGTTTGTGCCGCACGGTGATCGACTCCGGATGCGTGAGTTCGCGAATGCGGATGGCCTTCTTCGTGAACTGCGGCACCGTGAGCGTTTCACTCTCGGTCAGGGCCTCTCGTTCGAAGTCCTGCCAGGCTTCATCGGGGAGGGCCAGAACGTTGTCGATGATGACCTCGACGTGGCGGTAACTGATGTCCCCGCGCGTCAGGGCTGCTCGGGTGGCGGGCAGCTTGTGCTGCAGGAGTTCGCTGTGGCACATGAGGTTGCGGGCGCAATTCTCC
>NZ_JPRS01000086.1 GCF_000738085.1 Cryobacterium sp. MLB-32
TTGGACATGAACCCGAGCTTCTCCGGCAGGGTTCGTCAGAGAACTCTAACGCCTGGCTGACCCGCATTGCTGACTACTTGGACGAAGCACGACGAGCCGGGTTGATCTTCGAGGAGACCAACGTCGAGAACGAGTCACGGTTCATTGTCGCCAGCATCATTGGGCTGATCACGCTTGCTATACAGACGTCCAATTTTCCGTTCCTTGTCGCAGACTCACTGACCGTCACAGGTCAGCGAATTGACATGCTGACCGTTATTGCTGCTGGGCACCACGCAGTTCCGTGGCACGAATAGTGAGCAAGACGACAGGATGCTCGCTGGATGTCGGTGCGACACTCCTCGATTTCGACCGTGACGTTGCGGTCGGCGAGATCGTTCCTGTGGTGGGCTCGAGCGGATGCGGCACGGGTTCGGGAGAACGTTAAGTGCGGGCCGCGCCAGCACGGGGGTGGCCCGTGCTCAGGCGACCGGGCTCAGGGAACGCTTTCTCATGACGGTCGACCTGCTGCGTGTCGTGGATCGCTACACCCTCGAGCTCTTGGGGAGGATACGACAGGGGGTGAGGCCTTCGGCGACAAGCGCGATGTGACCTCGCCGGATTCAACGCCTTCAGGCGCGACATCGCCCGCCTTGTGCACGAGAGGGCGAGAGTTGCCCCGTGCCGCGCGTGAGTCTCATCAGTCCTGCAGTGCGATGACCTCGAGCCGGCCGTGAGGGCCGGTCACGATGAGTACCCGGCTCGCGTCCAGGTCGGTGAGCGCCGCCGTGAGCTTGTCGATCGTGGCTGAGTCCGGCACCGCCGATTCCGCCGATTCGGTCGAGCCCGCAGGCGCGGAGCGGCGCCAGACCGTGACGGGCGCCCCGGTGAGGTCAGCGATGGCACGGGTGAGAGGCTCTGGCTCAGCGCCGGTCACGAGGATGACTCGGCCGATACGCCGGTCCGGTTTTGCCGGTGCCGTCGACCGATCCCGCCGCCACACGGCGAAGTGGTACGCAGCGACCAGGCCAGTGGCTACCAGCAGGCCGAAGGGGGCGCGCACACGATCGACAATGCTCGCGCCGGTCGCGTCTCCGAGCAGGAATTCGAACAGGCGAAAGCCGATCACCAGGAGGGTGATGATGGCGACCACGGCGCTCGCGCCGAACACCAGGATGAGGTACAGACGGCGCCCAGTATTGCCCGCCTCTGTGGGGTCGACGGCGGCGGTCGGTTTCCAGGACAGCCACCAGACCGGGCCGCCCACGACGAGTGCGCTGATCCCCCCGAGGAGCAGCGTGCGTGCGTCGGAACCGACGAACACCGGGGCGAGGCTCGCGAGGAGGGCGTTCACGATCACGCCCAGGCCGGAGGCCGCCGTGATCAACCCCACGCCGGAGGTCACGAGAACACCGGCGAGTCTGGTCGACGGTGAGCGCAGGCGGGACTGGCCCCGGTGATACGCCCAGACGAGGGCGCCACAGCCCGCGGCGGCGGCGGCCACGCCGAGCGGCTCGAGAACACGGTTGATCGGGTCTGTGCGGTCGACCGCCAGCCGCAGCAGCACGAAAAGCGTCGTTGCGGACCCGACCAGGGTGATGCCGGCGGCCAGCGCTATGCCGACGACGACGAGGGCCACATCGGCAAGGCCCCCGCGCAGGCCGCGGGCATCGTCGTGGAACCAGTGCCACCACCAGATAACCACGCCGCCCAGACACCAGACCAGCGCTTGCAGGGTGGAGTACCACCACGGCTCGCCGAAGGACGTGTTCGCGGTGACGACGTTCACGGCAGCGTCAAGCAGCGAACCGAGGGCGGTGATGCTGCCGCCGAGGGCGAGCAGAAGCCCGAAGACCGATCCGATGACCGGCGCCACGGTTACCAGCCGGGTGGGGCTCTGAGCCGCGGCCCCGCTCATCCATCGGTGCCAGGCCCAGACGCCTGCCCAGACGATTCCCGTGGCGAACAGTCCCGGTTGTCCGTCGCCGCGAACCACCAGGGCGGCGGCGGTGAGAAGACTGACGCTGAACGTGATGAGCGCGACGCTGCTCATGCCGGCCACGTAGAGGCCCCAGGCCACGGAGCCTCGTTCATCGTCGCCGATGCGTCGCCACTGGGCCCACCAGAGTACCGCCGCGAGCGGACCGGCGATCAGGGTGAATGCGAGAGAACGGGCAAGGCTGGACACATCGTTCGTCGCGATCACGGTGCTGGAGTCGAGGACCCGCCCGAGCAGCCCGCTCAACCCGACGGCGGCTGTCACCACGAGGGCGAACAGCAGGATGAGCACCACCACCCGGCGTGCGGTCGGCTGCGGCGTCGTGACGGGGCCCGTCCGTGCTGCCCGAGCGGATGCGCGAACCCCGATGGCGATGCCGGCGCCGATCACGAGGATCACGCCGACCAGAATGATGCTGATGATCATGGCGTAGCTTTCGGTTTCGGGCAGATGGTGAGTTCCCAGGGAGCGCTCTCGATGCGCCAGGCCCCGTCGGTCTTGACCAGATCGACGACACCGTCGCTCCGGTACTCGGAGGAGCCGAATGGTCCGTTCTTGTATGAGGTTGTTATCGACACCGCCACGTCGGCGGTGTCGTCCCGGATGGTCGTCGACACCAAACTCACGCTGATGTTGTCCGTGGAGGGTCGATCGAGCCGGTCGCACGAGTCGAGGGCCGTCTGGGTCAGATAGAGGGCCGCGGTCTTTTCATCACCCGCGAGCACCGCGGTGGCGTAGCGCTGGACAGCGCCCTCTGGGGTGGCCCGGTCCAGTGGCTCCGGTGTCCCGCTGGAGAAGACGACCGCCACAGCGACGACAACGAGCGCCCCGATGATGACCGAGATGATGACCATGGTTCGGTCTGGCCGTGCGTGTTTCTCGCTCATGCTTTCATGATGGCGCATTATGTGCGCCGGGACGGGAATGACGGGGCTTGCGCTGGCCTAGGCTATTGATCGTGTCGACGCTTAGTGAACTCGTACTTGCCCAGGGCCGCAGCAGCGCGGAGGATGTGGATTGGCTGCACATGCTGGTCGCGGATGGTCAGCTGCTGGCGGATCTTGCCTTCGCCGATATCGTCGTGTGGGTTCCGACCGAGAGCGGCAGCTTTGTTGCGGTCGCGCATGCCCGGCCCTCGAGCGCCGCAACCCTGTTCTATCGTGACTTCGTGGGGCAGAACATCAAGGCCGAGTGGCGCAAACAGGTCACCGAGGCTTTCGAGACGGCCAGGATCGTGGACACCACCGTTCCGGACTGGTACGAGGAAACGCCCACCCGCGTGCGCGCTATCCCCGTGCTGAGGCGCCTGAGCGCCTCGGGCACCCAGGTCGCGCCGGTCCCCATCGCGGTGCTCACGCGCCACACCAACCTGAGCGAGGCTCGTTCACCGAGCCGGCAGGAACTCACCTTCAACGATTGCGCCAGCGACCTGTTCGATATGATCGCCTCCGGTGACTTCCCCGATCTGGGTGCGCCCACCGGTCCGCGGCGCGGGGCTCCCCGTGCTTCCGACGGGCTTATCCGCGTCGACGTCGACGGCTTGACCACGTTTGCCAGCCCGAACGCCCTCTCCGCGTTCAACCGGATGGGGTTCGCCGACGAGCTGGAGGGCGAATCTCTCGCCGAAGTGACCACGAGCCTGCTGGCCGGAACCGGCACAGCTGTCGTTGACGAATCCTTGCCTCTCGTCGTCACGGGCCGCGCCCCGTGGCGCACCGACATTGAGGCCCGGGGGGTGACCGTGTCTCTGCGCGCGATCCCGATCCGCAACCACGGTGAGCGTGTCGGCGCGATTGTGCTGTGTCGCGACGTGACCGAGCTGCGCCACCAGGAGCGTGAGCTCATCACGAAGGACGCGACGATTCGGGAGATCCACCACCGGGTCAAGAACAACCTGCAGACCGTCGCATCGCTCCTCCGCATCCAGGCTCGGCGGACCCAGTCCGACCGTGCACGCGAGGCGCTGACCCAGGCCATGCGACGGGTCGCGGCGATCGCAGTGGTGCACGACACCCTGTCGGAGGGACTCAGTCAGATCGTCGACTTCGATGCCGTGTTCGAGCGGGTGCTTCTGCTCACGGTCGAGGTGGCATCCGCGCACAACACCACGGTGCATCCCAAGTCATCGGGCAGCTTCGGCACCCTGCCGAGCGCCTACGCCACCCCGCTCGCTCTCGTGCTCACCGAACTCGTGACCAACGCCGTGGAACACGGGCTGGCCGGGCGAGAAGGCGAGGTGTCCATCGAAGCGAAGCGCAGCGAAGAGACCCTCACCGTGATGGTGCGCGACACCGGATCGGGCCTGCCGGAAGGCAAGGTCGGCTCGGGGCTCGGCACCCAGATCGTGCGGACACTCATTCAGGGCGAACTCGGCGGCACCATCGACTGGCACACCATGATGGGCAGCGGCACAGAGGTCACGATCGAGATCCCGCTGCGCTTCATGCGGGAAACCTGAGCCATGCCCGACGGCACTGCACTTCTCGGTGGCTCCGGTCGCTGGGCAGCGCCGCGTGCGCGCCCGGTGCAGTCCGGTGCTGCCGCTCGTGCGGCCGCGCGCCAAGCTGCCGGGAGCGGTCCCGCCTCAGGGCGCGCGCTCCGAGCGCGCATAGCAAAACGAGCCTGCGGCCAACCGGTGAAAACCGGAGGCTGCAGGCTCGAACAGAAAGCGTCGGGCTTAGGAAGCGCGACGGGCGCGTGCGGCGCGGCGCTTGAGGGCGCGACGTTCGTCTTCGCTGAGGCCGCCCCAGACGCCCGAGTCCTGACCGGTTTCGAGTGCATACTGGAGGCATACTTCGGTGACGTTGCATCGTGCACACACCGACTTTGCCTTCTCGATCTGGTCCACTGCGGGTCCAGTGTTACCTACCGGAAAGAAAAGTTCCGGGTCGGCAGTGAGGCAGGCAGCTTTGTCGCGCCAGTCCATAGAGATGCTCCTTTGTTGCGGGGTGCACGGCCGATTGGCCAGAGTTGCGGGGAATGGTCGGTTGCAGGAAAAGCTCAGATCTAAACACGCTAGATAAGCTCACGTCCCTGTGAGCGTCAACCGGACCTCAAATATCGTCCCATAATAGGTGGGTCAAATCAATAGTTTTGAATGGAATATACCTGTGACTCAGCGAGAAGAGCCAGATCAGCACCCGTGGACTCGGCTGCGCGCGGAGGCGCGCGAGCTGGTTCGCGTGCCCGGAATGGTCGTTTTCGTGGTGCTTCTGGCCGTCGAAGCGGTGGTGTTGTGGCTCGTCGCCGGGTGGCTCATCATCGAGCTCCTGACCCAGAAACCCGCCTCACTCGGGGGCGGGCTGGCCATTCTTGCGCTCGCGGTTATCGCGGCGGTGTGGGTGAGCGCGATCACCATCGGAGCGATTCGCCGGCGACCGTGGATTCGCGGCGGAGCAGTCACCTGGCAGCTCGTGCAGATCATGGTGGCCGTCGGGTGCTTTCAGGGACTGTACGCCCGGCCCGACCTGGGGTGGGCGATTCTGCTGCCGTCACTCGTGGTGATTGTGCTGGCGTTCACGCCCAAGATTGTGGCGGCCACGAGCCATCCCACCGAGTAGGGCTCGACCACCCTTGGGTCAGGCGTCGAGGCCGAGCTTCTTGCGCAGGCTCGCCACGTGGCCGGTGGCCTTCACGTTGTAGAGCGCGAGCTGGACGGTGCCGGCCTCATCGATCACGAACGTGGACCGAAGCACGCCGGTGACGGTCTTGCCGTACAGGTTCTTCTCTCCCCACGCCCCGTAGGCCCGGTGAACGTCGAGTTCGGTGTCGCTCAGCAGGGGGAAGTTGACTGCGTCGTGCTCCTGGAACTTCTTGAGCTTGGCCGGTGCGTCCTTCGACACGCCGAGGACGTGGTACCCGGCCGATTTCAGGGAGCCCAGGTTGTCACGGAAGTCGCAGGCCTGCTTCGTGCAGCCCGGGGTCATCGCGGCCGGATAGAAGTACACGACCACTTTGCTGCCGGCATAATCGGCGAGGGAGACGGATGCGCCGTCCTGGTCGGTCAGGGTGAATTGGGGGGCCGTGTCGCCGGGCGCAAGCCGCATTGAATCCGTCATGACTACACGCTAGCTGGTCTGGGGAGGAGGCTGTGCGTCAGCCGGAGACGACGCAGACGGACTCCGCGACGAGGTACAGACCCTCCGATGTCCCGCCAATGGTGATGCTGCGCACGGAATCCGATCGATCCTGTTGTGTGTACAAGTCAGTGCCCATGGCACGATCGGTCGCGATGAATCCCCGGCGTTTCCACGACTCGACGACGGCGTCGAACGGCGCCATGGGGCTGTCGACGATCTCAAAAATGGGCAGCAGCACGCGACCGCTCACCTGCTCGCCGACCCCGGTCTCGCACGCGGTGATCGCGACGGTGGCCACGCCGCGAATGCCGGCCGTGTCCCCGGCCTCGTTGAGGAGGGCGGTGACGCGCGCCAGGTCGGACTGCAGCTGTGCGTCCGCCGCCGCGGGGTCGAGCGACACGACCACGGGGGAGTCGCCGGCGCCGCCGTCGGGGGTTTCGTGATCCGGAGCCGTCGTGTCGGGGACGGCCGCGTGTGGCACCCCGCTGCCGCCTGCATCCTCTGAGTCTGGCGTCGCGGTCACGGTCACGCTGCCGGCGCTGCGGCCGGAGGACGACTCGGCTTCGACGGTGACGGCGGCCAGCGCTCCCTGGCCGAATTCGGGGAGGGTACGCAGCGCGGCGACGGCCGCGTTCACCTGAGCCCGGGAGTCGATCGTGAGGGTGAGGTGTGCGTCTCCGCTCGCTGCACGTACCCGGCTCGCATGCTCGATGTGACGTAGAGCCACCGCGGCATCGGCCAGCTGCCCGGCCGAATGGACCTTCGGCCCCATGGCGCCGAGGGTCAGCACAATCGTGGCGCCTCCGTGTTCTGCCGGCAAGCGCACGGTCGCCTCGGTGGGGACAGTGTCGCGAGCGGCTGCGAGGTATCCCTCGACCGCCTCGGCGAGCGGTCGCAGGGTGGCGGCATCCGCATCGGCGGTCACGTCAATGCTGGCCGTCCAGTGCTCGTCGACGGGCGCGGCCGCGTGCTCTTGCTGTGAGATTCTGGCGGTCACTGCGACGACCCCGTCGGTCGCGCGGATCGTGTCGACGGTGCCTTTGACGGCCTTGACGATGCTGTCGGGCGGTGGAGGGGCGAAAAGGCTGCACCCCGCAAGGGAACAGGCCAGCGCGAGCAGGGCCGCGAGCCCGGCAGTGCGCAGCCGGAGTCGACTAGGCACGCACGCCGAATGGGGACGTGAAGCGGATGAGGTAGCCGTCGGGGTCCTGCACGAGGAATTGTGTGACGCCGGACCGGGTATCGCCGGTGTCGTACCAGGTGGTCTCGGGGGCCATGAAGAGCGGCCAGGCGGCGCCGACGAGTCGTTCGGCCACGGGGCCCGTAGCCGGAACAGAGATCTGGAAGTTCACCCCGCGGCCCAGGGGTGCCTCGAGGGTGCCCGGCACCCAGTTGCGGCCCACTCCGATCTGTTCGAGCATGACCTGCGCCGTGCCGAGCTGGAGATACGCGAACCGCTCGGCTGGCCGGTCATAGAGAATCTGAAAGCCGCACAACCCCACCCAGAAATTGAGGCTGACCGTCAGGTCGGTGATCAGCAGTTCCGGTACCAGTCCGGGCGCGGGCGCTGCGGGTGCATTCGGAGCGGAGGTCATACCTCCCAGTATGTCGCCGTGGCAGGTGTCGCTTGACCGGCCTCGCGCTCGCGCTGGCTCGCGCTCGCGCTGGCTCGCGCTGGCTCGCGCTGGCGCTGCCTCGCGCCGTCACAGGGCATCTGCGGCGGGGGCGCAGGTGGGGAGACCTTGCGCGCACGGCGAAGCGTGCCGCGGTCTCCAGCGGGCGCCTGCGGCGTGCGGTGGGTGCGCTGCGTCGTCCGCAGTTCGTGCCGCCCGTCAGCGGGCGGGGGCGAACGTCGCGAGCAGGCGCTGCAGGGAATCGAGGCGAACCCGACCGGTCTCGCCGAGTTCTCCTGCGGCGACCGCCTCGATGATGGCGCAGTCCGGTGAATTGGGCAGGTGTGTGCAGCCGCGCGGGCAGCGTTCGGCAATCGTGGCGAGGTCGGTGAACGCCTTCAGGATGTTGTCGGTGTTGATGTGACCGAGGCCGAAGGACCGCACGCCGGGAGTATCGATGACCCAGCCGCGGCCGGCATCCGTTTCGAGTCGCAACGACACGGTCGACGACGACGTGTGCCGGCCCCGGCCCGTGACGGTGTTCACGACGCCGATGGCACGGTTGGTGCCGGGTACGAGCGCATTCACGAGCGTGGACTTGCCGACGCCCGAGTGGCCCACGAACACCGTGTCGTGGCCCACCAGCGCCGTGGAGATGGCCTCGATGGGCATCTCGCCCTCGCTGCTCTGGAACACCGGCAGGTCGAGTCCGGCGAAATTGGCGAGGAACTCGGCGGGGTCGGCGAGGTCGGTCTTCGTGATGCAGAGAATGGGGGAGACCCCGGCGTCGTACGCGGCCACGAGGTAGCGATCCACTAAGCGGATGCGCGGCTCCGGGTTGGCCGCGGCGACCACGATCAGCATCTGGTCGGCGTTGGCGACGATGACGCGCTCTACGGCGTCCGTGTCGTCGGCGCTGCGACGCAGCAGCGTGTCGCGGTCAACGATGCGCACGATACGGGCGAGGGTTCCCTCGTCGCCCGTCGTATTGCCCACGATATCGACGCGATCACCGTTGACGACGGCCTTCTTGCGCAGCTCGCTCGCCCGTGCGGCCGTCACCCGACGCTCGGTGGGCAGGTTCTCGTCGAGCATCACCGTGTACCGCCCGCGGTCGACGGTGAGAATGCGCCCGGTCAGCGCGTTCTCGTGCTGCGGCCGGGTCTTGGAACGCGGCTTGGTGCCCTTGCGTCCGGCGCGCACGCGCACGTCCGATTCGTCGTACTGGGGTTCGTCTTCGTCAGGCGTCGACCACCAGGCGTCGGTCTGGTTGTCCGCGTCGTGTCCCGGCATCTAGAGAGTGGCCTCAGGGATCATGGCGTGCCACAGCTCGGGAAACTGGGGGAGTGTCTTGGCCGTGGTGGCGATGTTCTCCACGAGCACGCCGGGAACGACGAGCCCGATCAGGGCGCCGGCGGTGGCCATGCGGTGGTCGTCGTAGCTGCGCCATTGTCCGCCGGTGAGGGGCTGAGGCACGATGTGCAGGCCGTCGGGCAGCTCGGTGACGTTGCCACCGAGCCGGTTGATCTCGGTGGCGAGGGCCTCGAGTCGGTTCGACTCGTGGTGACGCAGGTGCCCGATACCCGTGATGGTGCTCGGCGAGTCGGCGAGGGCCGCGAGGGCCACGAGGGTGGGGGCGAGTTCGCCGCCCGTGGACAGGTCGAGTTCGACCCCATGGATGCCGCTGCCAGCGCTCACGGTGAGGCGATCGCCCAGGACGGTAGCGGTCGCGCCGAAGAGCGGCAGCAGCGTGGCGAGGTCGGCGCCCACCTGGGTGGTTGAGGCGGGCCAGCCCGAAATGGTGACGCTTCCGCCGGTCACGAGCGCCGCGGCGAGGAACGGCGCGGCGTTGGACAGATCGGGTTCGATGTCGACCTCGGCACCCGCGATCGGACCTGGCTTGACGGTCCACTCACCGACCGCCGGACTCAGGACGGTGACCCCGCGAGCCGCGAGAGTGGCAATGGTCATCTCGATGTGCGGCAGGCTGGGTAGGCGCTCGCCGGAATGACGCAGGTGCAGGCCGTTCTCGAAGCGGGACCCGGCGAGGAGCAGACCAGAGACGAACTGGCTCGACGCGCCCGCGTCGATGGTCACCTCGCCGCCGGCGAGAGCGCCCCGGCCGTGCACGGTGAAGGGCAGGGCCCGGCGACCGTCATCGTTGATGTCGGCGCCGAGCTCCCGCAGAGCGGTGATCATGGTGGCCATCGGGCGTCGGCGGGCACCGGAGTCGCCGTCGAATGTCGTGGGTCCGAGGGCCAGGGCGGCCAGCGGCGGCAGAAAGCGCATGACGGTTCCCGCGAGTCCGCAATCGACCGTGGTAGAGCCGAGCAACTCGCCGGGGGTGGTGCGAAGGTCGGGGCCGAACGAGCCTTTTCCGGGAACCTTCTCGATGGTGGTGCCCAGCTGGCGCAACGCATCGACCATCAGGTCGCTGTCGCGCGAGTGCAGCGGGGCGCGCAACAACGAGGGACCCTCCGCGAGGGCAGCCAGCACGAGCTCCCGGTTGGTCAGCGACTTCGAGCCGGGGAGGGAGACCGTGCACGCCAAGGGACCGGACGCCGTGGGGGCCGGCCACCACTCATCCGCTTCAACGGGCACATTGTCGCCGTAGGGGTCAAACTCCGGCTTGGAATATCTCGAGATCAACATCGGTTATCAGAATAGTCGGGATACGACGTAACGGAAGGATTCAATGGCAGTGTCGACGCTCCTGGAGCGACCCAGCAGTCTCACAATCAACGGCCTAGAATTGCCGGTGATGACTTCAGACACGCCCGTGAGCTTGAATCCGGCGGAAACGCCGGATGAAGCGCGCGAAAAGAACCGAAACCTGTTCGAAGAGCAGGCCCTGCCCTTTATCGACCAGCTGTACGCGGCGGCCATGCGCATGACACGCAACCCGTCCGACGCTCAGGACCTCGTGCAGGAGACTTTTGTGAAGGCCTTCGCTGCCTTCGCGCAGTATGAGCAGGGCACCAATCTGAAGGCCTGGCTGTATCGAATTCTCACGAACACGTTCATCAACGCGTATCGCAAGAAGCAGCGGGAGCCATACCAGGGCACGCTCGATGAGCTCGAAGACTGGCAGATGGGCGGCGCGGAGTCGACCACGGCTATGTCGGGGCGCTCAGCTGAGGCCGAGGCCATCGATCACCTGCCGGACAGTGCGGTCAAGGATGCCCTGCAGTCCATTCCAGAGGACTTCAGGCTCGCCGTGTACTTCGCCGACGTCGAAGGCTTCTCCTATCAGGAGATCGCCGAAATCATGAAAACACCTATTGGCACCGTGATGAGCCGCCTGCACCGTGGCCGGCGACTTCTTCGCGAGCTGTTGGCCGGGTACGCGAGTGAACGAGGACTCAGCACCGGTACGAGCACTGAACTGAAATCCGGGAGCAGAAAATCATGACCGATTGTGGATGCGAGAGGGCCAAGGCCGAACTCGAGGAGTACCTGCACAACGAACTGCGCAAGGAAGAGGCTGCTGACATTCGTGAGCACCTCGCCACCTGCACCGACTGCAGCAGCGAGCACCTGGTGGGGCTGACCCTGACGGACGCCGTGCAGCGGGCGTGCAAGGAAACAACGCCTGAAGACCTGCGCGATCAGGTCTTGCTTCGCCTTCGTTCGATCCAGTCCACGCACTAGCGCCACCGCGGACCGGCCGCCACCGCATCGGTGAATTCGCCGGTACGACAAAGCCCCTCTCACAACAACCGAGGTTGTCGTGAGGGGGGCTTTGTCGGCTGTGCGGCGACAGGGTGAGCGGCGGCTACAGCGTGAGCGCGTCGCGGATCAGCTCGGCCTGCTCCGTGGCATGACGCTTGGCAGAGCCTGCGGCCGGTGAGGCCGAAGCCGCCCGCGAGAACAGTCGCACCGGGCGCGGGCCGAGCTTGTTGGTCTCCAGGTAGAAGAACGGCCAGGCGCCCTGATTCTCCGGCTCGTCCTGAACCCAGGCGAGCTCGGCGCCCGGATACTGGTCGGCCACGTGCTTGAGCTCGACGGCGGGGAGTGGGTAGTACTGCTCGACGCGCACGAGGGCGATCTCGGGATTCGGGTTCTTCTCGAGTTCGTTCAGCAGGTCGTAGTACAGCTTGCCGGCGAGGAAGAGCACGCGCTTGACGGCGCCCTTGTCCGCGATCCGGACATCGTCGATGACCGGCTCGAACTTGCCGCTCGTGAGATCGGCCACGGAGCTGGTCGCACCGCGCAGTCGCAGCATCGACTTCGGCGTGAAGACGACGAGCGGACGGCGCGGACGCATGTACGCCTGACGCCGCAGCAGGTGGAAGTAGGACGCCGGCGTCGACGGGCGGGCAACCGTCATGTTGTTCTCGGCACACAGCTGCAGGAAGCGCTCGATGCGTGCTGACGAGTGGTCGGGACCCTGGCCCTCATAGCCGTGCGGCAGCAGCAGCACAACGGAGGAGCGCTGACCCCACTTTTGCTCGGCGGACGATACGAACTCGTCGATGATGGTCTGCGCACCGTTGGCGAAGTCCCCGAACTGGGCTTCCCACAGAACGAGCGCGTCGGCTCGTTCCACGGAGTAGCCATACTCGAAGCCCATCGCCGCGTACTCGCTGAGCAGGGTGTCGTAGATCCAGAACCTGGCCTGGTTCTCCTTGAGGTTGGCCAGCGGCAGCCATTCCTGGCCGTTGACGCGGTCGTGCAGCACGGCGTGCCGCTGCACGAAGGTGCCGCGGCGGGCATCCTGGCCGGCGAACCGCACGGGGGTGCCTTCGAGCAGCAGGGAACCGAGAGCGAGAAGCTCGCCGAAACTCCAGTCGATGTTGCCGTTACGGCTCATGTCGAGGCGTTTCTGCAACAGCTGCTGCAGTTTGTTGTGCACCGTGAAGCCGGCGGGCTTGTTGTTGAAGGCATCGCCGATCAGGTGAATAACGGATTCCGAGACACCGGTGGTGGCCGGCTCGCCAGCAGCGGCTTCCTCGTCGATCGCGCGCTTCTCGGCGTGGGCCTTCGCGGCGATCTCTGGTGTGATGATGGGGATCGATGCGGTCTGGGCGGCGTGGGTCTCCATGAAGGCACGTTCGAGGCGGTCCTGGAAGTCGCGGTGGGCGGCTTCGTATTCCTCCTCGGTGATGTCGCCACGTCCGACGAGCGCCTCCGTGTAGAGCTTTCGCACGGAGCGCTTGGCCTCGATCAGGTTGTACATCAGCGGCTGGGTCATCGAGGGGTCGTCGCCCTCGTTGTGACCGCGGCGGCGGTAGCAGATCAGATCGATGACCACGTCGCGCTTGAACTCCTGGCGATACGCGAAAGCGAACTCCGCGGCGCGCACAACGGCTTCAGGGTCGTCACCGTTCACGTGCAGGATCGGCGCCTGAATGGTCTTGGCGACGTCCGTCGAATACACGGATGAACGCGCGTCGCCGGGGGTCGTGGTGAAGCCGAGCTGGTTGTTGACGACGATGTGGATGGTTCCACCCACGCGGTAGCCGCGCAGTTGGGACATCTGCAACGTCTCGAGCACGACACCCTGGCCGGCCATGGCCGCGTCGCCGTGGATCAGGATGGGCAGGGTGGAGAACGTGCCGATGGGCTTGCGGTCCTGCTTGGCCCGAACGATGCCTTCGAGCACGCCGTCGCCGGCTTCGAGGTGGCTGGGGTTCGCGGCGAGGGATACCGGGATCTCCGCACCGTCTTCGCCGCGGAACGTTCCCGTGGTGCCGAGGTGGTACTTCACGTCGCCGGATCCGTGCACGGTGCGCGGGTCCTGTGTGCCCTCGAACTCACGGAAAATCTCTCCGTAGGTCTTTCCGGCGATGTTCGTGAGCACGTTGAGGCGACCACGGTGGGCCATGCCGATGGCCACCTCGTCAAGGCCCTGCTCAGCGGCACTCTGCAGGATCGAGTCGAGCAGCGGAATCGTGCACTCGCCACCCTCAAGGCTGAAGCGCTTCTGGCCGACGTACTTGGTCTGCAGGAAGGTCTCGAAGGCTTCCGCCTCGTTGAGCTTGCCGAGAATGCGCATCTGCTCAAGGTGCGAGGGCTTGACGTAGGTCTTCTCGATCTTCTCCTGCACCCACTTGCGCTGGGCCGGGTCCTGAATGTGCATGTACTCAATGCCCGTCGTGCGGCAGTACGAGTCCCGGAGCACGCCGAGGATGTCGCGCAAAAGCATGAGGCGTTTGTCGCCGAAGCCGCCGGTCACGAAGGAACGGTCGAGGTCCCAGAACGTCAGTCCGTGGTTCGCGATGTCGAGGTCGGGGTGCGAGCGCTGCTTGTACTCGAGCGGGTCGATGTCGGCCATGAGGTGCCCGCGCACGCGGAAGGAATTGATCAATTCCTGCACACGGGCGGTCTTGTCGACGGCGCTTGCGAGGTCGACGCTGATGTCCGGCGCCCAGTGGATGGGCTCGTACGGGATACGGAGGGCGGAGAAGATGTCTTCGTAGAAGTTGTGCTGGCCGATGAGCAGCTCGTGCACGATCTTGAGGAATTCTCCCGAACCGGCACCCTGGATGACGCGGTGGTCATAGGTGCTCGTGAGGGTGATGGTTTTCGAGATGGCCAGGCTCGTCAGCGTCTTGACGCTCGCGCCCTGGAACTCGGCCGGGTAGTCGAGGGCGCCGGCACCGATGATGCAGCCCTGCCCCTTCATCAGACGCGGTACGGAGTGCACAGTTCCGATGCCGCCCGGGTTGGTGAGCGAGAGGGTCGCTCCGGCGAAGTCGTCCGCCGTGAGCTTGTTCAGGCGGGCGCGGGTGACGAGATCTTCGTACGCGCTGAGGAATTCACCGAAGGACATCGTGTCGGCGCGCTTGATGGCCGGAACCAGCAGAGCACGCGTACCGTCGGGCTTGGGCATGTCGATCGCGAGACCCATGCCGATGTGCGCCGGAGCGACGACGGACGGCTTGCCGTTGACCTCGTCGTAGTAGACGTTCTGGCTGGGGAACATCTTCAGGGCGCGGATGAGGGCCCAGCCGATCAGGTGTGTGAACGACACCTTGCCACCGCGAGCGCGCTTCATGTGGTTGTTCATCACGATGCGGTTGTCGATCAGCAGCTTCGCCGGGATGGTGCGCACGCTTGTCGCGGTCGGGACGGTGAGGCTCGTGGCCATGTTGGCGGCGAGGGCCTTGCCCATGCCGCGCAGCGGGGTGATGACGTCTTCGGCCACGGGAACCGCGGCATCCGTGATGACCTGCATCGGGGTCGTGACGGGCGCGTCGGCCGGAACCGGCACTGGCTTGGGCGCGAGGGAGGTAGTTCGCGCCGTCGGCTGTGCTGCTGCTGCGGTTGGCGTGGCGGCCGGTGCTGTGGCGGCCGGGGTGGGAGCGGCCGTGGGCGCCGGTGCTGCGGCTGGCTGCGCTGCCTGAGGCTTGGCGGCCGGAGCCTGCGCCGCCGGAGTCTGCTGGCCGGGAGTCTCAGTCACCGGGGCGTTTGCTGTCTGGTGGTAGCTTTCGAGAACGGGCCACCAGGACTCGTCCACAGAGTTCTTATCGACGAGATAACGTTCGTAGAGCTCGTCTACGAGCCACTCATTCGCTCCGAATTCGCCTGACGTTTTTTCGTCTGAAGCACCACCGGTTACCTGGCTTGACACCGTCCGATCGCCCACTCTCCGCGTTGATGTTGGATGTCCCTGGCGAAGACGTCGCCGGGTCAGTCTGCGCATCAAGCCTAATCCCATTAGAACCGGCTGCGGTCACCCCCGCCAGGGGATAGCGTTCTGGTATGCGGTTCTATGGAACAACCCCCACCAGTGACCTGACGTACTCTGACGTCTTTCTCGTGCCCGGTCAATCTGCGATTCACAGCCGCATGGACGTGTCGCTTGCACCCGGTGACGGCACGGGAGCGACATTGCCCATCGTCTCGTCGAACATGAACTCGGTGACCGGCCCGCGCCTCGCGGCCTCCCTCGCGCGCCGAGGCGGACTGGGCGTGCTGCCGCAGGACATGCACCTGCAGGACCTCGATGCGGCCATCCGCTGGGTGAAGGCCCAGTCGGTTCGCTTCGACACACCGTTCGTCTTCGGCCCCGAGGACACCGTCGAGATCGCTCTGCGGCAGGTGCCGGCCCTGGACGGCCAGGGAATCCTCATCCACGGAAGCAAAGGTGAATATCTCGGCTGCATCGTGGCGTCCCGCCTCCGTACCGCCCTCGGGGATGCGCTTCTGGGTGATCTGCTGCACGGCTCGATGGCTTCGCTTGACGCCGACGACGTGGACGGTCCTCGGCGTGCCTTCGACCTGATGACCGAGGCCGACCTGGACTTCGCCCCTGTGATGCACCACGGAATCGTCGTCGGCACGCTCAGCCGAAAAAGTGCCCTGCGTTCCACTCTGTATGACGCTGCTGTCGACGGGCAGGGTCGGCTCAAGGTCGCGGCCGCCATCGGAATCAACGGCGACGCTGCGGCCAAAGCGCGTGCGCTGGCGGCCGCTGGCGTCGACGTGCTCGTGATCGATACCGCCCACGGCCATCAGGACGGAATGATTGACGCCCTCAAGGCCGTCGCCGATTTGAACCTCGGACTGCCGATCGTCGGCGGCAACGTCGTGACGGCCGAGGCGGCGCAGGATCTCATCGCCGCCGGCGCCACCATCGTAAAGGTGGGCGTGGGACCAGGGGCCATGTGCACGACCCGTATGATGACGGCCGTCGGACGTCCACAGTTCTCGGCCGTGCTCGAAACCGCCGCTGCGGCGGCCGAGCTCGGCGCTCACGTGTGGGCGGATGGCGGAGTGCGCTACCCCCGGGACGTGGCGCTCGCGCTGGCCGCGGGGGCGGCATCCGTGATGATCGGTTCGTGGTTTGCCGGAACGACGGAGGCGCCCGGAACGCTCAATACGGATGCTACGGGTCGCCTCTACAAGGAAAGTTGGGGCATGGCATCGACAAAGGCCGTGCAGGGGCGGTTCGAGCGCCTCGATGCGTATGAGCTCGCGCGAAAGACCCTCTTCGCCGAGGGCATTTCAAGCTCCAAGATCTATCTGGATCCGCTGCGGCCCTCTGTTGAAGACCTGCTCGACATGATCACGTCTGGCCTGCGGAGTTCCTTCACGTATGCGGGGGCCACGTCGGTCACCGACTTCCACGAGAAAGCGCGCGTGGGCCTGCAATCCGCTGCCGGCTACGACGAGGGCAAGGCGCTTCAGGTCTCCTGGTAGCCCCGCTGGACCCGTTGCGGGCAGGGGAATCCGCTATAGTTGGAGGAATAATGGACGACCCTCCTTCACCTGAAACACCCAGTCATAAACGCTCGCTGCCTACCCTGCTGATCGCCGGTGGTGGCAATGTTTGAATGGGTCATGCTCGGGTTCGGCCTGTTACTGACCATCGGTACCGGCATCTTCGTCGCCAGCGAGTTCGCCTTGGTCAATCTGGACCGTTCAGAACTTGAGGCTCGACGAGACCGGGGCGAATCTCGCCTCGGCCTGACGATCGCGGCACTCAAGATCACGTCGACGCACCTCTCCAGCGCGCAGCTCGGGATCACCCTCACGACCCTGCTCACCGGCTACACCATGCAGCCGGCGATCACCACGATGTTGACCGGGCCGCTCACGAGCGCGGGGGTGCCGGCGGGCGTTGTGCCGGTCATCGCCACGACCACGGCTGTCGTTGTAGCCACCCTCCTGTCGATGATCATCGGCGAGCTCGTGCCGAAGAACTTCGCCCTCGCGCTGCCGATCCAGACCGCGAAGCTCGTCATTCCGGCCCAAACGGTGTTCACGACGGTGTTCAAGCCTGCTGTGCTTGTGCTCAATGGCAGCGCGAACGGCCTTTTGCGTGCCGTGGGCATCGAGACGAAGGAAGAGCTCTCGGGTGCCCGGTCTGCCGAAGAGCTGTCCTCGCTCGTGCGCCGATCGGCCAGCGCCGGCCTGCTCGAGAAAGACACGGCAACGCTGTTGCACCGCACGCTGCTGTTCTCCGGCCACACCGCCTCCGACGTGATGACACCCCGCCCGCGGGTAGCGGTCATCTCCCGAACCGCGTCAGCCCAGGCGGTGATCGATCTCACGCGTCAGACCGGATACTCCCGTTTCCCGGTGATTGACGAGAGCGCCGACGACGTCGTGGGCATCGTGCATGTGAAACAGGCTGTCGCGGTGCCGCGCAACCGTCGTGCGGCCGTACCGGTTTCCGGACTGCAGACCGAGGCCGTTCGCGTGCCCGAAACCATGAAGCTCGACGGTCTGCTCAGTGAACTTCGCGGGCGCGGTTATCAGATGGCCATCGTCGTGGACGAATACGGCGGAACGGCGGGTGTGGCCACGCTCGAAGACCTCGTGGAGGAGATCGTGGGTGAGGTGGCCGACGAACACGACCGTACGCGTGCGGGCGTCGTGCGCTCGCCGGGTTCTCTGACCTTCCCGGGCATGCTGCGTCCCGATGAGCTTCTCGAACGGGCCGGTCTCATCGTGCCGGATGACGGCCCCTTTGAAACGGTGGCCGGCTACGTGATGAGCGAGCTCGGGCGGCTACCCGTTGTGGGGGATACCGTGCCGATCGAGGGCGGCAACCTCCGGGTGGAACGCCTGGACGGCCGTCGTATCGACCGACTGAGATTCACTCCCGAGACCGAGACCGAGACCGAGACCGAAACGGAGACCGCCACGGCTGAGGCAACTGACGGGGAGGTGAAGAAAGCATGAGCGATTGGGCAGGAATAGCGTGGCTCGTTGTGTTGCTCGCCGCCAACGCCTTCTTTGTCGGTGCCGAATTCGCGGTGATCTCCGCCCGACGCTCGCAGATTGAACCGCTCGCCGAGTCGGGCAAGCGCAGCGCCAAGACGGCGCTGTGGGCGATGGAACACGCCACGCTCATGCTCGCCACGACCCAATTGGGCATCACCGTCTGTTCGCTGCTGATCCTGAACGTGTCGGAGCCGGCCATTCACCATCTGCTCGAGGTGCCGCTGGGCCTGACCGGGCTGTCTGCGGAGGTCACCGGCACGATTGCGTTCCTCATCGCCCTTGTGCTCGTCTCCTACCTGCACGTGGTTTTCGGAGAGATGGTGCCGAAGAACCTGTCCTTCTCCGTTCCCGACCAGGCCGTTCTCATCCTGGCGCCGCCGCTCGTCTTCATCGGCCGGATCTTTTCGCCCGTGATCGTGGCGCTCAACGCCACCGCCAACGGTGTGCTGCGGCTCTTCGGCGTGCAACCCAAGAACGAGGCCACGAGCACCTACACGCTCGACGAGGTCGCCACGATCATCACGCAGTCCACAAAGGAGGGCGTGCTGTTCGACGGCACCGGGGCGCTGACGGCCACCTTCGAATTCACCACGCGCAAGGTGCAGGACGTTGCCGTGCCGATGGCCAACATCATCAGCCTCCCCGAGACGGCGACCCCCGCCGATGTCGAGAAGGCGGTCACCCGGCACGGCTTCTCGCGTTTCGTGCTCGTGAGCGAGGACGGGGATCCCACCGGTTACGTGCACCTCAAAGACGTGCTCGACCTCGATTCCTCGGAATACAAGAACCCGATCCCGGCCAAGCGCATCCGTCAGCTCGCCTCGATTTTTGAGGAAACCGACCTGGAAGACGCGCTCGCGACCATGCGTCGCTCCGGGGCCCACCTGGCCCGGTCGTTCACCGAACTCGGGGAGACCACCGGGGTGCTCTTCCTTGAGGACATTATCGAGGAGCTCGTGGGCGAAGTGCAGGATGCCACTCGTCGCGAATGACCGTCGGGTGAACGGTAAGCCGGCCGTGCCCTAACTGACGGGTTCGGCCGGCCAACGGGCCCGGGCGAACTGAGGTGGCCAGTAGTCGAGGTCGACGCCGAGTTCATGAGCGGCCTGCAGGGGAAACCGGGGGTTGCGCAGCAGCTCTCGGGCGAGCATCACCGCATCGGCGCTGCCGGAGGCCACAATTTGTTCGGCCTGTTGCGGCGTCGTGATCAGCCCGACCGCGCTGACCGAGACATCCGCTTGCTCCTTCACGAAGCGTGCGAATCGCACCTGATAGCCGGGCCCCAGCGGAATGGTGGCACCGGCCACATTGCCGCCGGTGGAGATATCGAAGAAGTCCGCGCCGGCTGCGGCAGCCCAGCCCGCGACCGTTGCGGTCTGTTCCTCGTCCCAGCCGCCGGGGGCGTAATCCGTGGCCGAGAACCTCACGAAGAGGGCCCGGTCGTCGCCGATCTCCTGCCTTACGGCGACAAGAATACGGATGAGCAGGCGTGCGCGGTTCTCGAGGGACCCGCCGAACTCGTCCGTGCGTTCGTTGCTCAGTGGTGACAGGAATTGGTGCACCAGGTAGCCGTGTGCGGCGTGGATCTCGATCACGTCGAAGCCGGCGTCGACGGCCCGGCGTGCCGCTGCTCGGAAATCGGCGACGACCTGGTTGATACCGGAGAACCCCAGAGCTGCGGGGGTGGCATACCCGGTGAAAGGAATGGCGGACGCTGACACGGTGGCCCATCCGCCGTCGACCGGGGACATCGTGCCCCGCCGATCCGTGCCCCAGGCGGGCCAGACGGATGCCTTGCGGCCAGCGTGCGAGAGCTGAATTCCAGCCTGCACGCCCTGCGCGTGCATGAAGGCCGTGATGTGAGCCCACGCGGCAGCCTGAACGTCGTTCCAGAGGCCGGTGTCCTTGTCGGAAATGCGACCCTCGGGGCTGACCGCGGTGGCTTCCGCGATCACGAGGCCGGAACCTCCGGTGGAGAGGGATCCCAGATGCATGAGGTGCCACTCGGCGGGAACACCGTCCCGGGTCTCGATGGCGTACTGGCACATCGGCGCCGCCCAGAGGCGGTTGCGCATGGTGACGCCGCGAACCGTGAGCGGTTCGAAGAGAGCTGACACGTTATTCCCCCGTCACGGACGTCGTGGTTTCTTCGACTGTCGTGGAAACAATCTATCGTGGGCACATGGCAAAACCTCGGGGATGGCTGGAATGGAACGCCGAGCAGGCGCGCGCGTGGATTCGCGTGCCGGGGCCGACGGACGACAAATACACGCGCGGAGTTCTCGGCGTGATGACGGGATCGAAGGACTATCCCGGCGCTGCCGTGCTCGCAGTCGAGGCCGCCGCACGCACCGGCGTCGGTATGGTGCGCTACATCGGTCCAGGCCGTGCCAGCACGCTCGTGCTGCAGCGCCGACCGGAAGTCGTACTCGCGGCCGGCAGGGTGCAGGCGTGGCTGCTCGGGTCCGGAATCAATGGTTCCACGCGCAGCGACGACGTGACGCGTGAGCTCGATGCGGCCCTGAACGCGGGCCTCCCGACCGTCTGTGACGCGGGGGCGCTCGACCGCCTCGGCGTGGCGGAGGCGGATGCCGCGCGGCCGATCGTGATCACCCCGCACTACCGTGAGCTCGCGGCGCTTCTGAACGATCTGCCGAGGGCGAAGCAGACGACAGCGGAGCAGATTGCGGCGGCACCGGCCGAGGCCGCCATCCGCGCCGCCCGGCTGCTCGGCGTCACGGTGTTGCTCAAGGGAGCCGTCACCCGCATCGCCTCGCCCACGGGTGCGCGTTTGACCGTGTCCGGTGCTCCGGCCTGGCTATCGACGGCCGGGTCCGGTGACGTGCTGGGCGGCATCCTCGGAGCGCTGCTGGCCACGAACTCCGCGCGTGTCGCAACGGATGCGGATGCCCTCGCGGCCCTCGCCGCGACCGCCGCGCTCGTGCACGCTCGTGCGGCGGAGCTCGCATCCGCCGGCGGGCCGATCACCGCGCTCGACGTGGCCGAAGCTGTGCCGGCCGTGATGCGGGCCTTGCTTGCCGTTCCCGCCGAGGGCAAGCACTGAATTTCGGCGCCCGAAGCCTGCGGCTACAGTAAGCACGTGTCACGACCCCTCTCCCAGCGCGCGCCCCTCCTGTGGAGCGCGTTCTTCGTCGTTCACGTCGTGATCATTCTGCTTGCCCTCTACGGGCCCGGCAACCCGCTGGGCGACCTCGCAGTGGTCTATCGTGGCTGGGCCGACGACCTGCGCAACGGCACGATCACGGGCATCACAACCCCGTTCGTGTATCCGATTCTGGCCATGATGCCGATCAGCGCCGCGATCGTGCTCGGCGACGCAGCGTACGTGTACACATGGTTCCTGCTGGTGACCCTGTTCGATGCGGCCGCGTTCGCCGTTCTCGTGCGCGGGGTGCGCCCGCAACGCGTACGGGTGGCGTGCTGGTGGCTGCTGTTCCAGCTCTTGCTCGGCCCGATCGCCCTGTCTCGCATCGACTCCGTCACCGTGCCGGTGGCGATCATCGGGTTGCTGTGGCTGGGCAGCCGACCGTTCTGGGGAACGGCTCTGCTGGTGCTGGCCACGTGGGTGAAAATCTGGCCCGCGGCCGTGATCGCCGCTCTTGTCGTGGTGTGGCCGAAGCGCTGGCGGATGCTGCTGCTCGCGGCAGCCATCAGCCTCGGCATCGTCGTGGTCGCGCTGATTCTCGGTAGTGGCAGCAACGTGTTCAGTTTCGTGACCGCCCAAACCGGGCGTGGGATTCAGATCGAGTCGCCCGTGGCCGGTATCTGGATGTGGCTCACGGCCCTGCACGTGCCAGGGAGCTCGCTCTACTACGACCGGGACATCCTCACCTTCCAGGTGCTCGGTCCCGGTGTGGACACCGTGAGCACCCTGATGACCCCGTTGATGGCCCTGACGGCTGCTGTCGTGATTCTGCTCGGTGTGCGGGCGACTCGCGGGCGGGCGGCATTCGTGACCGTGTTCCCGCCGCTCGTCCTCGCGCTCACGGTGACGCTCATCGCGTTCAACAAAGTAGGCTCCCCGCAGTTCATCTCCTGGCTCGCGGCACCGATCATTCTCGGGCTTGTCTGGCACGGGGACCAGTGGCGCACTCCAGCGACGCTCGCGCTCGTGCTCGCCAGCCTCACCCAGCTGGTCTACCCGTATTTCTACGACCGGTTGCTCGTGGCCGACCCCACGCTCGTGCTCGTACTCACCGTGCGAAATCTGCTGGAATTCGTGTTGCTGGGCTGGGCGGTGCGGGAATTGTGGTCGTACGATCGTGGGGATGAACGTACCGGCGAACGCCGGTTACGGGCTTAGGAGCTCGGCTGCTCGTCGTCGCCCAGGGCATGCTCGAGACGCTCAAGTTTGCCGGTCATCTCGCCGACGAAACCCGGTCGAATGTCTGCTTTGAGCACGAGTGAGACGCGGGAGCCGTACTCGCCGACCGCTTCCGTGGCGCGCCGCACAACCTCGAACACCTCCGCCCACTCGCCCTCGATCGTGGTGAACATGGAGTCGGTGTGATTGGGCAGGCCGGACTCGCGGACAATCCGAACGGCGGCGGCGACAGCGTCGTGAACGGAACCATCGACACGCCCGGTCCCGCTGGGGGCAACTGAAAAGGCAACTAGCATGTGCCCATTCTGCCTCTCATTCCTCCCGGGCGTCCAGCAGCGTCGGACCTGTGCATCGACCGGTCTCGCCCAGTTAAGGGGCGAGATGTTCACTCCCCTCGTGTGGGAACCTGAAATTCATGAGCAATACGCGCCTTTCTCTGCCCTCGCCTGTGCAACGCAGGACCCAGCTCCTCGGAGCATTGCTCACCATCGCTGTGATGGGCAGTACGCTGTGGCCCGTGCACGCTGCCAGGGCGGAGGCCGTTGAACCGTGCGGTTCAGCGTCGAACGTCATCGTCTGTGAGAACAGCAAACCCGGCGTTTCTCCGGATGAGTGGGACATCAGCGGATCCGGGGATCCGACGATTCAGGGCTACTCGTCCGAGATCAGTGCGAACGTGGGCACGAGCATAGATCTCAAGGTCAAAACGGATGCCGCGGCATACACGATCGACATCTATCGCACCGGTTGGTACCAAGGGCTCGGTGCCAGAAAAGTGGCGACCGTCGTACCGTCGGCAACCTTGCCGCAGCAACAGCCCGACTGCATTTCGGACAGCGCGACGAATCTCTATGACTGCGGCACGTGGGGAGCGTCTGCCACGTGGAGCGTGCCGTCGGACGCTGTCTCCGGGGTGTACATCGCCCTCCTGACTCGCACCGACACGGGCGGGCGAAGTCACATCACCTTCGTGGTTCGCAACGAAGCGAGTCATGCGAGTGTGTTGTTCCAGACGTCAGATACGTCGTGGCAGGCGTACAACAACTACGGCGGGAGCGACTTCTACCCGGGTGGGGTAAACGGCCGCGCCTACAAAGTGAGTTACAACCGGCCCTTCAACACCCGCGCCGGATCGACATCGCGGGACTTCTACTTTGGCAGCGAGTACCCGCTGGTGCGCTTTATGGAGAAGAACGGGTACGACGTCACGTACTACTCC
>NZ_JPRS01000087.1 GCF_000738085.1 Cryobacterium sp. MLB-32
CGACGGCTTCGAGGGCCCGCGCGAAACGCTCGGGCTCGTCGGCGCTGAGCGTGAACAACGGCTGGCCGGCCCGTACGGTGTCGCCAGGCTTGGCGTGCAGGTCGATGCCGGCGGCGTGCTGCACCGGGTCCTGCTTGCGGGCCCGTCCCGCGCCGAGGCGCCACGCCCCAATTCCGAAGGGCAATGCCTGCTGTTCTACGAGCACGCCATCCCGGTCGGCCACAACAACGTGGGTTTCCTTGGCAACCGGCAGCGCGGCATCCGGGTCGCCGCCCTGGGCGCGAATCACGTCGCGCCACTTGTCCATGGCGCGCCCGTCCTTGAGCGCAGCGCCCACGTCGACGCCGGTGATTCCGGCGAGCGAGAGCATCTGCTCGGCCAGAGCGATGGTGAGTTCCACGACATCGGCGGGGCCGCCGCCGGCGAGCACCTCTACTGATTCGCGTACCTCGTTGGCGTTGCCGATGGCGAACCCGAGCGGCACGTTCATGTTCGTGAGCAAAGCGGATGTCGCCACTCCGGCATCCTCGCCGAGCTCGACCATGGTGCGCGCGAGTTCGCGTGAGCGGTTGATGTCTTTGAGGAACGCGCCGGAGCCGAACTTCACGTCAAGGACAAGGGCCTTCGTACCCTCGGCGATCTTCTTGCTCATGATCGACGACGCGATCAGCGGAATCGCCTCGACGGTTCCGGTGATGTCGCGCAGCGCGTACAGCTTGCCGTCGGCGGGGGCGAGTCCGCTGCCCGCGGCGCACACGACGCCGCCGTGGTCGCGCAGTTGGGCGAACATTTCTTCATTGCTGAGGTTGGCTCGCCAACCCGGGATCGACTCAAGCTTGTCGAGGGTTCCGCCGGTGTGGCCGAGGCCGCGACCGGAGAGCTGCGGCACGGCGGCCCCGAAGACGGCCACGAGGGGCATCAGGGGAAGAGTGATCTTGTCGCCGACGCCACCAGTCGAGTGCTTGTCGGTGGTCGGCTTGCCGAGCCCGTCGAAGCTCATCCGCTCGCCGCTGTTGAGCATGGCCATGGTGAGCGCACGAATCTCGCTCCGGCTCATGCCGTTGAGGAAGATGGCCATGGTCATGGCGGCCATCTGCTCGTCGCCCACATACCCACGGGTGTACGCGTCGATCAGCCAGTCGATCTGGGCGGTGCTCAGCTCCCCCTTGTCGCGCTTGGCGTGGATGAGGTCGACGGCGTCGAATGCTTCGAGGGTGGTGCTCATGGTCAAACTCCTGAATTGCGGTAGTCGGCGAGCTGACGGGGGCCGAAGGCATCCGGCAGCACCTCATCGATGGTGCGTGTGCCCGACACGGTCTCGAGCAGCATGCCGTCGGCGGAATGTTCGTAGAGCAGTTGGCGGCACCGTCCGCACGGCATCAGCGTGTTGCCCTTGCCGTCGACACAGGTGAACGCCACGAGGCGCCCTCCGCCGGTCATGTGCAGGCTCGATACCAGGGCGCACTCGGCGCACAGCGTGAGCCCATACGACGCGTTCTCCACGTTGCAGCCACTGACCACCCGCCCGTCGTCGACGAGCGCCGCGGCCCCCACGGGAAATTTCGAGTACGGCACGTAGGCGTGCGTCATGGCCTCGACGGCCACTTGGCGCAGGGAATCCCAGTCGACGATCATGATTTGATGTACGGCTTTCCGGATGCGGCGGGTGGCCGCGATCGGCCGACCAGTCCCGCCACGGCGACGATGGTCACGACGTACGGGAGCATGAGCATGAACTCGCTCGGCACCGGCGAACCGATGATGCTGAGCACACTCTGCAGGTTGCTCGCGAAGCCGAACAGCAGCGCGGCGAGAGTGGCCCGGATCGGATCCCAGCGACCGAAGATCACGGCCGCGAGGGCGATGAAACCGGCGCCAGCCGTCATCTCCTTACCGAACGCGCCCACCGAGCCGAGCGTGAAGTACGCGCCACCCAGACCCACGATCGCTCCAGCGAGCGACACGTTGAGGAAGCGCGTACGGGCCACGTTGATGCCCACGGTGTCGGCAGCCTGCGGATGCTCACCGACGGCCCGCAGACGCAGGCCCCACTTGGTGTGGAAAATGGCGAAGTACACGGCGAAAACGGCCACGTACATGAGGTAGACGATGAGCGTCTGGCGGAACAGCACCGGTCCGATGATCGGGATTTCGCTCAGGAACGGAATGTTGATCCGGTCGAACTTGGGCGGTTGGTTCAGAGTCGCCGCGTTGGGGGCCAGCAGCTGCGAGTACAGGAAGCCGGTAATTCCGGAGACGAGCACGTTCAGCACGACACCGACGATCACCTGGTCGACGAAGTACTTGATGGCAAAGGCCGCCAACACGAACGACACGAGCATGCCGGCCACCATGGCGGCGAGCAGGCCGAGGAGCGGCTGGTTGGTGATCGAAGCGACGAGCGCCGAGGTGAACGCGCCGGCGAGCAGCTGGCCCTCGATGGCGATGTTGACCACGCCGACACGCTCGGAGATGACGCCGCCGAGGGCGCCGAAGATCAGTGGAACGGCGAGGCTGATAGACCCGAAGAGCAGGCCGGGGATCGGGATCGTGGCGCCGGCGGATGCCCAGACCAGAAAGCCGAGGAGAGCCAGAAATGCGAACCCACTGATCAGCCAGACAGAAACCCTGCGGTAGGAATACACGAGCCACAGGGAGAGCAGCGTGAGGGCCAGAAGCAGGACCGTGATGACCACACCGGTTGTCCGCGTGGGCATCGCCACTTCGGGCAGCTGGATGAGGTCGGACGACGTGGACAGCCCCATGGTGCTCACGCCGTCGCGGCCGAAAACAACAAGAAGGATGAAGCTCAGCACCGTGAAGATGCCGAGCGCAATGGGCGTTTTCCAGCTTCGGATCGATCCGACGGCAGAGCCGGCGGCCGACTTCAGCGGTTCGGTGGGCTGACTGGCGGGTGCGATGGTGCTCATTTGGCCGCCACCTCCTGGGAGACGTTCAGGCGAGGCCGGCGCGACGGGGCGCCCGGCGTCGGAAGGTGGAAGATGGCACGCACGAGCGGCGGGGCCGCGATGAACAGCACGATGAGGGCCTGCACGACCACGATGATGTCCACGGGCACACCCTCGGCCGCCTGCATCGTAAAGCTGCCGGCTTTGAAGGCGCCAAAGAGAATTCCGGCCGCAAACACTCCCCATGGCTTGGAGCGTCCGAGCAAGGCAACCGTGATGGCATCGAAGCCGATACTGGAATCAATGCTGGCGCCGAAACCGCTGGTCGACGTACCGAGCACCTGGTTGATGCCGGCAAGCCCCACCAGGCCACCGGAGATGAGCATGGCGTAGACGTAGATGCGTTCCACGGGCATTCCGGCGACCCGGGCGGCGTGCGGGTTCTCCCCCACGGCGCGAAACTGGAAACCGAGATTGGAGCGAGACAACAGCCACCAGGTGAAGATGGTCGCCCCAATCACCAGGATGAATCCGAGGTGCAGGTTGTAGTTCGACCCGAGCAGGTCCGGGAAGATGGCCGTGTCCTTACTGGCCGGGCTCTTCGGATTGTTGGAGCCGGGGGTCTTCAGGAAGCCGTCGCGGAGTAGGTAGCTGACCAGGTAGAAGGCCACGTAGTTGAGCATGATCGTGGTGATCACCTCGTGGGCACCGGTCTTCGCCTTGAGGAGGCCAACGATGCCGCCCCAGAGCGCGCCGCCGAGAACGCCGGCGACGAGTGCCGCCACGAGGTGGATGCCATACGGCAGGTCGAGCGCGAATGCGACCCAGCCGCCGAGTGCCGCGGCGATGAGCATCTGGCCCCGGCCGCCGATGTTGAACATACCCGCACGGAAACCGAGCGCGACACCCAGGCCGGCCGCGATCAGCGGCGTGGCGAAAGTCAGGGTTTCGGTCAGCGGCTTGATGCCGTCGGCGAAGTTATCCCTCTGAAAGTTATAGATCGAGCCCTGGAACAGGGCCGAATAGGCGCCGGACACGGCCTGCCAGATCGCCGAGAGCATGTCCGTGGGACGGGAGAAGAAGTAGCCGGCGGAATCCTGCACATCGGAGTTCGTGAACCCGATCATGATCGCCCCCACGACCAGCGCGAGAACGACCGCGAGCACCGAGATGATGGCGCTTCCCGTGGTGATTTCGCGGAAAGCGGAGTGCCAGCGCCCGGGTTCCTCGGGGACGGGCGTGGTGGTGGTCACGGGGACCTGACTGTCGCTCATACGGCAGCTCCTTCGGTGGTGGTGGGGGCGGGTTCGCCGGCCATCATGAGGCCCAAAACGGATCGATCGGTGTCGCCGGGCACGATGCCGACGATGCGTCCGCGGTACATCACCATGATGCGGTCGGCCAAGGCTGCGACCTCGTCGAGTTCGGTCGAGATCACGATCACCGGTGTGCCGGCATCACGGGTCGCGACAATGCGTTCATGCACGAACTCGATCGAGCCCACGTCGAGACCGCGAGTGGGCTGGGCCGCCACGAACAGGCGCAGCGGTCGACTGAGTTCGCGGGCCAGCACGACTTTCTGCTGGTTGCCTCCGGACAGTCGACCGACGGGGGTTTCGATCCCCTGCGAGCGAACGTCGAATTCCGTCACCTTTTCCTCAGCGAAGGTCTTCAGGTAGTCGAGTTGCAGGCCGAACCGTTTGACGAACGGTTCCGTGTGGAACCGGTCGAGCATGAGGTTTTCGGCGATGGTGAACGATCCGACCAGGCCGTCTTCGGTACGATCCTCAGGCACGAAACCGACCCCGGCATCGAGTACCTTGCGCACCGAATGGCCGCGCAGTGATTCGCCGTCGAGGGTGATCTCGCCGATCACATGGTGCTGCAGTCCCATCAAGGCTTCCGTGAGCTCGGTCTGCCCGTTGCCCTGCACGCCGGCGATCGCCAGGATCTCGCCGGACGACACGGAGAAACTCACGTCGTCCACGACGACCTGGCCACGGGGGTCGATCACAGTGAGGCCCGTCACGACGAGCGCGGGGGCACCGGGCGTCGCGGGCGCCTTGTCCACGGTCAGGTCGACCGCGCGACCCACCATGAGCGTCGCCAGTTCCTCGTTGCTCGCGGTCGGGCTCGCTTCGCCGACGACCTTGCCGAGCCGGATGACCGTGATTCGGTCGGCGACCTCGCGCACCTCACGCAGCTTGTGCGTGATGAACACGATGGAGGTTCCCGAGTCTTTGAGCTGACGCATGATCACCATCAGCTCATCTGTCTCCTGTGGGGTGAGCACCGCGGTGGGCTCGTCGAAGACGAGAACCTTCGCATCGCGAGAGAGCGCCTTGATGATCTCGACCCGCTGCTGCACTCCCACCGGGAGGTCTTCGACGAGGGCATCCGGATCAATGTCGAAACCGAACCTGTCGGAGATCTCGCGCACCCGTTGGCGCGCGGCCGTGAGGTCGAGGCGACCGCCGGATCTGGTCTCCTCGTTGCCGAGCATGACGTTCTCGGCCACCGTGAATACCGGGATGAGCATGAAGTGCTGGTGCACCATGCCGATTCCGGCACTCATCGCGTCACCGGGACCGGCGAATCGCACGACCTTATCGTCGAGCAGAATCTCGCCCTCCTCGGCCCGATACAGGCCATAAAGAACGTTCATCAGCGTGGACTTGCCTGCGCCGTTCTCGCCCAGAAGAGCGTGGATCTCGCCGGGTTCGACCACGAGGTTGATGGTGTCGTTGGCGATCAACGCACCAAACCGCTTCGTGATGCCGCGGAGTTCGAGCTTCATGTTTACCAATTCTCTTGAGTGGCCGAGAAAAACCAGTCAGGTCGAGCGAACGAAAGCAGGGAGGCCAGCAAAGCTGACCTCCCCGGTTTCGCATCGATGCGGTGCTGCGTTAGTGCGGGAACTGCGGGTACTGCTACTTCGGGGTGGATTCCGAGGTCACGACGATGTCGCCGCTGATGATCGAGGCCTTGAGTGCGTCGATCTCGGTCATGAGGGCCGGGTCAACCTTGGACTCGAAGTTGTGCAGCGGGGCGAGGAGCACGCCACCGTTCTCCAGGGTGCCCACGTAGGCGTCGGCGGAGAAGGTGCCACCGGCGGCGTCGACGATGATCTGCTTGGTGGCATCCGCCATCTGCTTCATCACGGAGGTGAGGTAGAGGGCTTCGAACTCGGGAGTGGTCTCGAACAGGTCGCTGTCGACACCGACGATGGCGACGTCCTTGCCGGAGTCGGTGATCGCCTGTGCGGTGCCCTGGAAGAGCGGTCCGGCGACGGGGAGGATGATGTCGGCGCCCTGATCGATGAGGCCCTGGCTGAGGGTCTTGCCCGCGGCGATGTCATCGAAGCTGCCGGCGAAGCTGCCGGTCTGTGCTGCCTTGTCCCAGCCGAGCACGGAGACGGTGGTTCCCTTGTCTTCGTTGTACTTGGCGACGCCGTCAACGAAGCCGTCCATGAAGATGGTGACCGACGGGAACTGCTGTCCGCCGTAGGTTCCGACGATTCCGGTCTTGGTGGTGCCGGCCGCGAGGTAGCCCGCGAGGTAGGCGGCCTGCGCGGTGTCGTAGAGAACAGGCTTCACGTTGTCGAGCGTCAGCGGGCTGAAGTCGTCGTTCGAGAGCGCGGAGTCGATGATCGCGAACTGAATGTCGGGGTTCGCCTGGGCAGCATCGCGCGTGGCGTTGGCGAGGGCGAAGCCGACCGTGAGGATGAAGTTACAGCCCTGATCGACCATGCTGGTCACGTTTCCGGTGTACTGGTCGGCCGTGGTGGACTCGGCCTCCTTGAACTCGACACCGAGTTCGTCGGCCGCGGCGACGATGCCGTCGTAGCTCGACTGGTTGAACGACCTGTCGTTGAACCCGCCGAAGTCGGAGACGATGCAGGGGAGGAAATCGGAGGTCGCAGCGTTGGATCCGGAACCGGCATCGGTGGGGGCGGGCGCACAGGCGGCAAGAAGGGCCACTACGCCGAACATGGCAAGTCCGCCGAGCGCGGCCTTGCGGGTCGAGATTGTCAAAATGACCTCCAGGGGTGCTGCCCTGCGAGGTTCGCCGGGGCTGTGGAAATCAACGTTACATAATGTTGCGCTGCTCAGATGAGCAAAGTGGCGCACAAGCCGAATGGTTATAAACCCGCTACATTCCGGAAACAAATTTGCTCATATGAGCACGTTTTATCTCTTTTTTGCAGTTATTCCGGCACGAAGTCTCAACTTTCTGTCGTGGAAGGCATCCGCTCAGCCGGGCGTGGAGGGTGAGGTGACGGTGAGCGTCCCGTCGATGATGGAGGCGCGAAGCGCGTCGACTTCGCCGGCAAGCTCGCTGGGCACTCGATCGACGAAGTCATGGAAGGACGCGAGGCCCACACCACCGTTGGCCAGGGTTCCCACATACGGCGCGGGTGCGAAGGTTCCGGCCACGTCGTCGCCCACAATGGCGACAACCGCCGCCTGGGTGTTCTTCAGCACACTCGTCAGCAGTACCGGTTTGAACTCGGCGGGCAGGCTCTCGTAGCCGTCGTTGTCGACCCAGATGATGGCGACGCCCGTCGCTTCCACGGCCGCCGCGGCAGCACCCTCCCCCACCTGGCCGGCGACGGGCATGATCACGTCGGCGCCCTGGTCGATGAGGCTCTGCGCGTAGGCCTTGCCCTTGTTGACGTCTTCAAAGTCGCCGGTGAACAGGCCGTCCTGGGTGGCTTTGTCCCAGCCCAGCACCGCGACACTGGTGTCGTGCGTGGAGTTGTACCGGGCGACACCGTCGGCGAAGCCGTCCATGAAGAGGGTCACCGGTGGCTGATTTCCGCCGCCGAAGGTCGCCACGATTCCCGTCGTGCTGACCCCCGCGGCGAGGTACCCGGCCAGGAAAGACGCCTGCGCGGTGTCGAAGACGATGGGTTTCACGTTCGGCGCGTCCACGAACTCATCCACGATGGCAAAGTGCGTGTCGGGGCTCTTCGTCGCTTCTGCGAGCGTGGCATCGGCGAGTTCGTACCCGACGGTGAGGATGAACTGGCATCCGGTGGCCACGGCCTCCGTCACGTTGGGTGCGAGGTCATTCGCCGACGTCGAGACGATCGCGTTGGCGTCGATCGAATAGGTCGTCGCGGCCTGCTGCAGCCCTTCCCAGCTGGACTGGTTGAACGATCGGTCTTCGAGGCCGCCGGAGTTGGTGACCATGCGGGCGCAATAGTCCGGTGCCGCCGCATCCGTTGTCGCCGCGGGTGCCGGCGCGCATCCGGCCAGCAGCAGAGCGGATGCCGCGAGGGCGAAAACAGCGATCACACGACGCATGGAACTCCTGACGATTAAGAAGGAATCCTAGCGACAACCCGACATCAGGCGTCGAACAGTGCCCTACAGCACGTCGCTGGAGCCGGAGAGCTTGAGCGCGTCGACGACGGCCTTCACCTTTTGCGCGTTCGCGCTCGTGGTGACGAGCAGGGCGTCCGGGGTGTCGATCACGACGATGTCCTCGACGCCGATGAGGGCAATCATGCGTCCGGTGTGGCTCACCACGATGCCGCTCGATGAGTCGGCGAGCACGCGCGCTCCCTCGCCGAGGATCGCGAGGTTGGCCTTGCGTCCGCCGGAGTGCAGCTTGGCGATGGAGGCGAAGTCGCCCACATCGTCCCACTCGAACTGCCCGGGGATCACCACGAGCTTGCCGGCCGCAGCGGCGGGTTCGGCCACCGAGTAGTCGATCGCGATCTTCTTGAGCCGCGGCCAGACGCGGTCGACGACGGCACCTCGACGCGGGGTGTCCCAGGCTTCGGCAAGTTCGAGCAGGCCGGCGAGCAGCTCGGGCTCGCTCGCGCCGATCTCTTCGAGGAGGCGGTCGGCCCGGGCAATGAACATGCCGGCGTTCCAGAGATACGTGCCTTCGGCGAGATAACGCTCGGCAACCTCCGGCTCGGGCTTTTCCACGAACGAATCGACCGACAGCGCGGTCTCGGCGCCGGGGATGTCCATCGGACCGTCGCTCTTGATGTAACCGAAGCCGATGGACGCTTCGGTGGGGCGGATGCCGATGGTCACGATGTAGCCGGCGTCTGCCGCGGAGACAGCCTCGTGCACCGCCGAACGGAACAGGGAGTCTCCGGTGATCACGTGGTCGGCGGGGAACGACCCGATGATGACGCCCGGCGCGCGCTGCTCGAGGATTGCCGCGGCCAGGCCGATGGCGGCGGTCGAATCGCGTGGCTCGCTTTCGAGTACCACGTTGGGGTCGTGCAGCTCCGGCAGCTGCTTCTCGACCGCGGCCCGGTGAGCGCGTCCGGTGACCACCATGATGCGCTGGTCCCCATTGATCGGGGCGAGCCGGTCCCACGTGTCGCGCAGCAGGGTCTGGCCGGAGCCGGTGAGGTCGTGCAGAAACTTGGGGGCATCCGCTCGGGACAACGGCCAGAGACGAGAGCCGATCCCGCCCGCCGGGATCACACTGTAGAAGCGGTCGAGGGCATCGGGGAGCGAAGGCATGGGCCCATGTTATCGCCAGCCCGCCGCAGCCACCCCACAGGTTCACCGGGCATTCACCGGCACGCCACGGGGCGCGCATATTCTCGCATCATGCGAGTCGCACTCATCAGCGAAAGTTTCCTTCCCACCATCAGCGGAGTCACGACGAGCGTGTGCAAGGTGCTGGAGCACCTCGCCGAAAACGGCCATGACGCGATCGTCATCGCCCCGTACGGCGCCCCACGTGAATACGCGGGTTTCCCGGTTCACACGGTGCCGGCCATCGCCTATCGCCAATTCCCCGTCGGTCTGCCCAGCCCGCACGTGCAACGACTCCTCGCGGACTTCCGGCCCGACGTGGTGCATGCGGCCAGCCCGTTCCTGCTGGGCGCGCAGGGCATCGCGGCCGCGAATCGTCTCGGCATCCCGTCTGTCGCCATTTTTCAAACGGATGTCGCCGGGTACGCCGCTCGCAACCACCTCGGTCAGGCCACCGCGCTTGCGTGGCGGTATGTCAAGTGGGTGCACGACGGAGCGAGCCGCACCCTCGTGCCCTCGTCGGCGTCGATGAGCGACCTCGTTCGAATGCGCGTTCCTCACCTCGCGCTGTGGACCCGGGGCGTTGACCTCGTCGGCTTCCACCCCAATCGACGGAATTCATCCGAGGCCAGAATTTTACGGCAGAAAATCGCCCCCAAAAATGAGGTCATCGTGGGCTACGTCGGACGCATGGCCCCCGAGAAACAGGTCGAGCGATTTCGGGCTCTCCGTGGCCTTGCGGGCATCCGGGTCGCCCTGGTGGGCGACGGTCCCTCCGAGCCGCAGATCGCCCGCGCACTGGCCGGCATGCCCGTCACCTGGCTCGGTCGACTGGCCGGCGACGACCTCGCCACCGCCTATGCCAGCTTCGACATATTTGTGCACGCCGGCACGGAAGAAACATTCGGCCAGACCCTGCAGGAAGCACACGCATCCGGTCTGCCAGTGGTCGCGCCGGCCGCCGGCGGGCCCATCGACCTGGTCACTCACGGCCAAAACGGCTACCTGTTCGCGCCCGATTCCGAGCCCCATCTGCGGCAGTGCGTGGAGCAACTGGTGAACGATTCCGGCCTGCGCAATCGGATGGGAGAAGCGGGTCGCCGGACCGTTCTCGGACGCTCCTGGCACAACGTCTGCGCCACCCTTCTTGAGCACTACGAAGGGGTCATCGACGAGCGCGCGGCCGTGAACGCCACCACCCTCGTTCCTTTGTCTTTACAACGATAGCTCCCGCTGCGCGGCATCTGTTTCGTCGCACACATGGTTAGACTGTTGGACGGGCTCATTGAGCCTGACCGGTCTCGTTTGAGGCGTAAAACTATTCAGCCAGGGAGGGTTGTTCATGCCTAATAAATCGGCAGGAACCCTGACAGCTCAGCAGAAGACGACATCACGTCGCCCCGCCGGCACTTTGTACCGGGGCAACGAAGGAATGTGGTCGTGGGTTCTGCACCGGATCACCGGTGTCGCGATCTTCTTCTTCTTGCTGGTTCACATTCTCGACACGGCATTGATCCGGGTGAGTCCGGAAGCCTACAACGCGGTGATCTCGCAGTATCAGACGCCCATCATGGGGCTCGGTGAGGTGGCCCTCGTGGCCGCCATCGTGTTCCACGCTTTCAACGGGCTCCGCATCATTCTGATCGACTTCTGGAACGCCAAGTACCAGAAGGTCATGTTTTATGTGGTGATCGGACTGTGGGTCATCACGATGCTCGGTTTCGCTCCGCGCCACCTCATCAACGTGTTCAGCGAACACTAGGGGGAATG